>JALHRM010000003.1 GCA_022841445.1 Candidatus Saccharimonadota bacterium
TCACTGCAGATACTGGCAACATCGCCATCACAGCCGGTGATCTTACTACTAACGGTACTACCAGACTATCTAACGCTGGTGCTCTATCTAACATCACTGGCTATGCCCAGACCTCCGGCGCATTTGCAACTACCGGCATATCAAGTTTTAGTGTTGATGGGACTACTGGAGCGACATATACGCTAGGTGCAAGCACCACTACCGGCACTATTGCAATTGGCGGCGCCTCTCAAACCGGCACCATCACTCTGGGTCAAGCAACAGTCAATAATACGATCTCGATTGGCTCATCGGCTGGCGGCTCCAGTACCCAAACTATTAATATAGGAACGTCTGCTACAGCTTCGTCGACAACCAACGTTAATGTTGGCAGTACGATTGCCGGAACTACGACGCTACAGTCGGCCGGCGGTGTTATTGTTTCAGCACTCGCCACCGCAGATACGTCAACATACCTATGCCGAAATTCAACGAATCGAATAGCAACTTGTACGGCAGGTGCAAATACTCTCCAAGCAGCATATGATGCAGACGCCGATGGTAGCGATAGTGTTATCGCTCTCACGACAGCTGATGATGGTCTTGTCATCCGCAATCCTAGTTCAGGGGGAAGTGACAGCACTTATAACCTAACTATCGATCAGTTGTCGACTGGTGCTCGTGGTGGGCTAAGCATTCAATCCGCTGGAACAGGCAACCTGTTGCTTGTTACTGATACAACCGCTACAGCTCGCGATGTGCTCGCTATTGCCGACGGGGGAGCTGCTACCTTTAGGAATCAGACTGATTCGACTTCTGCCTTTGGTATCCAAAACGCTGCCGGGACCTCTCTCCTCACTGCCGATACTACTAATCTAGATATTGCTGTTAACGGTCGCCTTGCAGCGACCAAGTCAACTGCTATAAATCAGGACTGGACAAAGATCTCCGGCACCGCCGGCACCATCGGCGGCAACGGTACCGGCATTGATGGTATGCAAACAGCTGCAGTCTACAACGGTGCACTCTATTTCGGAATAGAAGTGACGGATGCGGCTGCGATCTACCGCTATGATGCCAACGGAGTATGGACGAGCGTTTCTGGCACTGCCGGCACAGTCGGTGGTGGAGCCACAACCGGTATTGATGGTATACGCGACATGGTCGTTCACAATGGCCAGTTATTTGTTGGCACCGACAAAGCAAATGAAGCCGAAGTCTACCGTTACGACGGTGGCAGCAGTTGGACAAAGATCTCCGGCACCGCCGGCACCATTGGTGGCAACCCCACTGGCAGCATCAATCGCGCCAATACATTGATCAGTTACAACGGTTCACTGTATGTAGGAACAGAAGAAGCCGACAGCGCCGAAGTCTACCGTTACGACGGTGGCAGCAGTTGGACAAAGATCTCCGGCACCGCCGGCACCATTGGTGGCAACCCCACCACACTTATCAATTCCGTAAAAAGCATGGCTGTGTATAGTGGCTCGCTCTACTTAGGAACCCAGGAATCAAACTCCGCCGAAGTCTACCGTTACGACGGTGGCAGCAGTTGGACAAAGATCTCCGGCACCGCCGGCACCATTGGTGGCAACCCCACCACTACCATTACGGCGGTGAGCGATCTTGCATCGCATAACGGCAATCTATATGCCGGTACCAACAAGACCGACCAGGCCGAAGTCTACCGCTACGATAGCGGTACGACGTGGACTCGGGTCAGCCATACTACTGCCGGAACGATTGTTAGCGGTGGTACTTCAAGTGTGGATGCTGCCAATGAGTTAGAAGTCGTCAATGGTAGCCTTTACCTTGGAACGTATACGACCAACAGTCAGGGCGAAGCGTACCGCTATGACAATGCCGTCGGAGCCTGGACAAAAATCTCTCAAACTACCGCTGGTACCGTTGCAGCGAGCGGGACTGCCAATATAGATGAGATTCAACGACTGGTTGGATTCGGTGGCTCGCTCTACGCTGGAAGTTTCGAAACAGATGGTGCAGAGGTATACCGTTATGGCGACAACACCCTCGAAGCCCGCTCCACCGAAACCCTCGGTACCTTCAGCTTGTCTGGCACTGGTACTGCTTCATTCCAGAACTCTACTAACTCTACTATTGCATTCGATGTCCAAAATGCTGGCGGAGCATCACTATTCAACATTGATTCCACCAATGCAGGCAACATTACCCTGCTTGGTGGTAATAGCGGAGAGACGAGTGCATGGCAGATCAATGCCAGTGGTCTGACCACAGCTCTCAGGGAAAGTTCAACGGTTACCGCCAATGGCTATGTATATATGTTAGGCGGAGTGAACGGTAGTAATGTGGGCGTCACGACCGTCTCCTACGCCAAAATAAATGCCAATGGCTCGATTGGCAGCTTTACTGCTACCAGCAGTCTGCCATCGGTTCGTACCGGGCACACTTCGGTAGTTGCCAACGGTTACATTTATGTACTTGGTGGTCTGGACGCCGAAGCCGGTACCCCACAAGCAACTTCCTATTACGCCAAGATTAATACTGACGGCACCCTCGGTAGCTGGACAATTACGACCAGCCTTAGTGCAGCTACCGCTCACCATTCCAGTGTCGTCGCCAATGGCTATGTCTATGTCATCGGTGGTCGCAACACCGGCTCAACGCTCACCATATCCACCGTTTCGTATGCTAAGCTCAACGCCGACGGCACCATCGGTGCCTGGAGTGCCACCTCTAGCCTTGTTACTACTACCGGACTGGCCGCTGCCAGTATTGCTAACGGCTACGTTTATATACTAGGTGGTCGTTCCGACACTGCGACTACTGGTGGCCGACAAAACGTCCAGTATGCTGCGCTCAACCCTAACGGTACTGTCGGAACTTGGACGGATGTTGCTAGTGCCTTGCCGGCTGCCCGAGCAGTACTGACATCAGCTGTTCAAAATGGCTACCTGTACGCCATCGGCGGACGCTTAAGCGGGACATCAAACACGACCGTCTATTACGCCCAACTTAATGCCAATGGGAGCTTTGGTAACTTTGCCACATCTGCCAATGCACTCCCCGAAGGCCGCGATGCCCACACAACTATTGCTGCCAATGGCTACCTCTATGCGCTGGGCGGTGAACTCAGTAACACAGAAGCCAGTACCATCTACTACACTTCCACCTCACGAGTAAGTATTGGCGGCAGTCTAGACTTAGTTGGATTGTCGGGTGAGAACTTGAGCGATGGCGGTGGTGGCAGTCTTACTGCTGGTGATACAGCGATTGTTGGTACCTTGAACGTTCAGGAACAGGCTAATTTCTGGGATGCCGTATATGTGGCCAGCGACCTAAGCATCGGCAATAGCCTTGAAGTTACTGGACAGCTTCGCTCAGCCGCTATAGGTGATCTTACGCAGGCTGAAGGTGGTGGTGCTGGGCCAGACTCGGTTGCTATCAAGGGCAAATATGCTTATGTGACAAGTTATGATGGTGACCTGCTTCAAATCGTCGATATTACTGATCCAACCAACCCTGATGATGTCAGTAACGTGACCGTTGGCGATGCACCCGAATCAGTGGCGGTGCAGGGTAACTATGCATATGTCGGTACAACCGGTATTCCGGGATCGCTCGTAGTGGTTGATATAAGCAACCCATCATCACCAAGAGTCGTTAGTTCGATTAATGCCGGTACCGATCCATTCCATGTGCAGGTGCAGGGCAGCTATGCCTACGTGTTAAGTCAAAACAGCGACGGAATAAATGTTTTCGATGTTTCAAACCCAAGTGCACCGGTACTCGTAAGTACATTCACAACGAGCGTTAATGGCCCACAAGATGCCTACATACAGGGCAATTATATGTATGTTGCCAATAATGATGGTCAAAACCTGCAGGCTATTGATATCTCCAATCCTCGAGCGCTGGCTCATGTTGGATCGGTAGGCTTTGCCACTTTGCCACTGTCAGTAGTTGTATCGGGCAGCTACGCCTATGTCACCGATGAGACTACATTGATGTATGTGGTCGACATCAGTAACCCTGCAAGCATGTCATCACTGGGCAGTTATTTCGCTGACGCTGATATCGAAGACATGGTGCTACAGGGTCGCTACATCTATGGAGTGAGCAACCAGGGGGCGACGAGCAAGCTGTACGCCTACGACATTACCAACCCAACAACTCCGGAAGATGTCATGAACATCCCAGTTGGCACAAACCCGTATCATTTGGCAGTCAGTGGCAGGTATGCGTATGTCACCAGCTACACCAGCGATTTGTTGCAGGTGTTTGATCTTGGTGGCGGCTATGTACAACAACTTGAAGCCGGTGGTTTGCAGGCAACAACAATTAACGTCCAAGATGTTTTGGTGAATAATCGGCTTGATGTTGGCGGTAGCATAAGTGTCGGCACCAACTTAAGTGTCGGCGGTAATTTATCTATTGGGCGTATTGCCAGCAATATTTTGCCAGCAGCTGCAGCTACAACATCGGCAACCAGTGCGGTAACTACCACACTTGATAGCGCCAACGATGTCGGTAACCAGGGTAGTATGAAACTTGGCTCTGACGGTATGCCAATAATCGCGCACCACGACGAAACTAACGGTACGCTCCGCATAACGCACTGCTCGACAAGTTCGTGTAGCTCGTCAACAACCGTTACTGCTTATGATACCGCTAATGATGTCGGTGAATTCCCCGATATAGCTATTGGCAAAGACGGCCTTCCAGTTATCAGTTTCTATGATCGTACAGCGGGCGATCTGTATTCACTGAAATGTACAAATGCTACTTGTACTGGTAGCTATATCACGACGTTACTTGAATCGGCTACTAATGCTGGCGGACAAAGCTCAATCGCTGTTGCTCCAGACGGTCTGCCAATCATTGCTTTCCTAGATGACACCAATGACAACCTAATGACGCTTAAGTGTAGTAATGTGGCATGTAGTGATACTACGGGAGACACACTGACCACCGTTGAATCAACAGGGGTTGTCGGTTTTGATCCAGACATTGTCATTGCACCTGATGGCCTGCCTTTCATCGCTCATTATGATTTCACAGGTAACCTTAATCTAAGGACAGTAAAGTGTGGAAACGCAACTTGCTCATCAGGAAACGTTGTTAACGCACCTGATACCACAAACGATGTTGGTAATCGTCCAGCGGTTGCTATTGGTTCCGACGGTCTGCCGATAATCGCCCACCACGATGATACTAACGGTGACTTACGAGTTACCAAATGTGCCGACATAGACTGCAACGTAAGCAGTACCAGCACGCTTGATTCGACTAATGATGTCGGCGATCAGGCCTCAATAACTATTGGTGCTGACGGTTACCCGCTGATTGTTTACCGTGAAGAAGTTTCTGGCGCAGATCATGATGTGAGGGCTATGAAATGTACATCGCTCGACTGTGTTTCAAACACTACGACAGATGTTTACAGTAGCGGAGTTTCCGGCGGTTCAACACAAGTAATATTCGGCACAGACGGCTTGCCCGTTGTGTCATTCCAGGATGGTAGCGGTGACGACTTGCTCGCGGTGCGCTGTGGAAACACATCATGTAGCGGCTCCGGTACAGCGCTGAGCGGTGGTATTCAACTTGGTTCATCGAGCGTGCCGGTTCAAACCGCTTACATAGGTAACTTGCAAACTGGATCAGCTGCTGAATCTCTAACACTCGGTACTAATGGCGTTACTCGACTAACTGTAGATACGTCAGGCAATAGTACGTTTCGGGGTAATATCTTAGCCGCTAGTTCACCAACTTCATCATCTACTACTCGCACGCAAACCAGCATTACTGATGCTAATACCGTTGGACAGTGGAGCTCAATTATAATTGGTACCGACGGCTTACCAGTCATTTCTTATTATGATCAGAGCGGCGGCGATCTGGCGGTTCTGAAATGTGGAAACGCCGCTTGCACATCTGGCAATACTTCAACCAAAATTTCTGATGGCGGTGGAGATACATGGGGCCAATGGACATCGATTGCCATAGGCTCAGACGGCTATCCGATTATTTCGCACTACAACTCGACCGATACAGACCTAGCGATTACTAAGTGTAGCAATGCCAGCTGTAGTTCGAATTCGACTACCAAGTTTGCCGACGGCCTCTATGCTGATGCTCAAGCAAGAGGCACCTATTCGGCTATTACGATAGGTGATGATGGCTTACCAATAGTGGTTTATAACCAAGACGATGGTGTTTCAGACCGCGATCCGTTTGTCGTCCAATGTACTACCACATCATGCACTGCTCTCGCTAACTACACAGCCATAAATGATGCTGGCGAAAGCCATGGTAGTTTTGCCGACGTTACTATCGGCTCCGACGGCTTGCCGGTGGCGGTTTACCGTAACGCAACTGACCAGGCCATTGCAGTAACTCGCTGTACGTTGGCAGATTGCTCAACAACCGCAACACAGGCGAATGTCTATGACACTGCCCAAAACATCGCTCTTGACATGTCGATCGCAATCAGCCCCGACGGTTATCCAGTGATAAGCGGTCATAATAACGCCACGTTTGACCTGACCGTCACAAAGTGTACGGCTGTCGATTGTAGCACTTCATCGAGTACTGAAATTGGCGATGGTGGTGGTGATCAAATCGGGTTCTGGTCGTCAATCGCCATCAGTACCGACGGCTATCCGATTATCTCATCAGAAAACAGAACTGACAGTGATCTGCATATCATTAAGTGTGGTAATGCAACTTGTACTTCCGGCAATACAACTACTAACCTCGGAACGGTTGACACCGATTTCTACACATCAATTGCTATCGGAGCTGATGGTTTACCGGTTATTTCTCACTGGGACTTTACGACCGTCAACAACTTAGCAGTTACAAAATGTGCAGATATTACTTGTAGTTTGGCGAACTCGTCAACATCCAGTGGTGGTTATAACATAGGTAGTTCAACCAACTACTTCAACAATATCTACGCCAACCAGTACTACGGCAAGAACTTCAGTATTGCTAATTTCGACCTTGCCGAGGAATACGCAGTTGAGGATTTGTCACTGGCCGCGGGAGAGATCGTGGCGCTAAACCCAGCTAGCGGTAAACTAAAACGAGCAACTTTGAGCGAACGCCAGAACATCATGGGAATTGTTTCGACAAGTCCTGGTTTGGCATTGCGTGACTACGAAGCAAATCGTACGGATACACGACTGATTGCTTTAGTCGGTCGTGTCCCACTTAAAGTGAAAGGCCCAGTCGCCATCGGTGATCCAATCACCATTTCAGAAACTGACGGCGTCGGTATAAGGGCTGACTCTGCTGGGTTAATTGTTGGTCGGGCGCTGCAGTCTACCCAAAGCGACGGTACAGTTGATGTGTTTGTTCAGACCCAGTACTACGTTCCGTCAGTTGAACTCCAGGGTATCAGTTTCAGTAAGTTCCAGGATCTGCTTATCGGTGGGGAACTACAGGCCGAATCATTGGTAGTGAACACAGTTGCTACGTTCAAGAGCGGTATTATTATCTTTGGCCACATCACTGGCAACGATGATACTCGGGGCACTGTCACTTTGTTGGCGGGTCAAAGTAGCATCACAAAACCATTCAACACTGCCTACCTGACGCCGCCGACGGTCGTTGCTTCACCAACCATAAACACTGGCGGTAACAATTTCTGGGTAGTAAAAACCGAAAACGACTTCACTATCTATGTTGCCAACCCAACTACTAGTAACATAACTTTCGATTATCTCATCCAGCAGTAGCTTTACCCGGAGTGTACCCATTTGTAACGATAAGCGTGTTTGTGGTAGTCTGGTTAGGTAATGGGCAAGATAAAAAAGCTCGGAGTGTATCTGTTAATGTTTACCATTGTCGGGATGGTTGGCGGAGGCACGGCCTGGTACCAATACGGCAGGGAAGAGCCGTTGCCTGATGATGTCGCTGATCAACTTAGCTTTGCCCCATATAAAATTATCAGCACCGACGACGTAAAACCGGTCAAACCAGTCAATTATGATTCCAATGTGCAACTGCTTACCTACCAATTAAGTGTTAAAGGCATCAAGGTAGTGGTGAGTCAGCAGCCGATCCCGGCAAATTTTAAAGAAGTCGAAAATCCGTTCGAGCAGTTATCTAAACAAATGAATGTCGAACAGTATTTTAAAAGTAAGAACGGGGTAGTGAGTATCACCTATCCAAACGGCCCAAATGCCCAGCAAACGGCACTGCTGAATAACGACAAAGCACTGTTGTTGGCACGACCAGACAAAAACTTAACGGTCAGTGAGTGGAAAGAACTTTTTGCCAGTTTTAGCGTAGAAAAATAGCGATAAGGATATGCTTTGTGGGTCAAACTCGTAAAACATCGCACCGCCCCAAGTCCGCATCTCAACATAATAAAAAACGTACAACTTCGCGCCCAAAATCTATTTCTAAACTGATATCTCGTCACAAATTGGCTTTTACGGGGCTTAATTTACTGGTGGCTGCAGCCATATTCTCAAATATTTTTGCACCAGACATGAAACCATCGAGCGTTATACGGGTCGAAGCCCAATCCATTAGTGAAGTTAACCTTGATGATCCGGTGAACGAAGGGCCTGTTGCCGACGATACGTCGGTCAATCAAGGAGACATCCTCACTAACGAAAGTGCGTCGGTGACACCAGGGGTGGGGAGTGGGAGTGTCAATAGTGACGGTTTGGCAGAGTTACAAGAAATCGAAACTCTGAATACATCTGAAAAGCTGGAAATAGATGACACTGGTGCTGGCGAGACTACATCTGATACCAACCTGATTGGCGGCTCTGCTGGACTAACCACCTATAGTGCATTGGTGAGTGATCTTGATATGAAGGAAAAACTAGTACTTGCATATGCAGTAATGTCGTTCATATTTTTCACCGGAGCAACAGCTTATTTCGTTATACGTCAGGAGCTGTGGTTTTTATCACCCAAGCGCTAGACTTGCGCCATCCCAACCGGTGGTCTCGCTTGGCTTTAAGGGGCGGACTTTGATAAGCTTAAGCATAGCAGGGATTTAAATACACACATGGCAAAACGTATCATAGCAGTCATAAACCAAAAGGGCGGTGTTGGAAAAACGACGAGCGTGATTAATATTGCTGCTGGTTTAGCCAGTGCAAATAAACGAGTACTAGTCTGTGACCTTGACCCACAAGGAAACGCTACGAGCGGACTAGGTATAGACAAACAGCAGCTAATCACAACATTGTACGACGTACTATTTTCACGTGCCGAGGCAATGGCAGTTATCCAACCGCTACGTATCAATAATTTGTTTATATTGCCAAGTAATTCTCAGCTGGCAGCTGCAGAAGTTGAACTTGTGCCGATTGAATCGCGCGAGTTTGCCTTAAAGAAAGTTCTTGAACCACTTGCGTTTGACTACATTCTGATTGACTGTCCGCCGTCCCTTGGACTGCTGACAATTAACGCTCTGACGGCAGCTGACGATGTTATCATTCCGCTGCAGACCGAATACTATGCGCTTGAAGGGTTAGGGCAACTACTCGATGTTATGCAGATGATTCGCCAAAACATCAATCCAACCCTGGAACTCCTTGGAGTGCTGCTTACTATGTATGATCGTCGCAATTCACTATCTGAACAGGTAAAACACGAAGCGCAGCGGCATTTTGGCGACAAGGTATTTCACACCACAATACCGCGCAACGTTCGTCTTGCAGAAGCACCAAGCTTTGGTAAAACAATCTATGAGCATGATAAATGGAGCAAAGGTTCACGAGCTTACAAAGCGCTAGTAAAGGAACTGGAAAAGAGGATAATGTAACTATGGTAAAGCAAGCATTGGGCCGAGGGTTTGATAGTCTAATTCCGAAAGACTTTGATCGCCAATTACTAGGTAATAATCAACACCGAGTACAAAATGTACTCATTAGCGACATTTTACCAAATAGTGAACAGCCACGGAACACATTTCGTGATCAAGAATTACATGAGCTTACTCAATCGGTACAAACTCATGGTGTGTTGCAGCCAATAATTGTCGTACGTCAAAAAAATAATAAATATAAGATTGTCGCCGGCGAGCGCCGTTGGCGCGCCGCTAGCGCCGCCGGTCTAACACATATTCCAACTATTGTCCGCAGCCTCCAAGATCTTGAGCAGGCCGAAATTGCGCTCATTGAGAACATTCAACGTGTCGATCTTTCACCACTTGAACAAGCATTAGCAATCGAACGACTACAGCAACATTTCAACCTAACGCTCGAACAAATTGCTCAAAAATTAGGTCGTGCCATCAGTACTGTCAGTAACACGACCCGACTTCTAAAGTTGCCACAGGATGCGGCTCGCGCACTGGCCGAGGGTCGAATATCAGAAGCACATGCCAGAGCTATATTGTCACTGACAAATCATCCAAATCTGCAGCAACAGCTACTGGATAATATCTTAACCAATAACTGGACGGTTCGTCAGGCAGAACAATTTGCCGTTGCCGCCAAACAAGGCGAGGCGTCCCAGCGCGCTAAAGCTCGAACGGAAAGCGAGACTCCCTATACTAAAGCAGTTAGCAAGAAACTTGCCGCACCGGTAAGTGTTCGCCACACCGCCAAAGGTGGGCAACTTATAATTAAATTTACTTCCGAAAAAGACTTAAAACGAATCATCAAACAAATAGGCTAGCTGACCTGCTTGGTCTGTGCCACTAATTGACACGAACTCTCTGTAAGCATAAGCTTGGCGTAGAGATTTATTAAGTTTGCTTAATATGAGAATTGGTGATTCGTATGGCGCAAGCAACAAAACGTTCGAAAAAAACAAATAAGTCCGTGGCTGTGCGAAAAAATAACAAAGGACGCAGTAGTCAGAGGCTGGTGCGATCTTACAATGACCGTAAGTTTATTCAGCTGTTTCACCACATGCCGTTTGGGCTATCGTTGTGCATAGCATTGCTTATGGCCTTTGTTGCAGCCTTCGCCATATTTTCTAACCAGCCAACTACGACCGCCCAATCAAAGGCACCACTACTATTTGACGGCAGTAAAGTCGCAAATTGGGGAAATTCACAGGTTGGGAGTAAATGCGGTTCGTCTATTCGCGATATAAGCGAAGTACCTCCTGGTAAAAGTGGTACATCAATTCAAGTAACACTTGCTGACAACTGCATATCCAGCATAGATCTGGGCAAGAACCCGAGAGAACGGGCAGAACTGCTTATGCCAATTGATAAGCTTCAATTCAAAGAAGGTACGGTGTGGTACGTCGATTTTTGGCAGCGGTTTGACCAATTAGCTAGTGGCAGTGGTGATTGGGACATTTGGCATCAGCATCATTATTACAGAGGCGGTCAGCCCAACATTATTTTTGCTTCAGACAGCGGTAAGCGCATGAAGTTTAAAACTTCAATCGGTTGTGGCCATAGCACGCACTGGAATGGCCCCGCCATAGAAACGGGCAAATGGTATCACTTTACTCTGGGTGTTAAGTATGCCGATCTGGCCGCTAACGGCTGGATAGAATTAAAAGTTGACGGTCAAACTGTGGTGAAACAAAAACCAGTTGCTACGCTTAATTCATCACAATCAGTTTGCTCCGGAAACTTTGATGGTAACAAGGGATATCCTAAGAAAGGTATCTACCGTAATGCGGCATTCTCGGGTACCGAGCAGAACACAACATACGGCTTTAGAATTTATGGCGGACAACCGCCCGCCAGTACTCCCAACCCCTCGCCTGATCCTACACCTGCACCACCACCATCAAACCCCAACCCAGATCCATATCCCGATCCAGACCCTGAGCCAGCTCCTCCAGAAGCGCCAAAGCCCCAAATAACGGTACGGGGTGGAGATATTACGAGCTGCAAGACCCCCTCAGAGTTCATACCCAATGGTTGTGCCGACCGGATTATTGATGATCCACTTGCTCAAGGTCAAAGAACGCTCACCATTGGCCGGAAAGTCTTGCCCGTGTACCATACGTTTACAGCTGCCGAAACCGATGATTACCGAATTGGCTACAGTCTGCGAAGCAAAGATTACCGTGGACCAGCTAAAATAAATGTTTATCTTGATGGCAAATTGGTAAAAGAAAATGTAACAATTGACGGCAGTAAGTACAATTACTATTACCTAACCAGAAAATTAGCTGTTGGAAAGCACACTTTCAAGGTAGAGTTCATCAATGATAAATGCGGTAACTTCATACCGAGGGAACCATGCGACGGCAAGCACGATCGTAATCTTCTTGTTGATTACTGGAAGCTCATACAGCTATAGCCTATCTATATGAAATTGAACTGCTGAAAATGAACCCTAGAACCGCTCAGCATTGTCGAGCGGCAGGATTCGGAGCGAAAGTTTACCAACAATCTGATCGGCAGTGATTGGACCAAACTCACGTGAATCAGCCGAATTTGCCCGGTTGTCACCGACAACAAATATCTGATTATCTTTAAGGGTGAAGTCAACGTCGTTAGGCGTGGTGCGAGAAGTAATGGTGTATAAGCCACTTTTGTCGGGGTTGAATCCATTAGGCTCTTCTTGATTGTAAACGGTTAACGAGCCATCCTTAACCACCACACGTTCACCTGGCAAACCGATCACTCGTTTGATGAGTTGCCGCTCACCACCTTGCCCAATACCAAGTAAGCCGCTTTGGTTGAATATGATAATTTCACCACGATGCGGAATATAAGGGTTTTTGGTGATTCGTGACCAAGTGCGTGGAATTTTATCGACAATTAGCCGATCTCGATGCTGCAGGGTTGTTTCCATGCTTTCGCCGTCAACCTCGTACGATTGGAACATAAATGTCGTTACCGAAATCGCGATAATGGGGGCGAGTAAAAACAATAGAATTGTCGACACCGCCGAAGATTTACGGTCTTTTATCTTTGGTTCTTTTTCGGGTTCGACATCAGAAACCCTATTAAAAGGCTGTGGTGCCGTGGGCTGTGTAGGTGATGGTTGGTTTTGTTGTGGCGGCATACAAGTTGCTATTATAGCCTGCCATCATTCAATATGCGAGCGACCGATTGTATTAACTGGTGTTGTGACAAAAACTAAGGCATAAACAGTTTTAGGGTTTCACCAGTGAGCACAAGTGCTATACTGGTAAGCGTCTCCGCTATATTCGTGTGTATCTGTTAGGAGACCAAATAAGCTAGTTTTTTATGTATATAATACAAATAACGAATCATCATAGTATCGTCTTGTCGAACGGAGTAGCCAGGTGAACCCGGATTTTAAAAGACGTAGTCAGTATTCATCTCCACCACCATCGCTGGATGGTCTTTTGAGTCGACCGGCTCAGCATGCAAATCGACCCCAACCGCAGTTCCGATCCGCCGGAGCGGAGGCACCACGTCAAGCACCGGCTGCAGTCCGACTGGATAGTTTTTCAAGTCCGGATGGATTCCGAGCATCATCAGGTCCGTCAATGGATGGATTCCGATCAAATACGCCAACTAGCACTATTGATCCTTCGGCAAATGCCGCTCATTCTAGCTTACCCCAGCCGCATGATCCAACGGATGTGCCGCATAAACCAGTAAAAAAACACAAACGTCGTCGAGTATCGGTATTCAAAATATTTCGTCGGGTAGGACTCGCTGCCACAGTATTGATCATTGCCGGCGGGTCTTACTTTGGTGTAAAACTGTACCTGACCGGGAGGAATGTGCTGCAGGGTGGTGTTAGTGCTCCAGCGTTAGCCAGTACCGTTGATGCCTCGCAGTTGAGCGGTGAAGGCGATGGCCGTGTGAATGTGCTGTTGATCGGCAAGGGTGGCGACAACCACCCAGGCGGACAGTTAACCGACACGTTGCTTATCGCCAGCATTGATCCGGTTAATAAAAAAGCCGCAGTGGTCAGTATACCGCGTGATTTTTGGATGAAAGTTGCTGGCACAAGCAGTTACCAAAAAGTAAATTCTGTCTATAATCTTGGTAAAGAAAAATCAACGGCCAAAACCAAAAACCAAGAAGAAACAGATGGCGTAAAGCTACTTTCTGACACCATGAGCCAGACGCTCGGCATCCCGATCCAGTACTATGCCATGTTTGATTTTACTGGCTATAAAGAACTAGTAGACACAGTCGGCGGTATTGACATTAAAATCGATGAACCGATTTTTGATCCGAATTTTGACGGTCAATATGGGAGAAATGCACTCCGTCTACCGGCCGGCAACGTACATCTCAGTGGCACACAAGCATTGCTACTTGGCCGCGCTCGTGGTGTGGCAGGCGGCTACGGTGTAAGTTCTGACTTTGATCGCAATGAAAATCAGCGCAAAATGATTGTTGCACTCAAGGATAAGCTCTTAAGCAGTGGCACATACACTAACCCTGTCAAGATCAATCAATTGGTGACAACGCTTGGCGACAATGCGAAAACAAGTTTTTCGGCTGGTGAAATAATTCGCCTAAATCAGATTTTTAAGCAAATTAAGCCTGCCGACATCGCATCGATTGATTTTGTGACGCCGCCAAATGACCTGCTAACTACCGGCAATATAGCCGGCCAGTCTGTTGTTTATCCAAAAGCCGGTATTACTAATCTTGGTCCAATTCAAAACTATCTGCGTAATACACTGAAGGACGGATTCTTGCAGCAAGAAAGTGCAAAAGTGGCGGTTTATAACGACACCAATATCAGCGGACTAGCCGGCAAGCAGGCCGAAATACTGCGGTCATTTGGCTACACTGTAACTACAGTTACTGACGCTCCTGGCAAACAGAATAGTCCTACCACGACAGTTGTAGACCTTACTGGTGGTACAAAGAAGTTTACTAAACGATATTTGGAACAGCGCTTTAAGGTAACGGCGATTGCCAAGCCGGCAAATGTGCAAATTCCGGCAGACCCGACAACAGTTGATTTTATTGTTATAGTAGGTCAAGATGCAGCGAATACTCCGTAAAATAAAGCCACTCAAAGGCTTTTCACACCCACTCCACATACTATTCAAAATATTGCTACCAATCCTAGTATTTGTACTGGTTCGTATTGATTTTCTGAGCTTGGCGATTATCCTCATTTTACTAAGTAAATGGCGATTATTTGCTGTGCGCCCAAGGTATTGGGCGGTAAACGTTGTTAGCAATGGCGTTGATATTTTGGTTGGCGTTTCGCTGGCCGTATTTATGGCCAATACTGGATCGGAATGGTGGCAACTGTTTTGGGTGGCGGTATATGCTGGTTGGCTGGTGTGGCTTAAACCTCGTTCAGATGCTTTCTCGGTCAGTATGCAGGCGTTGCTTGGCCAACTGGTGGCCTTGTCGGCTTTTTATCTAAAATTCAGTGATATATCACTACTGGGTTTGGTGGCCGGAACTAGTGCTATTGCCTATATTTCGGCACGACACTTCATTAGTAGTTTTGACGAATCACACCCTGGACTTGTATCAAACGTTTGGACGTACTTTGCTGCTGGGTTGGCGTTTGTGCTTGGTCATTGGTTGTTGTTTTACAGCGTTATTGCGCAGATTACATTGTTTTTGACTGTTATAGGTATTGGTGTCGGAACATTATATTATTTACATAAATATGACCGACTCTCAGGAAAAATTCAGCGCCAAATCGTAGGCTTGCTGTGTGCCGTGCTGGTCATTGTCCTAATATTTTCAAACTGGACTGCCACACCGGTGTAGTAATTGATTGAGTAAGTTTAGTAGCAAATTAGGTAGGATTATAATTTATATGGAAGAACCATCAAACAGCACAAAATCAGTATCAACACAGCGTCCGCCAAAAACCAACACCACTAAAACGGGTGGCAACCGGATTGCGCTGCTGCTACTGGCGTGTTTGAGTGCCGGCTTTGTTGGTGGTTGGTTTGGTAATTCTGCGCGGCCGGAAACTTCATTGCAGTCCAGTAATCAAGCCCAGCGTGAAGTCATAAGTTCAGAGGGTCAACTCATCAGTTCAATCGCCAAAGATGTCGGCGAAAGTGTCGTATCAATCGATGTGCAGAGCCAATCTGCTGGTCAGGATTTCTTCGGTTATAGTCGGAGCGTTGAGCAGCAAAGTGCCGGCACCGGTTTTATCATTAGTAGTGATGGTGTGGTGGTTACAAATCGCCACGTCATTCCACGGGGTACCACCGGTATAAGTGTCACATTGAGTGACGGTACTAAACTAGATAACGTTGAGGTCATCGGTCGTACGCTGGACAGCGACTCGCTTGATGTCGCATTTCTTAAGATAACCGACAAAAAGGGTAAGACACTTAAACCGGCAGTGCTAGGTGATTCTTCCAAGGTAGAGGTGGGCAACCGTGTGATTGCCATCGGTAACGCGCTTGGTCAGTTCCAAAACACCGTCACAAGTGGCATTATCTCTGGGTATGGTCGTGACATTGTGGCTGGGGGCGTCTATGGCGGCGATCAAGAATCACTGACCAACTTATTTCAGACGGACGCAGCCATCAACGAAGGCAATTCTGGTGGTCCACTTGTCAACACTAACAGCGAAGTTATTGGAATAAACACCGCGGTGGCGGCCGGACAAGCACAAAATATAGGGTTCGCTATTCCGATCAATGATATCAAGGGGTTGATTACATCCGTCCTCGAAAAAGGCAAACTTGAAAAGCCGTACATGGGCGTACGTTATGTTTCACTAACTGATGATCTAGCATATGAGCTTAACCTCGAAACAAAACGAGGAGCTTACTTGGCACCGGCCGGACAGACGGGCCAACCAACCGTTTTACCGGATAGTCCTGCCGCCAAAGCTGGTCTAAAAGAAAAAGACATCATCACCAAAGTTGGCAACACTAACATTGATGAAAAAACCAGCCTTAACAGTGCTCTTAGCAAATCAAAAGTAGGTGACACCGTAACGCTGACTGTTTTGCGGGATGGCAAACAACAGACAATAAAAGTCACATTAGCCGCTCAATCCCAAGAGTAGTATTCTAGATTAATGCAATTACAGAGAAAAGCATAGTGACACTGGGTAAGGCTGAGGGGCTGGTTGCAACTGAAGGAACTCCAGCACGCTATGCTAGTCGAGATCAGTTAATTGGCCGCTTTTCTATACTATTGCCCCACATCCCGCTTGGTAGGCAGAATTTTGAAGGGCAAGGAACAGATACGCTGAGTCGGCGAGTTGACGAAGTCGCACTTTTAACTCAAGGCCTGCTAGCTGTTCGCTCGCCAGAAGATATAGATGATCATGAGGTTATGTGTGCCACAGAATACACCGTCTCCTGGTTACTTATGGTGCTCCAGCCGGTTACAGCAAGCGTCAAGGGTAAGTACTTTAATGCCGGTACTGGTCGATCAGACGCTGATGATTTTGAACAAATAATGCACATGCAACTAATCACGGAAATACTGCCAAAGTTTGATCCCGCTCGAGCAAGTTTCTTGAAGTTTTTTGGCGGTATAGCTAGAAGTCGCGTAGTAGATAGGATTCGCAAAGAGCAGCTTGATACACGAATTAATGGCAAGTCGCTTAATCATTTGTTCGAAGAGCCAGGTTCAGATGAAGATAAATCGAATTTAGTTCCGGTTTCACCTGATGAGGCACATGACACAGCCGTCTTTTACGAACGGATACGACTGCTTGTGAATATGTTAAGCAGAGTGACTGAAGAACAAAAACAGGCTTACATTGCCATCGCGCTTAACGGTTCAACTGACGCAGAGTATGCAAAAAGAACCGGCGTACCGCTTGGTACAATTAAATCAAGAGTACGCACTGCTCGCCAAAAAATTATCAGAAAGATGGAGCTACTTGGTCATACTGACTACGCTGCGGACACCCCGTAGTTTATCGAGTATTTTTTATGGTGAAAACTTGAATGAAATCATCGGTTTTTAAGAGCTTATAGTTTGATGTAGCCGCAATTTTCTGTAACGTCTGGTGCTGTGGCGGCAATGATTCTGTGAGTACAAACTTCGGCTTTTGTTCTCGTTGTTTAATTTGTACGAACAATTCACGGTACAAGTCCAATCCATCTTTGCCGCCGAAGATTGCCAATCTTGGTTCATGAGCGGCTGCTTCGTTGATGTGCCAGTCATCTGGCACGTACGGTAGATTACAAAGTAGTACATCGGCACTATGCTCATAATTTTTTAATAAATCAGATTGCAGTAACTCCGCCTCCGTATCATGCCGAACTAGGTTTTCTTCTGCTACTGCGAGGCAGTGTTTATCGATGTCGATAAGCACAACTCGCGCTTTCATAATCTCAAGCCTGGCGGTAATGCCAAGTGCGCCCGAGCCGGTCCCCACATCAACAACTTTCCAAGGAGCCTCCTTGGAAATGAAGTAGATAGACAATTCATTTTTTAGTAGGTCAATCATTGTTTCGCTTTCTGGTCTTGGTTCAAGCACGTGCTTATTAACGATGAACTCACGGCCGTAAAACTCGGTTTTACCGCGAATGTAGGCCAATGGCTCATGTTTCGCACGCCGTTTGATTTGATCATCCAGTTTTTTTATCTGTGTTTTGGTGAGTTCATGCTCCGGGTGCGCCAATAACCAGCCCCGATCTTTCCCGGTTACGTCTTCCAGAATCACCAAACAATCTAGCCGGGCAGTGCCAACCCCCGCTTCACTTAGTTTCTGGTACGCTGTCTTAAGCCAAACGCTGCCGTTCATTCTTGGCTGATAAGTTGGCGGTCGGCTTCGTGGAGCTTTTCAATAATGTCATCAATATCGCCGTCCAGCGCGGCAGGCAGGTTACTCCGGGAGTATCCAATACGGTGGTCGGTAATACGGTCCTGTGGGTAGTTGTACGTCCGGATTTTTTCACTACGGTCACCTGATCCGATCAGTTTTTTGCGGGCATCAGATAGTTCCTTTTGTTCGTCGTCGATCTTTATTTGTAGTAGGCGAGAACGCAGTACGCTCAGCGCTTTGGCCTTATTTTTTATCTGGGATTTCTCGTCCTGATTGGCAACAACTAAGCCAGTGGGTAGGTGTGTAATACGTACCGCTGAATCAGTCGTGTTGACTGATTGTCCACCGTGGCCGCCACTGCGGAAGACGTCAATGCGCAGGTCGGATTCTTTGATCTCTATGTCCGTTTCTTCGGCTTCAGGCATGACAGCCACTGTCGTTGTACTGGTATGGATGCGCCCCTGGCTTTCGGTAACTGGCACCCGTTGAACGCGGTGCACGCCGGCCTCGAACTTAAGCATGCGGTAAGCATCTTCGCCACGTACCATAAAAATCACTTCCTTAAATCCGCCAGACTCGTTGGCGCTTTCACTGATAAGTTCGGCTTTATAATTATGTTTTTCAGCCCAACGCATGTACATGCGGTATAAATCACCAGCAAATATAGCCGACTCATCACCACCGGCTGCACCGCGAATTTCAATAACAACGTCCTTTTCGTCGTTTGGGTCTTTTGGCGTCAACGCCTCTTCAAGTGCGGCTGTAGTTGTCTTTTGCTTTTGTTCTATTTCGGTAAGTTCCAGCTCTGCAAGCTCGGCTAACTCTCCGCCGGATGCAACCATTTCCTGAGAAGATGTACGGTCGCCCGCGAGCTTTTTAAGCGTGTCGAAAAGAGCTAGTGTATCCTCCAAATATTTCTGACGTCTGGCTAATTTCGGGTAAGATGGGTCTGAATAAATGCCTGGATCACTCAGCTTTTCCTGAATCTGCTCGTACTCTTCGCGTAAGTTTTGTTCTTTTTGCTGCATAAGCTACGCTACAGTATAGCAATCTATGACTAATATGCCTCGGGGTGGTTTCATATGGCAAACAGCTTCGCCTACTTATTAATATTCGGTTTTGCAGCATCCAGTTACGCTGTGCTTATCTATCAGCTAGTTAAAAACCAGTACCAACCTAGTTTTTTTAGCCGCCTTGTCTGGTTTGCGCAGACGATAATTAGCCTCATAACCGTCGTATTGTCGGATGGTTCACCATCGGCTATTCTGTTAGCGTCAGTATTCGTTGCTGGAAATATACCAGTTGCTATATTAAGTTATTACAAAGGCTCAAGGGAATTTAACAGTGTAGAAAAAATAAGCACCGTTATGCTTGTGCTCACTGTAATAGCTTGGTTGTCGCTCGACTCAGCCTTTATAGGTTTGGCTGGTAGTCTGCTCACGCATTTTATTGGTGGCTTGCCGACCATCTGGCGAGTGATCAAGAATCCAAAAAAGGAACGAGCAGTGCATTGGTATTTTCTGCTGGCTGCAGCGTTGGTTAGTTTGATGGCCTCAGACGGCTACTCACTTAAAGCCGCACTACTTCCCCTATACTTCACACTATTCGACATGCTGATAGTTGGGCTTTCGTTGAGACCAAGCAAGAAGTAGTAAGGTTATAATTAAGCCGATTTTTTTGGGGCAGGAGTTGCACCGAGCTTCTGTGATTCGGTTTTGGCGCCTTTTCTAGTCTTGGTAGCGGCTTTTTTACGAGCTTCCAGAGCATTGGCTGCGGCTTCGCGGCGGGCTTTGAACTTGTCGACGCGGCCTTCGATGTCGATCATTTTCTCTTGACCGGTGTAGAAGGGGTGCGAACTGCTGCTGATGTGTACTTTTACTAGCGGGTATTCTGTGCCATCGAGCTTGATAGTTTCGTCAGTTGCTACAGTAGAGCGCGTCAGAAACGTCGTATTGTCATTCAAATCTTGAAAAACAACGTGACGGTAGTTGTTAGGGTGTAAATCTTTTTTCATAGTCGGTTTCCGATTATATCTGTTTTATGAAGTTTGGTCAACAAACCCAGAGACCTTATATTGCAATTGTATAGTTAATATGTTAAAATATTTGTGTAATGTTGAGTATTTATCAGAATTTAGGTCGGGAAATCCCGATGACATCATCGCCATCGCCACATCAGGTTGGTCTTTTACGTTGGCGCGAAAAAGAACTCAGGCGTTTTAACGATGAAGATGAAGCACTACGTGATCTAGATGATCGACTTGAGGCATATAAGTTTAATAAACAAGGTGCGGAACTTGCGAGAATCATAGGTGAAAAGACTGCGGAACTTGCCGATTTTGCACTTGCGACAAGCCTAGATGTCGGCGAAATTAACGATCCCCGTAGGATTGTGAATGTTAGCAGCAACGATCCCCGTTATGATGAGCGTTATATTATTACTGCATTAGACGAGAATCTGACACCATGTGCTCCTCGCACAGCCTCAAACTTTAGGGTTGCGCTTCAAGACAGGAGAATTGATACAGTTCCTTATCCTGGCGCTTTTATAGATGACCCGCGATTTAGTTTTACTATTGGCGGTAGTATGCTCCCAGAGCGGTGGGAACCTGAAGGACTTGTCCAAATGGAAGATGTACTCGAGCTCTACAATGATGCGATAAAAGCTCTAGTACTTAGTGCGACTGACGGCAATCTTAATCAACAGATTTCGACAGCTTCAGGTAGTGTCACATAGAAGAAGTAATTTAACGTAAAATTGACCAAAATAAAAACTTATGCTAAAGTAGTAGTGTTAAATAAACACAAAAATATGCCAGAACGACTACCACAAGACCAATCAATTGATCCAACCTCGCCACACGTTGCCACTGATTTGCAGATGCAAGTCTTTGATGCTGACCCGTTACAGCCACGAAAAATTCATAGCCACCGTCGAGGTATGGCAGCTTCATTTTTAGCAGTCGCAGCACTAGGTATGCTGGGCAAGGAAGTTGTAGCTCCAGCACTGGCTGCTGGCAAAGCTGGCGTGCCCGAAACTGGCCATGTTGGTCACGAACACGGAGATGTAGTAACACCTCAAAAGGCCGATGAACAGATAAAGACGTATTCTATGTCCGATTTTCATAGACTAGTAAAGGCAGGGGCAAAGAAGCCGGCAATTGAGCGATCAAAGACTTCTCCCTATGGAACCAAAAATGTCTTAACCCTCATGCAAAAATCAGACATCGAAGGCATGTACGGCGTTCTTACGAAACCGGAAAACGATCCTACCCTGGAAACGCTGTTTTTTCAGCGAGACAGTGTACTTTACGATATTGTCATGATGACTGAAGGAAATATTCAGACGCGGGCTATATCACGATATCGAGCCTATCTTGATGAAACAACCCCTCCTGAATTAAAGGCCAAATTGGGAGAAAGCTTTACGGCTGAATCAGCATTTTGGGAGAGGCAGAAAGAATTGTCTTCAACTGTTGGTTTTGAATACGCTAACCCGGCCGCAGCCATACAAGGTATTTTGGATGCACCTAATCCGGAAGAAGCATTAGCAGTAATGAATAGAGAACTGCTTGTCAAATTTGGCACTGAAGCAAAATTTTCTGACGACATTGCCACACAACTGGTCAGCGATTTAAAGAATACATACACCTGGGAAGATGTAGTCAGTAGTCCCATTGATAGAAGCCCGGATGGCACAAAGAGGTTGAAGATAGCTATGGCACTCATTGCACATGGTTTAGCGAACACACCAGTTGACACTATGCCCAACACTTCGACCATTTATTTGACCCATAACTTCCAGAGAGGTTCAAGTGGTGCACCATCTAGGGTTGGAGCTGACGGTGTTTTAGCACCTCAGGTTGATATTGCGGGTATGGTGCTGGAAGTAATAGACAAGAAACCGCGCCGACAGAATGACGCAATACTTATTTATGACATAGGCGATGTTATCGGCTGGGGGGAGGTAGATGGGTCGGATGCATTTGTATTACACGAAGCGGAGCACGTTGAAGACTTAAACGGTTTTGATAAAACAAACGCATTCAAAGTCAACCGCGCAAGAGCTACTCTGGAACCATCGGTGCGTTATAAAAATCCATCAAAACCGAAAAGTAATATACCATTGCAGGCCACCAGTTTCTCATATTCGATTGGATGGAATCGGTACAACAAGCGTGCAGGAGTATTCAATCCTGATGGCACGCCTGGGCCGAATGCTTTTACCGTTTATACGTCGCCCTATGGAACAAATAATAATATAGAAGATTTCGCCGAGTCGACTTCAGACTTGAAAACCCGGCCGCAAAACTTCATTTATAAACTTATGAATCGACAAATTGGTGAGCTAGAGCCGGTAGACCTTAAGCGCCTAAGTTATCTCGACGCCCAGTCCGATATGAAACGTTGGCGAGCACCTTTGAGCGGCGCAACAAACCAGCGTCTTCGAACCGTAGTCTTCAATGCAGGCAAGGGCGGTGAGCTACCTGGCAGTATGAAATAGTTGCTAGATTCACTTAACAGAGGTATAATACCCTTCGTAATTAATTAAGCAGCGGGACAAATCAATCCTCCTGGCAACTACCGTGTAGGGGCTGTCGGGTAATCGTCCTCGCGAAGTGAAAGGATTTGTAAAAATCATGGCATCAAAGATTGATGTTGATATTAAGCAGTTGCTCCAGTCTGGGGCGCATTTTGGTCACAAAACCAGCCGTTGGCACCCGAAGATGGCGCCGTATATTCACAGCAAAAAAAATGGCAGTCATATTATTGATCTGACTACGACGGTAGAAAAACTAGAGATTGCCCTCAACTTTTTGACCGAAACCGCAGCAGCCGGCAAGCAGGTGCTACTAGTCAGTACCAAGCCGCAAGCTCAAGCGATAATCAAACAGACTGCCGAAGAACTTGGCATGCCGTATGTTGTCGAACGATGGCTCGGTGGTATGCTCACCAATCAAAACACCATCGGTGGGCGAATCAAATACCTAAAGAGCCTCGAAGAAAAAATGGCTAGTGGCGAGCTTGCCAACAAATACAACAAGCTCGAAGTCCAGCGCTTTGCCGAAGAAATCGAAGAAATGAATCACCTCTACGGCGGCATCAAAGACATGCATGCTAAACTGGGAGCCGTTTTTGTCATTGATGTCACGAACGATGTTAACGCAGTACGAGAAGCTAACAAACTTGGCGTGCCTGTTATCGGCTTGGCGGACACCAATGCCGACCCAACCGATTTAACATACTTCATTCCATGCAATGATGACGCTACTAAGACAATTACGCTTGTCGTAGAGTACGTTAAGCAAGCTATCCAAGCCGGCAAATCGCGCGCCAAAGATGCGGCGCCAGCGAAAGAAGCGCCGAAGTCTGCGGTTCCTGATATCGCTAAAAAGTCAGCTACCGAAGAACCTAAAAGCGAAGTTAAAGAAGCAAAATCTGAAGAAAAGGTAGAAAAACCAGAACCCAAAGACGAAAAGCCAAAACCAGCTGCCAAAAAGCCAGAAGTAAAGAAGACTCCAGCCAAGAAAGAGGCGAAATAATGGGCGGTAATGGCGGCGGTGCGGGTGCGCCGTCACCCGGAGTATTAGACCACCCCCGAGTTGTTGATGCGCCTGGTATACCAGCAATCGTGCGAGATTTTATTGACAGTGGCGTTCCAAATGGGGTTGATGAACTGGCAGCAGGAGGTCTATTAACAGATTTCTGTGTTGATTTAGCAACCAAAGGACTGCTACGAGCAACACAAGAAGGAGAGGTTTAAAAGATATGGCAACTATATCAATTGATGAAATTAAACGGCTACGCGAGCTCACCGGTGTTGGGATTACTGATGCAAAGCAGGCGTTAACCGAAGCCGATGGCGACTTTGATACGGCGCTAGCTGCGATGCGAAAAAAAGGCATGACCAAAGCCGAAAAGCGTGGTGAGCGCGAAGCTCGAGCCGGAGTAATCGGAAGCTATATACACGACAATCGGATTGGCGTTATTGTTGAAGTGAACTGCGAAACAGACTTTGTTGCTCGAAATGAAAAATTCACTGATCTTGTGAAGGATGTGGCAATGCACATCGCTGCCAGTTCTCCAGAATTTGTTAGTTCTGATGACATCACAGAAGATGTTAAAAAAGCTGCCGCGGCTGAGTTTAGTGAAAAAGCCAAAGCCGAAGGCAAACCCGAAAACATGATTGCTCAAATTGTTGAAGGCATGTTGAAAAAGCATTTTGCAGAACGCTGCTTGCTAGACCAACCATTCATCAAAAATCCTGACCAGACAGTCGGTGATTATGTGCGCGAAGCTAACGCCAAGCTTGGCGAAAACATCGTCGTGCGGCGTTTTAATCGCATGGCACTTGGCGAGCTAAACTAGACTAAGTACAAGCAGGAGTTAATGAAAATGGCAGAGTATAGAGCTATTGCCCTAGATTTCGATGGCACACTAGCTGATAGCCCCAGAGTGCACCGGCTCGCTCGTGAGCAAGCCTATGACGCTTTGGCGCAGAACGACGAAAGGTTTTTGAAGTCGGCCGAACGGGATGCTGTGCTTGCTATAGCGCATAGACTGGGCACTACTTCTATAGGCATCGAAGCTGAAATACTTCGAAGATTAGGTATTGTAGAGCCGGATGCCAACCCAAACAGCAACGCCACCATAACCGAAGTTGCCGGCATAAAGGGTGAGTTGTACCGAGCCATAGCGGCAAACGGTTTGCCGTCAAACCCGGGCGCAATAGATTTTGTGCGAGATGCTGCGGACGAGTTTGGGGTACGCGGCGTGGCGATTGTCACTACCGCTTCTAATGCCGAAGTTGATCCGTTCGTAGACCTGCACGGTATCGGTAGTTGTGTTGGATACGTCGTTTCTCGAGATTTTCGGGGAGGTATAGCACCGGAACAGCTCAAACCGCATCCGTATCAATATCAGCAGACAGCTCGCTTGCTAGGAATGACTGGTATTTTGGCTTATGAAATTGCTGCGGTGGAGGATAGTCCTGGGGGTATCGTTGCCGCAAAATTTGCTGGACTGGGTGCTGTTGGTCTTGCTACCACGCACGAGCCGGGCGAGCTTTTAGCAGCAGATGCTGTCGTTCATGATTTTACTGAGCTTCGTGGAGTAGTTTTGCCTGCGACTTCTCATGTACGTTAGTTGACTTTTTGTCACTATCATGCTAGTGTTAATATTAGATACTAAATAAAATCAAAAATAATCTAAGAGTAAAAAGGATGCATATCATGTCAGAAAAAGGATCAGGAGGACCAAGCAGGCCAGAGGGTCGTCGAACCCGACGAGGCGTTCGGGTTGCAGTAAGTGCGTTAGCTGCTACTGTGGCTTTGGGAGCTGGATCAGCTACGGCCGTGGGTGGTGAAACATCTGCACCACGTAGCCCAGAAGAAATCGCAAAGATCAGAGCCGAGCAGCGCGGTATAGAGAAGGATGTATTTGCCAGCTTCAAGGCGAATACGGATCGTATGCCGACTGTATTTGACCAAGCCCTTCGGGCTTATGCAGCGAAAAAAGGTACAACCGCTGAAGGGTTCAAAGCTAGGGGAAGCGCCACTTATGATCTCAATATCACTACTGGTGGCAATGAGGAAAATGGTTATAAATGGAAAGGTCTTCGAGCCCGTTATAACAACGGTCAGTTAAAGTCGATTATTGTAGCTGACGGCCTAAAAGCTCCTCTTCAGGCCGGTCAGCCTCCACGGACTAATGACAGCATAAGAATAGATCGTACTAACGGGGGCTGGGTTATTGAGACTACAACACCGGGACCTAGTCGAAGAGCTCCTTCTTCTAGTGTGGCTACCCGTAGTTTTGCCCTCTCTACGTTGCCTGCTATGAACATAGGTGACAGGATGGGTATTACAACTAGTCTAGACAGCCTGAATAAAGAAGTCGGCGGGGTGCTTGACATCTATAGTGAGCGGCTCGGCCTACAACCAGAATAGTAATTAAGATTTTGTAGAGCCATGACAAAAACAGGCCGACACACATACCGGCCTGTTTTTAATTGCGGTACAATAACTGTATAAACCAAGGAGCTTTAATGGACGCAGAACAAGTGGCAAGCCAGAGCGAACAGAAACTAAAAAGTGCAGTTGAGCGTTTCAAAGAAGAACTCAAAAAACTACGAACTGGCCGAGCGCACCCCAGTATATTGGATGGTGTCACGGTTGAAGCATACGGCACCCCGATGCCACTCATACAAGTTGCTACCGTCACCGCACCTGAAGCGCAGCTTTTACAGATCAGTCCATTTGATCCGAATAATCTGCAGGCCATTGCCGCTGCCATTCGCGACAATCAGTCGCTAGGGCTTAATCCGGTAGATGACGGTCGGGTGGTGCGCATTCAGATGCCACCATTGACCGAAGAGCGTCGAGGTCAAATCGTCAAAGTGCTCCATGAAAAAGCCGAGGACAGCCTTATCAGCATGCGAGGCGTACGACACGAGGCGTTCAAAGTTATTGACCAAGCCAAAAAAGATAAAGATGTCAGCGAAGATGAAGCTAAACGGCTGGAAAAGCAAGTTGACGACCTCATGAACAAATACAAAGTTGAGGTTGAGTCAGCCACCAAATCCAAAGAACAAGAATTGACCACGGTGTAGTTCATGGCTGAAGATGCGAAAGTGCCGAAACATGTCGGTATTATTATGGACGGTAACCGCCGTTGGGCTAAGGCGAACGGAATGCAGAGCATACAGGGTCACGCCAAGGGTGTCGAAGTGCTTCGCACTATTACTGAACATGCTGCTAAGTCCGGCGTAGAATTCTTGAGTGTTTATGCTTTTTCTACCGAAAATTGGCGTAGGACTGAAGAGGAAGTTGGTTTTTTGATGGGTTTGTTCGTGAAAAGTTTAGCCAAATACCTTGAAGAGTTGCATCAGCAAAATGTTCGACTAATGATGCTAGGGAGCCGCGATGGATTATCCGATAACTTACTTGAGGCATGGGAAAAGGCGGCTGAAAAAACTAAAAACAATACTGGAATAACCTTGGCAACTTGTTGGAATTATGGTGGTCAACAGGAAATAATTGATGGAGTAAAAGATCTAGTTGGGCAGGGCTTAGACGTATCGAAACTAACACCCGAAACGTTTGAATCGTTCCTGTACGGGGGGAGTGCGGTTCCTCCGGTTGACTACGTTATTCGAACGTCCGGTGAACAACGCAGCAGCGGATTTATGCTGTGGCGTGCAGCCTACGCCGAATTTTATGCAGTCGATAAATTGTGGCCGGAATTCTCCGAAGCAGATTTTGATATAGCACTGGCAGAGTACGCCACCCGCGGACGGCGCTTCGGTTCTTAGTGTTGAGGTTTTTGTTTTCTTTCTAGTTAATTCAGCGTCTTATTTTTGCTGGAAAGTCGTAAGAACAGAAATCTTATATCAATAATTAGAACTGCAATGCAAAGAATTGCTAGACCGATGAGTATAAAGGGGCCGAAGAACAGAATCATAAAAACACTCGTCAATGCCTCATCTTCATTACCGACCGGCATATAGTCAAAATAATATAAACATCCTGCGATCACTAAAAATGGCAAGGCATTGGCAAGTAGTATCATCTTCCAAGACATACCTTTGTTTTGTGTATGAGTTCTCTGGTACGCAAGTGGCTGATTTGAGGATTGGAGGCTAATGTTAGCGGTATTGCCTTGCGATACTTGGCTTTCGTCTCGTTCTTGAGGGGACATAATAATTGTATTATAGTAGCTTTTCTTTTAAATCTAGAAATAACTTCGCATATGAGAACTATCCCCACATGTTAGAATAAACAGTGACTATGGCGTTACTTCTATCATTTTTGGGTGTGCTGCTATTTATTGGGCTTATTTTAGTCCATGAATACGGCCACTATAAAGTTGCTATCCGAAACGGTGTTAAAGTCGAAGAATTTGGACTTGGTTTGCCGCCACGGGCGTGGGGCAAGAAACTCAAAAGCGGCATGCTGTTAAGTCTCAACTGGCTGCCACTCGGTGGCTTTGTAAGACTGAAGGGCGAGACAGATTCCGATACCCGAAAAGGCAGCTTTGGCGCCGCGAGCATGTGGGTAAAGACTAAGATTATGCTCGCCGGTGTGGCTATGAACTTGATCACCGCGTTAGTGCTATTCACCCTATTGGCGCTTATTGGACTACCGACGATATTTAACAAACAAACGCTTGGTCAAGACCAGTTTACCATTGCATCAGACGAGCGTATTGCCCGGCAGGATTTGAAAGTTGGCTATGTCGAGCCAGGATCTCCGGCTGATAAAGCCGGGTTAGTAGCGCTGGATACATTGATAGCATACGGTGATTCACCTTGTAAGACGGGAGGCTGTGAGCCGTTTACCACCGCTGATGCACTACTTGCAACTACAGCGTCATTCGCTGGCCAGCAGCTTTATGTACAGTATGAACGGGACGGCCAAACATACTTTACGAATGCTACGCTGCGCGGTGAAGCAGAAGTTACCGTCAGCAAAAATACCGACAACCCGAAAGGTTATTTTGGGCTGGCACCAACTGAGTTCGTCGTGAAACGATACACCTGGAGCGCCCCGGTAGTGGCGGTCGGTTTGACAGCCCAACTTACGCAGTTGACTTTTCAGGGAATAGGCAAAGCCTTTGCCGGCATTGGGTCGGCACTCGCCGGACTGGTCACATCAAATCAAGAAGCGAGAGTAAACGGCCAAACTCAAGCCAGTGAACAGGTCGGCGGGCCGGTAGCGATATTTAAAATTCTTTTTGACAGTGGGTCTTTGGGGATAAATTTTATCCTGCTGCTTATTGCGCTCCTATCACTAACACTAGCCATTATGAACGCTTTGCCAATCCCGGCCCTTGATGGTGGCAGGTTGTTTGTTACGTGGCTGTTCCGACTAGTAAAAAAGCCGCTCACAAAGCCGCTCGAAGAACGAATTCATGGCACTGGCATGGCGGTGCTGCTGTCCTTATTTGTACTGATCACGTATCTCGACATCAAAAGGTTCTTCTAGGGGTTATAGGGACTAGCTATATGCCGGCGCCGCTAAGAGAAACATTGCCGAAAGCAGCACTCGCAGCTCGCCCAGATGAACAAAAACCACCAAAAGAATCTCGCTTTCCTCATCCGCTGATCATTGTTGCCTTAACGGCTGGTGTTTTCATAGCCGCTCAGCTAGTGGCGTATTTCTTTTTGGCACTAATTACGTCGGTGGTCGGGAGTGCAGAATCAAGTACAGAAAACCTCTTAGTTGATAATACGCTGGCTCAATTTGTGTATCTGGTAATCGCAAACGGACTTGTGTTCGGTATGGTTTGGCGGCTTTTGAAGGGCAGAGGGCTTCGTCTCAAAGATATCGGAATGAAGCGACCGAAGAAGAATGTTGCGATGGTAGCGGTACTTGGCCTAATTTGCTTCTACCTGCTTGCTGGAGTGTTGGGCGGTATTATTTTAAAGCTGCTGCCCGAAATTCCTACCAACCAAGAACAAAATATCGGATTTGAAGGGGTAACAGGGCTGGCATCACTCAGTCTGGTCTTTGCTAGTCTGGTGATTATAGTCCCACTTGGCGAAGAAATACTTACTCGTGGGTACCTATTTAGTGGACTCCGGGCGAGGCTAAATTTTTTCTGGACGCTCTTAATTACCAGCGCTTTGTTTGGTATTGCACATCTGCAAACTGCCAGTGACGGCAATTTGTCATGGGCATTGGTTATTAATATATTCTTCCTGGCTGTGGTGCTCGGGTACTTGCGGGAAAAGACTGGAACTATCTGGGCGGGTGTGATCCTGCACGGGCTAAACAACTGCGTAGCATTTTTGATTCGTTTCTCTGATTCTATCTTTTAAGCTATAATATAGCAAATGAGTCAATATGCTGTTGATATAAAAGTCGGCACAACCTTAATGACTGCACGTGGGGCAGACCATAGCATTTCAGGTGTGATTCCAGGCATTATTGCTGCGCAAGTTCAAGAATTGAGGGAGTGTGGTTTTGATGTTTCGGTAACGACTTCTGGTGCCGTCGGGCAGGGCATTGACATGTTGTATCCGGGTGCCACCCGACAGCAGATACTGAGCGGTCTTAGTAAGGAGGCGGCGGCAGTGCGCTTGCGCACTTGTGCATCCGTTGGCCAGGCGGTGCTAATGGGAGTTTGGCGGGCTGCATTTGATGACACGGTTATCAGCCAGCATCTTATTACTAACAGAGAGCTTGAAACCGAAGAGGGGTTTGCTTTTGCCGAAACACTGTATGACTGCATGTCACAGGGCATTGTGCCGATAATCAATGAAAACGATGGCATTTCAGATGATGAAATTCGAGTTGGTGATAATGACACTTTGGCGGCTAGGGCAGCGGCTGCTGTGCACCGATTAGGAAGACATGCATCGACTTCATTGGTGCTTCTCACTGACGTGGAGGGCTTTTTTGGTCAGCATGGCCGACTTGAGACACGTAGAGCCGTGCGTGATATACCACAGCTTCGAAAGTATGTTTCTGAAAAAGGGTCTACATATGGCACAGGCGGTATGGGTACGAAGTTGGACGCAGCCGAAATTGCTGGCGCGGCCGGAATCGACACATTTATTGCCCAAGGCAACAGACCAAATAATATTCTTCGCGCACTTCGTGGTTATGCCGGCACGCATTTCTTTGTAGGTACTTGATTGGCGTAGCTGGTATTATTGATTGTTAAGAGGATACTTTTCACTATGCGTGTTTCAAAACTTTTTGGTAAAACCAGTAAAACGGAAGGCGTCGACTATCAGATCGATTCGCATCGCTTGCTAACACAGGCTGGATATATCCGCGAATCTGCCGCTGGTCGGTACTATTTGTTACCACTTGGTCTGCGAGTTCATGACAAAATTATTGCGATTATACGGACTCACATGGATAAAGCTGGTGCCCAGGAACTGCTCATGCCTACCTTGCACCCGCTTGAGCTATGGCAAGAAACAAACCGAACATCGACAACCGGATTTGAATTAATGAAAATTACTGATCGTCGTGGTGGCGAGTTTGCGCTGGGCGGTACAGCCGAAGAAATGGCGGTTGACTTAGTCCGTAAGTTCAACATCAGTTACAAAGACTTGCCATTTAACATCTACCAGTTTTCGATGAAATTCCGTGACGAGATGCGCGCCCGTGGGGGTTTGCTTCGCGTAAGAGAATTCATCATGAAGGACGGCTACAGCTTTGGCACCGAAGAGCAGTTCAAGCAAATCTACCAGCAAATGTGGGATGCTTATCTTGCCATTTATAAAGATCTTGGGCTTGATGTTGATGTTGTGGCAGCTGACAATGGCTATATAGGTGGAGAATATTGCCACGAGTTTGTGGCACCAAGTGACATTGGTGAAAGTCGTTATTTTGTTGATGCTAGGTCGGGTGAGGCTGCGCACGAAGATGTTGCTAAAGTTATCGCCGATGATAAGAATTCTAGTGACAATATGCTTGAGCTTAAAGAAGTGCCAGCCGAGCGTGGCACAACCATGGAAGACGGCGCAAAATTGCACGGTTTGCCAATGTGGCAACAAATTAAAGACGTTTTATATTTTGACGAAGCAAGTAAGCGTTATGTGCTGGCTGTCATCCGCGGCGACTTTGATGTTAACGAAACAAAACTTACTCATGCCGCGGACGCCTGGGATCTGCGACCGGCAACCGAGCAGGAAATACGCGACGATTTAGGCAGCGAGCCTGGCTTTATCTCGCCAGTCGGTATTGCTAAAAAGGGTGCCAAAACTGGGTACCCACTCATCATAGTATCGGACGCGAGCCTTCGAACTATCAAGAATGCCTATGGCGGAGCAAATAAGAAATGCACTGATCTGCTCAATGTAAATATTGACCGTGACTACCAGCCGGACATCGAAGCTGACATTGCTATGGCAACCGGTAATGATCAATTCGTCGAAAAGCGCGGCATCGAAGTTGGTAACATCTTCCAGCTTGGTTACCACTACAGTAACTTGATGCATGATGCCGAGTATACTGATCAAACCGGTAAACGTGAAAAGTACTACATGGGGTGTTACGGCATTGGCGTAGGCAGGACATTAGCAGCAATTATTGAAGCACATCATGATGACAAAGGAATCATTTGGCCAAGCAATATTGCACCGTATCGCGTTTATCTGGCGCGTTTGTCATCGGATGAGGCGGTAGTCCAAAGGGCTGATGAGTTGTACGATAAGTTGACGCAGGCCGGTATTGAAGTGTTGTATGATGACCGCGAAGGAGTACGGGCGGGCGAAATGTTTGCTGATGCAGACCTGATCGGTCTGCCGTGGCGGTTAATTATTTCTCAGCGCACCATTGACGATAACAGGTACGAACTAAAAGCACGCACAGAAGCACAAGCTCAATCCCTAGATGAATCCGAACTTATGCAAACGCTAGCTGCGAAATAAACTATTGGTGCAGCTGGCCTGATTTTGGTACAATCTTCTGGTAACAGCACCCAGTGCTCTATTTACCAGTAGTACGCGGTGGAGTTAATAAAGAGAGGACCGACCAATGAAAAAACTATTTCGACTGACGCAGGCCGGTATTGACGAATTAAAACAAGAATTAGAACTACTCGTGTCGCAGCGTGCACCGCTCGCTGAAGCGATTAAATCTGCTCGTGAACTAGGTGATTTATCCGAGAACGCCGAATACCAGACGGCTCGTGACGAGCAGGGCCGCGCCGAAGCGCGTATCGGCGAGATTGAGCACATTTTGCAAAATGTTGATGTTATCAAAAAGCCCAAAGGTGATAGCAAAGTTCAGCTTGGCTCGGTAGTAAAATTGAAGAGCGAAGAGGGTGGCGAAACAAAGCAGTTTCAGGTAGTTGGCACAGTTGAGGCAAATCCGCTGGAAGGTAAGATCAGCGACGAATCTCCAATCGGAAAGGCGCTTATCGGCCAAAAAGAGGGTGATGTCGTTGAAATTCAAACACCAGCTAAAGTCGGCAAATATAAAATCGTCGATATTGGTTAGTCGTAACACTGGCAAAACACCTTAAAATCAGCTAAGCTGGTCTGTAAGTATGCAGTGGCTAAACAAAGTTATTGACCAGCTTGTTGCTCGTGGTATTGAACGGGAAATTATTATAGAATCGGGAATTTCTCCGTCTGGTTCGTATCATATGGGTTACCTGCGCGAAATTCTGATATGTGACGCTATTTTACTTGCCTTGCGTGCTCGCGGTCATAAAGCCCGACATATTCATTTTGTAGATGACCAAGATGGATTCCGTAAAGTGCCCTCTAATTTACCTGCTGAATATGAAAAATACCTTGGTATGCCGCTTTGTGATATGCCTGCACCCGATGGGTCTGATCAGAGTTATGCCGATTACGCACTGATTGACTTTTTAAGCAGTGTAAAAAAATTAGGTGTAGATTTTGAGCCGATCCGCAGCCATGAACAGTACAGAGCCGGATTTTTTGTGCCGGCAATCGAACAAGTTCTCGAAAATATCGATGCCGTAAAGAAAGTCTTAGAAGATATCGCCGGCCGGAAGCTTAAAGACGACTGGTCGCCGATTCAAGTCAATGAAGACGGCTATTTGAAAAAACGGCCGTTTGTCGGCATTAATCTTGACACAAAAACAGTACAATATCGGGACAAAGACGGCGCTGAACAGACGATTAGTTACAGCAGCGGCGACGTAAAACTGGATTGGCGACTGGACTGGCCGGCCCGCTGGTGGCTTATGAAGGTTGACGTTGAACCATTTGGCCGTGACCATGGCACCAAGGGCGGATCATATGACACAGGGCGCGGACTTTTAAAATCGGTGTTTCATTCAGACGCTCCTACACCAGTGCCTTATGACTTTATTAATAGGGCTGGCGATACTAAAAAAATGAGTGCCAGCAAGGGGAACGGGATTTTAATGTCCGAAGTCGTTTCGGTGTTGCCTGTCGAGGTGGTGCGGTATTTCGTATTACGGTCTGAGCCTGGCAAAGCGCTCTTTTTCGATCCGATTGACGGGGTGATACGACTTGTTGACGAATATGCGGAGCTACTTGCTAAACCTGATAAGTCAGCAGGCGAAGAATTATTGATACAGCTCAGTACTAACGGACTGGAGTCGATTGTTAGCAGTGTGCCGTTTTCGCACTTGGTCACAAGTTATCAGGCTTCCTTAAAAGACCCAGCGGCAACGCTTGATGTCATCAAACGTAGTGAATACGGGGGCATCGTTGACGACCAGTCCGATATTATCAAGAAAGAGCTAGCCTACATTGATCAGTGGTTAGAGAAGTGGGCGCCAGAGGACGTAAAATTTAGTCTTCAAGAAACTGTTGATTCATCAAAATTTAACGACACCCAGAAAAATTTTATGTTGATGTTAGCAGAAAAAATATCTCAAGCCCCAGAAAACGCCGACGGTACTTGGTTCCATCAAGCAATATATGAGCTAAAAGATGAAACTGATCTTGCTCCAAAAGAGCTATTTACTACACTCTATCAAGCCATTATTGGCAAAGACTCTGGGCCGAGAGCCGGTTGGTTCCTTAGCCTGCTGCCACGGGACTGGCTAGTTAGTAGGCTGCGCTTAGAGTCGTGAGTAGCGCCCCGAATCTCCCAACGGGGGCGGGCATGAATTTTTATCCATTTGCTTTGGAAAGAAACCCTGGAGCTGTACGTCAAATGGCGCGGCGAGCTACTATCTGCGGGGCAATTGCTCTATACGGAATTCTGAATTTAGGAATTGATCTGAATAAGGGTGAATTATCAAGATTCAGTTCTGGTGGTACGACATCCTTGGTTGAAGACAATGAACTGGTGTTGGTAAACGAAAATACCGCACGACGACTTACATTTGCCGACAATGTAGGATTGATGCTTCGACACAACGCCGATATTGGTACGCTTCAGGAAGTGAGCCGGGATCATGCGCCTTTGTTTGTACAGCAGGTACCGGCTGCGACGGCAACATTTGCGAGAGCGGATATTTTCACGAGTCCGACAGATGGCGGACTCGGAGTAATGGCTATCGCTCGCGTACCGGAGGTACGAAGCTATATGCATCAGCTCGAAGGAGACATACGCGTGGAAGATGTATGGAAAGCCCTCAAATCTTTTAGTATAGAAGAATTTAAGGCAATTTATCAGGAGCGCCGGGCGGTGTTGGTTGGACTATACGAAGTAAATATCAGCGGCAAAAAGGTTCCGACACGCGTCATGGTTGTTCATAACGCTGGCTATGGCCGGGCTGCGCGAGCGCAAAGGGGTGCAATTACAAAAATTGTTGATGAAGAATTTGGCAAACGCGACGAACTGCGTATCATCGCAGGTGACTTTAATGAACTACCTGACGAAGTACGGCAAATAATAGGAAGTGATTTTGTGGTAGCCGATATTGGCAGTACGTCGGTGGGGCGCAACCAGCAAATCGATCATTTTGCGTATAGTCCATATGTAGTGATTGACGGCATCAAATACCGAGTTATTGTATCAACCAAAGTTATAACAGACGTTCATAGCGACCATTACCCTTACGTTGCACGAGTAAGACTTAAGCCTGCGTTGCCATTTGAGCAAGAAGTCGGGGTGATAGTTGCTGCTGCTCAAAAATTCGGCAAATAAACAACCACGGGTAAACCCGTGGTACTCTGGCCTTCGGCAAATTATAGAAACAGCAATAGGCACACATAAATAAGCTATACTACAATTACTAGGGAGTAACCGTTTATGATCGAGGTAAAAAACATCACTAAGACTTACGGCAAAAAGGACAATGTCTTTACAGCTCTTTCGGAGGTCAGCTTTTCGGCGCCGGAAGGCAGTAGTGTTGCTATTATTGGTAAGTCAGGGAGTGGCAAGAGTACGCTTATGCACATTATGAGTGGACTTGATAAGGCGGATAGCGGAGAAGTATTAATGGGTGGTCATGACATCCAAAAACTAAAGCGAAAACAAGCTGACAATTTTCGGGCAAACGAAATGAGTTTTATCTTTCAGTCGTTCTTTGTGGAAGGTAATCAAACGGTGTATCAGAATGTTGCCTTGCCGCTCGAAATTGCTGGCGTAGCGCCCAGGCGTCGGAAGCAACTTATTGAGACTGCCCTAAAAAACGTTGAACTCATTGATAAGATAAACAGCAAAGCCAAAAACCTTTCCGGCGGTCAGAAACAGCGTCTGGCGATAGCCCGGGCTATTGTCAATAATCCAAAGTATATTTTCGCCGACGAGCCGACAGGTAATCTGGACAGTGTCACTGGAGCGCGTATCGTGGAACTACTGTTTAGTATAAAGGACAGTATTGGGAGCACCTTGTTTATTGTTACGCATGATCACGAATTGGCCGAAAAATGTGACCAGCAGGTTCGAATGAGTGATGGCCGCGCGATTGATATTCATCAGAAGCCAGCTCAGCGACCTGTACGAAAGGTGATGCTTTAAATGCGTATTATAGATATTATCAGGCGTAGCGGGCGGAATTTAAAATCTTCCAAAACTCGAACTATCTTGACTGCGTTGGCAATTGCCGTAGGAGCATTTACGCTGGCACTAACGCTTGCGGCTAGTAACGGGATTCGTAGCTACACCGATGAGCTGATTTCGAGCAGCTTTGATCCGGCCGAACTAATTGTCGGTCGCGATAAGGAAATATCGAATACTGGTGCCCCATCTGATAAGCCTCAAGAATATGATGAATCGGTCGCTTCTATATCATTTGGTGGTCCGGGTACGAGCTTGCAGGTAAAGCGGGTGAGTCTGGCTGACATCGAAGCCATGAGAAAGCTCCCCTATGTCGAACAAGTTCGAGAAAATTTTCAAATCAATATTCGCTACATTACTTCATCAGCAAATGATAAGAAATACACTGGCAGCGCTGATGTTTATAATTCTGCCCAAAAGCCAGAAATTTCTGCCGGAATGCTACCGAGTAGTGGTGATATTAAAAAAGGTACGCTACTACTGCCGGAAACATACTTGTCTGCTCTGGGGTTTGGTTCGGCCCAGGATGCGATTGGTAAGCAAGTTCGCTTGAGCGTGCAAAAGCCATTTTCGGCCGAAAGTATCCAGCAGCTGTTAGTAAGCGCTGCGACAGGAAGCGCACCGCAAGACCAAGCGCAGGAACTGCAAAAAGTCTTTAGCTACACAATTGGTGGTGTTACTAAAAAAGCCGCAACCGATTTTGGAACAGGCATTATGCCGCTCAGCCTTAGCCTAGGCGATGCCAGGGAACTTTATGACTACACTGTTCAGGGAACGGCTGATTACGAAAAATTTTTGTATGTTTTTGCGCGCATAAAAAACGGTGATAATAAGCAAAATATCGCCGACGCTAAAGCCGATTTAGTACAAAAGGGCTACTTTGTACAAAGCACTGAAGACTTGCAAAAAGCTGTCGGACAATTCGTCGACATCCTAACAATTATGATTGGTGTTTTTGGCCTGATCACGGTTATCGCTTCGGTGTTTGGAATCGTTAATACTCAGTACATTAGTGTTCTAGAACGGACTCGCGAAATTGGACTTATGAAAGCTCTTGGCATGTCGCGCTCCGGTGTGAGCCGGTTATTTATGTTAGAAGCAACCTGGATCGGATTTATGGGGGCGGTGCTGGGGGTTTTGGGAGCGTACGGGCTCAGCGTGCTGCTCAATCCAGTGATTACGAAGCAGATAAATCTTGACGATAACTTGTTAGTGTTCCAGCCTGTGCAAATTGCCATACTTATATTGGCGTTGATGTTGGTCGCGACTGTGGCTGGATTATTACCGGCCAGAAAAGCTGCCAAGCTTGACCCTATCGAAGCGCTACGGAGTGAGTAAAATGCTGAGGAACTTGTCGCTGTTGCGACAAACACACCTATCTCAACTAGAGACCTCGCCCCTTATTGCTTGGCTCCGGATAGTCTTGCTGGGTGTGTTTGTTACCTCTACGCTACTTATTATTTTGACGGTGATTCCAGTCAGGTCAGTACATGCTGACGTGAACGATTTTGATGTAACAAGCTTTAAGGCTGACTACTACCTTGGTAAGCAATCACCCCATGGCAGCATGCGAATCACGGAACGGATTTCAGTCGATTTTAGAGGTCAGAATCACGGTATATTGCGAGCGATTCCAAAATCATATAACGACCATCCGCTTAATATTAAAATTGCATCGGTAAAAAAAGCTGATGGTTCGGTGTGGCCATATACGACGTACGACCAGGCTGGCAACTTGGTGCTAAAGATTGGCGACCCTGACAGTACCGTTACGGGTCAGCAGCAGTTTAACATTGATTATTCGGTTGAAAACGTAGCAACATTTTACGATACTCATGATGAATTGTTCTGGGATATTAATGGCGATCAGTGGTCGCAAAAATTCTTGAATGTTGAAGCAAATTTTCATCTTGGTGAAGGAGTGCTACTCAAGCCTTCGGCGGGCGGAATATCATCGATGTGTTTGACGGGTAAGTTCGGTTCAAACGAAAGCGCCTGCATAATAGACATCAATGAGAGGCGTGATCTCATTTCGGTGGCATCGACGCGGTCGCTTTACCCGTTCGAAACGATGAGCGTGGTGTTGGCATTTGATAAGGGGACGTTCGCACCGTATACTTGGCGCGACACTATCCGAGAGCATCTGGCGGATATCATCATCGGCGCGGCCGCCTTGGTTCTTCTAGTTGCCATAGTCACCTATTTTTGGCGAGTGGGGAAAGACTACGATTTAAAAGCCGGTGTCGTCGCAGAATACGGTCCGCCTAAAGGTGTTGACGTATTGCAGGCCGGTATATTGGATGATTATAAAATAGATGGTCGTGATATAACGGCCGGAGTTATCGATTTGGCGGTTCATGGCTATGTGCGAATCAAAGAGGTCGACCATCGAATTCTGAAGATATTCAAACGTACCAAAGTTGATCTGGTACTTATTAACGCTGACACTTCCAAACTCAGTGAATCACGAGTAGATATATTGAAAGCTTTTTTTCCGGGTATGACCAAAGATGAAGTCACGCCACTTGGTACCTATCAGCCTGCACTTGCCAAAGCGATACAGAAGATCGAAGAACAACTAGCTAAGGATTTAACTGACGCAGGAATGTTTGATAAGAACCCCAAAAAGACAAGTGGCAAAATGATTATTTTGATGATTATTGCGATTGCGCTTTGTGTACTGTGCATTTTCTTTACGGCTTTCATTGCTTTGATTGTTTCTATTATCGCGGTGATAACGTCGATTGTGTTAATGGCCAAGATTCCACGCCGTAGCCGAGCAGGTCAGCGGACGCATCAGGATTTGCAAGGTCTGAAACTATATATCAAGACTGCCGAAAAAGACCGTCTGGCTGCGTTACAAAGCAGTAGCGCGCCCTTGGCGGTCAACGCCCATGAACCGGTGCGCAGCGTTGAATTATTCGAAAAACTACTGCCATACGCTATCATTTTTGGGCTCGAAAAAACTTGGGCTAAGCAGTTCGAATCCATCTACAATACACCACCTGACTGGTACGTCGGTAACTGGGCTACCTTCAGTGCGCTCAGTCTGACCAATAGTATTAATACGGCATCAACGGCCATGAGCAGCAGCTTCACGGCTCCGAGTAGCAGTGGCGGATCAGGCTTTAGCGGCGGTAGCGCAGGCGGCGGTGGCGGAGGGGGCGGCGGCGGTGGCTGGTAAGGCCGACGTTTAAGCCTGTCTCAACTTCGCTTTGAATTTCTCGCGGAATTTCTGTAACTTCGGATTGATGATTATCTGGCAGTAGCCAACTTGCTGGTTATCCCGATAGAAATTCTGATGATGATCCGGCGCTGGCCAGAATTTCTCCAAAGCTTCTATTTGGGTAACAACTGGATCATCCCAAAGCTGTGTTGCGAATATACGCGTCATTTCTTCGGCGATTCGCTTCTGAGTTTCATCATGATAAAAAATTACTGACCGGTATTCGTCTCCAACGTCGTTACCTTGACGATTAAGCGTTGTCGGATCATGCAAGGTAAAAAATATTTCCAAAATTTCTTTGTAAGTAATAACGTCCTTATCAAAAGTGATCTGTACTACTTCTGCATGTCCAGTATCACCTTCATATACCCGCTTGTCTGTCGGACTTTCGACGGTACCGCCGGAGTATCCAGACACAACGGAGCTGACGCCGATAACTTCTTGGTATATTGCTTCCAAGCACCAAAAACATCCGCCACCAATTGTTGCAATCTGTTGCATATTATAAGTATAACTTAGATAAAAAACCACCGTGCTGGCGGGGATGTCAGCACGGTGGATCTCTCCGACCAGGCATATTTTGTTTAAATAAAGCTACATGGGTGCGTGACCATGGCTGCCGCGACTACCAAAGCCGCCTTCGCCACGGGCTGGCATGATAACGCTCAGGTCTATGCCGTTTTCAGCAGCCCACTTGTCCAACTCAGCTTTTTTAGCTTCCATCTCAGCCCGTGTGGGTCGGGTGCCACTATCACGGTTAGCTTCGCGCTCGGCCTTCATCGTAGAAAATTTTTCGATAATCAAAGTCTTTTGCTCAGCGGTGATTTTGCCTTGGCTTACCAAAGCATCCAGCCGTTCGTTAAATCTTTGTTCGTGTTCAACCCGATGTTCAGCGCGAGCTTCGTCGAAGACTTTCTGAACCTCGGCTTTGTCGACGTTAAACTTATCGGCAATTTTCTGTACCAGCGACGACATTGGACTGCTATTGGCATTAGTATTGTCAGCAGCCAGCGCCGTGCCAGCAACGCCGGTTAGACCAATAACTCCAGCGGTCATTGCTCCGGCTACTAATTTTTTGTTAACTCGCATTGGCTTTTCCTCTCTATTATTTAGTGATACACACATCTATGCAATGTGTGTGGTTGGTAGTATGGAGTTCGGCTCTGAGAGTTTTCTTAAATGCGAAAGATTTTTTCTCAGAATGTTTTCAGTAATATATTGCTAGTATGAATATACGAAAGAGCCTATGCGAATACTTGTAGTAGAAGATGAAGTAAAAATAGCCGGCGCCATCAAGCGCGGCCTGGAACAAGAAGCCTATGCAGTGGATATGGAACATGACGGCGATAGTGGATTAGGCGCTGCAAAGAGTCAGCCCTATGATTTGATTATTCTTGACCGTATGCTCCCGGGAGGATTTGATGGCATTGCGATTGCCCGTGAGCTCAGGGCAAGTGGTAAAAAAGTTCCGGTGCTCATGCTCACTGCTAAGGATGCGGTGTCTGATAGGGTCGGAGGCTTGGATGCTGGCGCCGATGATTATTTGGTTAAACCATTTGCTTTTGAAGAACTGCTGGCCAGAGTTCGGGCGCTGTTGAGACGACCTGAGCCACAATCTGCAGGTGTTCTTACTTACAAGGATATCGAAGTAAATATCGTCACAAAGGCAGTTAAGCGAGCAGGGCGATCGATAGATTTAACCCGGAAAGAGTATGCTCTATTGGAATATTTTCTACGTAACCCGGAAGTTGTTCTGTCGAAGCAACAACTCACTGAACACGTTTGGAATTTTGACGCTGATATATTACCCAATACTGTCGAGGTCTATGTCGGTTATTTGCGCAGCAAAGTCGAAAAGCCATTTAATGATAAGCCACTGTTGTTCCATACTAAACGAGGGTTTGGATACATCATGAAAGAACAGGTCTAGTATGAACGTCTTTAGCGCCGCAGTGCGTAAATTAACACTGCAATATCTGGCCGTCATCATGGTGCTGAGTCTGATATTCAGTTTTGTACTGTACCAAGTTGCCAACCGCGAAATCACCGGCAGTATTCGAGGTCAAGGCCGCATGATTATAGAACGTAGCGGTGGATTTTTAGACCGCAGGGAGATCAACCGCATTCTTCAGCGTGAGCAGACACTCGCTCGTCAGCGGCTGGTTGGAAGACTTATTGTGTTCAATGTCGTGGTACTCGGTGCAGGGGCATTAGCCAGCTACTATTTAGCGAGGGAAACAATGGTACCTCTGGAAAAATCGGTGGAAGCTCAAGCGCGCTTTACTGCTGATGCTAGCCACGAACTACGCACACCACTTACTGCTATGCGAACCGAAATTGAGGTCGCACTGCGGTCTAAAAAACTATCGACCAGTGAAAGTAAACAACTATTAACGAGTAATTTGGAAGAGGTAAATCGTCTCGAATCGCTCGTTGGCGGGCTGCTTGCACTGGCTCGACTACCGGGCGGTTCAGTGATTAAGCAGAAGGTAGAGCTTGCCCCGATTGTTGACAAGGTTGTGCTACGACTGCGACCAATAAGTGACCAGCGTTCAATCACTGTGCAAACCAGTATTCCACAAAGCCTTGCCGTTATTGCCAGCAATGACGCTGTTGATCGGACGCTTACAATTCTTTTGGATAATGCCATCAAGTACAGTTTAAAGGGTGGTATGATCGATATCCGAGCGTCACGTTACGTAAAGCAAGTACGGATTTCAGTCACTGACAGTGGTGTGGGTATTAAGCCATCAGACCAGGCACATATTTTTGAGCGGTTTTACCGGGCTGATCAGTCTCGCACGACAAGCGGCCAGAGTGGGTATGGGTTGGGACTAGCTATTGCTCGTGAAACAGTTGAACTATATGGCGGTAGAATAGTCGTAAAAAGCCAACCCGGCAAAGGGAGTACGTTTACAGTCAGCTTGCCGAGTGCATAATTGCAGGTGCATGCTATACTAATCGTGTTAGTGTTTAACAATTTGAAATATCAAGAGTGCAGTGAAGGGAACGAGCCCGTTAGTAAGCTGCCGGCAACCTGGTTTTTATGCTAAGGTGCCAATTCTCGCCCGAAGCCGGGAAAGATGTGCATATCAACAATCCTTTCCGGTTATACAAAATAACTTCGAAAGGATTTTTTAATGTCACATCATTTTGCATCAGAATCAGTCTGCGCCGGTCACCCGGATAAAATTTGCGATCAAATCAGCGATGCTATTGTCGATGCAGCGCTTCAGCAAGATCCAAATGCTCGGCTTGGTATTGAGACGATGGCTGGACATAATCAAGTAATTTTAGCCGGTGAAATACGTACTACCGCCAAGCTTGACTATGAAGCCATCGCTCGTGAGCAAATAAAAAAACTAGGCTACACCAAACCGGAATGGAATTTTAGCGACCAGTCGCCTGTGCAAGTATTGATCCACGAACAGTCACCAGAAATCGCTGTTGGTGTTGATGCTGAAGGGGCGGGCGACCAGGGCATGATGTTCGGCTATGCCGTCAAGGATACTCCCGAGCTTATGCCGCTACCTATCTTGCTGGCACACCGGCTTACCAAGGCTATCGATGATGCCCGGGAGACCGGCAAGCTCGCTTATTTGCGCCCGGACGGCAAAGCCCAAGTTGTTGTCGAATACGAAAACGACAAACCAATCGGTATTTCGCATGTCACAACCGCTGTGCCACATGACGAAGATATAACCCTCGAACAGGTAAAACAGGATGTGTACGATCAGATTGTGAGCCCTGTTCTGGATCAATATGGTTATGGTGTTGATCTAGAGCAATTGATTGTAAATGGGACTGGGGTCTGGCATCACCCGGGTCCGGATTCGGACGCTGGTCTGACTGGTCGCAAAATTGTTGTTGATACGTACGGCGGCTATGCCCGAGTTGGCGGCGGCGCATTTAGTGGTAAAGATCCGAGCAAGGTCGACCGTTCTGGTGCCTATGCCGCTCGTTACATCGCAAAAAATATTGTAGCTCATGATCTGGCCGGCGAAGCCGAAGTTCGCTTAGCATACTACATCGGCGGCAAAGCGCCGGTGATGCTCGATATCGAAACCTTTGGGAGCGCAAAGAGCAGTGAAAAAGCTATCGCTGACTTTGCAGCTGGACTCCTCACGCCATCCGTTTCCGGAATTATTGAAGCACTTGATTTACGTCGACCTATCTATCTAAATACCGCCGCATACGGTCACTTTGGCCGCAATGACTTCCCGTGGGAAGCTATCACTCACTAGTATCTGCTAAAAACCTTAGCTACGACAAAAAGCACTCATGCTTGCCGATAAAAGCAATAAGTAGTAGTATTTGTCAAATATGAGTGAAGTACCAGCGGGCGTCGCCTTTAAGTCGCACGAGGGACTAAGAGATCCCTTCGCCAATACACCCGAAGCCCTGGCGGCAACACGCGTTCTTGGGCGCGTAATCCCATTCACACTTGGACATCTGGCTTCACAGTTGGTAGAAAGAGGTGAAATCCAGCCGTCGCGAAGAGCAGTTTGTGATTATTTAGCTATTACGCCCGAAGAATTGGGTGATAGTTATGTATATTCGGACAGAGAGCAAGTCCGGCGATTTATTTATAGACAGATAGACCGCGCCAAAGTAGAGCTCGATCCTGGCTATAGGCTACATGTTGCACATATAGGGGCTGAACTCGAAGGCTACAAAGTAACAGATGAGGAAAAAGTAATCGCTGTGGCTAAGGTTGAAAGACGGATAGATGAGTCTGAAGCGACATATGCTCTGCAGGACGCCGTCGACGAACAAAACGCCGGACACCGCATGAGGGAACCCGTAGAAGTCATTCCACCAGAAGTACAACGTGAACTCTTCATACTTCGCATGAAGAGTAGTGCATTGAGAACTGGCATCGCAGCTCCGTTGTCCGCAGTGCTTGGTGCTGCGCTCAGTTATGAGGGCTATACCCCCTTCTCTAGTGCGGATATAGTCGACGCGGTTGATGATATTGTGTTTGCCGCAGGTGATCTAGATCCAGATCTGCCACTATCTGAAGTAACTCTCGGTCAATGGGAAATCGACTCATTCCTTGAAGGCCTGCATCGAGCTTTCAGGAGCATATACTGGATGCGCGGAATGAAAAAAGTGGACATCCTCGAATCACTCATCTATACATCGTAAAGCGTGCAACTACTCAGTAGCTTGTAGTACATATTTGCCAAGAGCCTCGGCGTAATTCCATTCCCGGGGCAGTATCTCGCCGCGTTGATGGTGAGGAGAAACAAGTAATGTATCGAATCCATCAGGTTTAAATGTAACTAAAAAGTTAAGCAGATTTAAGGCGGGATCATGGCTGTGTCGACGCCAGGCATCCACTCTATACTTAATTTCTCCAGTTCGGTCTACGATAGGACTGATGGCAACGTCGGTTGGGGGTCGTTCTTCTGTCCAACCCTCAGCAGCAATAATTAAAAAAAGAGGCCTGCGTAAGGCCTCGATGTCGAGCGTTGGACTTGGCGGCGTGTACGTCTCGTTTCCCGGGAAGTAAAAATGCAGATCTGCCATACTTAATTATAAACATGTCGCTAAGAATATAAAACGCATGCATGACAGAAGGAAAGTAACCATGGACAAAAAGACGGACAAAAAAGTAACTCGTACCAACCCTGAATTATGGGAAGATTGCAAAATAGAAGCTCTGGAAAAAATGAACGGCGTGTTCTCGGCGCGGGCGATGCAATATGCCGTCCAGCTCTACAAAAAACGCGGGGGTGGTTATACAGGAGAAAAAAGCCCGATTAATTCGCTCGACTCATGGCAGAAGCGGCAAAGTAAGTCCGATAAATCCTGATCAAGTTGCGGTTACGCTTGCCATTACTTTAGAATGATGGATATGGGCAAGGGAAAAGTCGTTGGTTTGGTGTTTGGGTGCCTAGTGGCAAGCTTTGGATTAACTATTGGCGGATTATACGGCTGGCAAGAATTAAAACAGCTCCAAGCTAGTCGCTCTGGTACGGTAGATGACGGCCTGCAGCTAGCGTCTGGCGCTGTTAATGCGATTAACCCTGCCAAAACACTGGCCGCAAATGATACCAAAAGCGATCCACTTAATGACGCTACTTCTACAGCGACAGACGGTATCGCTTCTTCTGTTCCGAAACCAAGCGAATTCAAACAATATGATAAGTACAAAGATGCCAAAGATGCCTTGTTTGGTGATATCAAGGTGGGAACCGGCAATGATATAAAGGCCGGCAGCAAAGTAACGATTGTTTATAAAGGCTGGCTAACGGATGGTACAGTATTTGATGAAAGCAAACCGACTGGGCCTAACGGTCGCTTAGTGGGGTTACAATTTACCGAAGGCAACCATGAGGTCATTGCAGGGATGGAGCAGGCCATCTTTGGCGCAAAAGCCGGAGGTGTAAGGCGTTTAATTATTCCACCGGCCGTCGGCTACGGGGCGCTTGGGCAGGGAAACGTGCCGGGCAATAGTGTGCTAATTTTCGATGTCGAAATTATTTCAGTCGAATGATGTTCATTTTGTTAGTTTTGCAATAACCTTATTAGGGTGGTACCATGCCCTCATAAACTTAAACATAAAAAATATGAAGCAAACAAAAAACTCAAACGGATTTTCGCACCAGATACTAATTGCGCTAATAGTAATTGTAGGATTTGTCGGATTCGCCGGCGGGTATGTCTACAATGTCCAGCAAAAGCAAGCTGCTGAAAATCGGGCAGCTGAAGCTGCCCGAGATAAGGACGCCCAGCAGATAAAAGTAAAAACAACCGAAACAGCCGAAAAGACAGTAGAAATTCCGCAGCCGGTAGCCGAAACAAAACCGGTCGAGACTGCTCCTGCACCCGCTCCGGCACCAACAAAAACTACAAAAACAGAACCGGCAAAAACAAAGACCCAACCCACGATCACATACGTCACAATTACATCAGTCAGTGCCGATGTGAGCACGGAAAATGTCATTATAAACGCCGTATTGCCTGGTAATTACAGTGGGTACTGTAAGGTATTGGTCAAAATGGAAGACGGCAGCAATGCCCAGTGGTTCGAAAACGCGTTTGGCCCGGGCAGTAGCTGTGGCGTGGCAGTGCCTAAGTCTAAGTTGATTGCTTCGACTACTTGGAAATATTACACCTATATGAAAACTTCCGACGGTCTCACTAAAGGCGAAGCCGCTCCTGCTAGTTTCTCCCTATAAGACCTGCATACCCGAGCTTTAAGTCCTTAATTCAAAATGTATGTTTCATTACAGCCACACCAAGCTTATGTGGATATACTCAAACTCATGCTGTTTTTTCGACGACTCATTACATATCGATTACTGTTTAGTGTAGGGTTTAAACTTGCCCGCTGGCTGTGGCAAAAGAACCAGGCTGCCAAACACCGCCCCAGATAGGATTTTTCAGACAACAGCTACAAGTTCGATATCGAAAACTAACGCAGAATTTGGCGGGATATTGGCTGCTGGAGATGAGCTGCCGTAGGCCATTTCGGCTGGAATAATAAGCCGGCGTGTGCCGCCTACTTTCATGCCTGGCACTCCATCACCCCAGCCTTGAATGACTTGATTGAGGCTAAATGTAATTGGCTCGCCAAAGTCGTGTGAGCTTTGAAAAATCGTGCCATCCGCCACCAATGCGCCTGTATAGTGGGCGGTAATCGTAGCACCTTCAGGGACGACATCACCACTGCCTTCGATTGAATCAATAATTTGTAATTGAGTGACACTTGGGAGCGGGGTGAACCCGGCTAGCAGCGTGCCTTCTAGTTTTTGATCGCTTGAGTTTTTATCCATTCCTCTATTTTACTACAGGAAACTAGTACAGGCTTGCTGCTAGAATATAGGCATGAGTGTTATGGGTAATCCATTAGTATTTATTGATGTTGAAACGTCTGGGATGGCCAGCTACAACAGTCGGGTGATCGAAGTCGGGGCGCTGCGAGTTGAAGATGGCAAAGTCGTCAGCAAAATAAACACACTCATTAACCCTGAAGGGCATGTTAATCCCTACATCCAGAAGATCACAGGCATCGACCTTTCGAGATTAGGTAGTGCTCCAGTCTTTGCCGACATAGCAAAAGATTTATACGAAATGCTAGAGGGAGCATTGTTCATTGCCCATAATGTGCGTTTTGACCACAGTTTCATAAAAAATGAATTTAAACGTGTTGGCACCAACTACAGAACAAAAATGTTGTGCAGTGTTCGGCTGTCGAGGGCGCTGTATCCGCACTATCGGCGTCATGGTCTTGACCACGTGATCGAGCGGCACAACATCCAAATCACTAACCGGCACCGAGCGTATGATGATGCGAAAGCGGTCTGGGAATTCTTCAAAATCGCTCGCGCAGAAAACAGCATCGAAGCATTTGAAAGTGCTATCCGTGCACAGGTTCGCCAGCCATCGCTGCCATCAAATTTACCTCCAGATTTTACCAAGAATCTACCAGAATCCACGGGCGTGTACATATTTGAAGACAACGCCGCCAAACCACTATACGTCGGTAAAAGTATCAATATAAAAAAGCGCGTATTAAGCCACTTTTCAGATGATCATGCATCAACCAAAGAGCTAAAAATTTCACAGCAGGTCAGCGGTATCACCGTTCATAAAACAGTCACCGAACTACAGGCCTTGCTGCTTGAATCACGACTCGTAAAAGACCTTCAGCCGCTTTTTAATCGCCAACTTAGGCGAACAAGTAAGCTTGTTCTAGCGAAATGTCGCACTACGGATTCGGGGTATCAAACTATCATGCTGCAAGAAGCAAATAGCGACGAATTACTGCCGGATTCAATGGAGCAGGTCATGGCTGTCTATACCACTCGCGGTAAGGCCAGGCAGGCGCTCGAATCATACGTTAAATTGTACGAACTCTGCCCTAAAATGCTTGGTTTGGAATCGGGTGCTGGGGTATGCTTTCTTCGGCAGCTCAAAAAATGCCACGGAGCCTGCGAAGGAGTTGAAACAGTTGCTCGCCATAATTTTCGATTGCAAACGGCGTTTGCCACATCGCGCATTAAAGCCTGGCCATACAAGGGCGCAATTATCGTTAGCGAACCACAATCGAGCGGCGGGGTTATTGTCGATCAGTGGTGTGTTATTGGTGAAATAAATGAGCAGGAAAATTGTGATCAGATAGCACAAAGCATAGGCACGCGGTTTGACCTGGACACTTATAAAATACTTACATCGTACTTGGCTCGCAAAAAGTCCAAACTCTTGATTAGACCGCTGCAAACCGAGCAATTGGCAATGGTTTTATGAACTCGCACCTGGTTGCGCGAAAAACTTCGCTATAATAACCAAATAGTTCATAAAACAAAGGTAAGTTTATCAGGAGGTTGTAGTATATGGCGGTAGACGTAAGCGGGGAGGTCAGGACTGGGACGATAGCGACAATAGCTAGTGGAATTGAGGATTTGCACCAAGAATTTGGTGACGTTTACGGCACCGGGCAGATGCCACTCCTAACAACCGCGGAAGGTTATTACTGGCCCGGTCTTCAGCGGGCACCACAGAGCGGTAACTTGCGTACAGAAGTTTTTCTGCGTATTGCTCAGGATGAGCCAGACACATGGCGGGCTGATATGGTGAGCAGGCTGGTCGATCTTAGTGATTCAAATGCTGCGCCTGTGTTGGTTGGTGTTGCGGCCGCGTATTTTGCGATCAGAGGTAATGAGATAGGTGTACGAAACAGGGATTATTACCCACCTCATGGAATTCGCGCGCCACGCTTAATTCGCTCACCTCGCGCGGTTAGGCGAGATGTCCAGGTAGCTGAAACAATCGCCAGATTTTCAGTTGAAGAGTTGAATGATGTCGTAACCAGACGTGCCGGTGAACTGGATGTCGCTAACCTTTCCGTGCGCAGAACTGCAATCACTGCGCCACGAAGCGGTCGATGGGCAATGCTACTTACCGGATTACACCAAGACCACCCAGCATGGCGCAACTAAATCGATTACCCGTGCAGTACAATTAGATGCATGATTCATATTGAAGATGAAGTGTTTGAAAAAATAGTGGCTGACGGGATTGACGCTATTCCAGAAAAATACGGCCAGCACATCGATAACGTAGCGTTCGTGGTGGAAGATCAACCCAGCGAGCAGCAGCGCAAGAAGCTTGGGCTACGCTGTCATGAAACACTATTTGGTCTGTATGAAGGAGTACCGCTGACCAGAAAGGGCGGCAATTACCCGTACATGCTGCCAGATAAAATTACTATATTTAAGAAACCAATTGAAGCGGTTAGTCAAACGCTTGAAGATGTGCGGCAGCAAGTCCGAAAAACCATCTGGCACGAGGTTGCTCATTATTTTGGTCTCGACCACGACCAGATCCATGCGCTAGAATCTAAATAATGATAAAGCGGGTGGCTTGTTGTGGCAGGGTATAAAGGGCATATCACTGGAGCAGTGGTGGTTGGCAGTGCCTATGCTGCCGGACTAAGGTTTTTACCGGGAGAAAACTGGCGCGAAACCAGTAATTTATTAGTTGACTGGCAACTGTTGATTGGGCTGATTGTTATCGCTGTGTTGTTTGGTCTGTTTCCTGATATCGACACTAATTCCATGGGGCAGAATATTTTTTATGGATTGGCATTTGTGGGTGACATAATTTTGATTGCTACAGGCCACATCGAAGCCGCTGCTTACCTGGGCTTACTCGCCATGACGCCAATTGTCGGTAAGCACCGTGGCTGGACGCATAGCAAGATTGCAATGCTGCTTGTGCCGCTGCCAATTGTGCTAGTGCCATATCTACACCGCGAAAGCGTGCTGGATACGGCGCTTATTGTGTATGGCGCAGCGGTGGCTGGCTACTTCAGTCATTTGCTGCTAGATGGATTAATCATTCGTCGTTTTGCTATTCGTTCGCACCGCCGATAGTTTGTTTGTATAGCGCTATATTTTCGGCGTGGTCGAAAGCAATTTGATCGATTGACGGTAGTTTATCAAGTGGGAACCAACGCTGCTCAGTGCTTTCGTTATCAGGCTCACCAGTTTTTTTAGTCGCAGTGCAAACGTAAACAAATGAAACGTTTTGCCTGTTTTCACCCTTACGTACTCCATCGTTGACGCGAAGCAATGTTATGTCGGCAACTTCCCAGCCGGTTTCTTCGTAAACTTCTCGGGAAAAGCCTTCGGTGGTAGTTTCGTCCAGTTCTAAAAACCCACCAACCAACGCCCATTTACCGGCTTCACTTAGATGCGCTGCACGTTTTATGAGTAAAATTTTATTACCAACAATGACTAATCCATCGACAACGACATGGCGTAAGTTTGCCGTATTACCATCTTCAAATGTGCAATTGATCATAGAAGTTTATTATAGAGCGAAGAGGTGTAAATTTGCCATCTATTGCCGAGGCGGATACACTAGTATGCATTATGGCTACAAAACGAAAGTCCGACACCAAATCCGAAAAAACCAAGAAGAAAAAAAATATCGAAGTGGCGGTTGCCGAAGCGAAAGCGACTGTGAAAAAAACCAATAAGCGTCAGCCAATGACCAGCAAGCGCTTTAATCTACTTATTGCTCTGCTGCATTTTGTGCAAGGACTTATCATCCTGGTCATGGGCGGAATCGACCGAGCACTTGTACCAATCACGACATTGTTTGCAACCAAGGACGAATTGGCTTCTCAGGCAGCTGGCGAAACTGTTTTGGCGAGCGCTGCCGAACACTTGTTTGATCTACCGCTATCTGTTGCTATTGCTTCATTCTTTTTCGTTGCCGGGCTGACTCACGTGTTACTGGCGACTCGATACCGCACTAAATATGAGGCAGAAAGAGCAGTAGGTTTTAATGTTACTCGTTCAGTTGGTTACGCATTCGTAGCTGGCCTGATGGCAGTAACGGTAGGTCTCGCAGTAGGGGTATGGAGCTTGCCTGTAATCATTCTTATTCTTGGAGCTGTCGTGGCCGGCAATGCTTTTCATTTACTTATGGATACGCATAACCGCGGTTCTCGGCCGACAAAGTGGTGGCCCTATTGGTTGTCAATCAAAAATGGTCTATTAGCATGGGTAGTAATTGGGCTGTATATTCTAGCTGCGATTGTTCACGGTAACGGTTTGCCAATGTACGCGTATGTTGCCGCGGGGGTGACCTTCCTTTTCTTTGCTCTGTTTGCCGCTATAAGCTACAAACATCATAAAAAGCAGGGCAAATGGGCATCGTTCTTGTATGTCGACCGCGCTTTTACGTATCTAAACCTTATCGCAGTCGCCGTGCTGGGCTGGTTGTTGTTTGCACTAGCTATTGTTTAATCGCACTCCATTGAAACATCCGCTGAGCGAAGTAGTTGTTATAGAAAAGTTGGTTCATGGCGGTCAAGGTATGGGACGGCTGGCAGACGGGCGAGTGGTATTTGTTTGGAACGCTTTGCCGGGCGAAACGGTCAGGGCAAATATATATAAACGCAAGCGCGATTACGTAGAATCGATAGCAGTCGAAATTATTGAAGCATCGCCGGAGCGTATTGCCCCCCGTGAGGCGGACAGTTTTTTAGCCACCAGCCCCTGGCAGATGATGAGCTTTGCTACTGAAAATAGCTACAAAAAAGCGATTATTGCGGAGACGTTTGAGCGTGAAAAAATAACGCTGCCGGATTTTGCATTAGTTTCAGACGGCATGGAGTACGGCTACCGTAACAAAATGGAGTACAGTTTTTTTGGCGATGATAATGGGCTGCATCTGGCACTTCATCACCGTGGATCGCACCGCAAAATGATTGTCAAAGGCAGTGCTTTGGCACAAGCAGCAATTGATCAAGCTGGCAACAAACTCATTGAACTATTAAACGGTCTGAATGTGCGGGCAGCCGATTTGAAATCTGTTATTATCCGCTGCAGCCAAGATAAAAAGGTCGCGGCCAGCCTGTTTGTTAAAACAGAGACATTTGCTGATATGAGCCTCGTATCTTCATTTATGAATGGCATGGATGTGTACTATTCGAACCCGAAAAGTCCAGCCTCGGTCGCTACCAAAGTACTGCAATCAGTCGGGTCTACCGTACTAACCGATAATCTTACGGGTAAAGGTTTCGATTATAGCGTGAATTCGTTTTTTCAAGGAAACATCCCAGTTTTTGAGTTAGCGCTAGCCAAAATAAAACAACACACTGACCAGGGCGATATTACCGACATGTTTTGTGGTGTAGGGGTTATCGGACTAAGTATTGGTTCACGCAAAGTAAGCCTGATAGAATCTGATCCTGCGAATGCAGTAATGCTGCGTGGTAATGCCAAACATAGCAAGCTGGACACACAGGTAATAATTGCTCCTGCCGAAAAAGCTACTGAGCACATTGATCCAGATAAGATTTTAATTGTCGATCCGCCCCGGGCAGGGCTCCATAGTGATGTAGTGGCTGCTATCAACAGCGCGTTACCGCCAAAAGTTGCGTACCTCAGCTGCAATCCGTCCACCCAGGCGAGAGACCTGGCACTGCTGCATAAAAATTATCGAGTGACATTTTTTGAAGGCTATAACTTTTTTCCGCGGACTCCCCACATTGAATCGCTTGCTATACTTAAGCGGATTGCATAAATAAGCCCGGGGTGGTTTACTGATTGCTATAGGAGTTACAATGCCGCAATCAGAATTAAATGAGTACATTCAAAAAGCCCGCGAACGGGGTATTGATGATGCCACAATCAGAAACAATCTTACCAGCGCCGGTTGGCCAGACGCCGACGTAAACACCGCACTGCTTGGTGATGTGCCTGTTCCTGTACCGCCGCATCACGGTGGACATCATGCGCAGACCCATCCATCAGCGATGCCGCATGGCGGATTTGTACAACATAATCCACAGCAGCCGATAGCGGTTGTTCAAAACCTCAGCGTACGTGGCTTTGAGTACAGTATTATGTTCATCACTCTGTTAATCAGTGCTTTTTCTGTCGGCGGCTTATTGCATGCCCTGGTTGATACGATGTTTAGCGGAAACGAAACATACGCCTATAGCGACAGTTCCGGTGGATTTCAGACTATCGCGATCACGCTTTTGATCGTTAGCTTCCCCATCTTTGCGTACATGTTTATAAGACTCAAAAAGGCTGAACTGCGTGATCCTTCCATTCGTCGCGATCCTTCGCGTCGAAAGTGGACACAGTTCACCCAACTGGCTTGTTTTATTGTTGGATTGATTTACGCAGTAACCTTTGTCTATTTCATTATCGAGGGGGATGATGAGACATCACTTGTAAAGCAAATGTTACACACGGCCATTACACTCATCATAGTCGGCGGCATTTTTGCTTACTACTGGCGTGAGGATCATCGTGCTGAACGATCCTAAAGCCTCGTCGGCGAGTATTCGGAAATACTATATCGTATTTGGAGCACTGGTGTTGTTTATTGTGGTATTGATAGGCTTTTCGTTATTGCAAAGCCGTGGAAAAATACTTGACAATGAAATAGCAAATCGCTTGGCTGATGTATGGTACGACATCGAATATAAACAGTACGGTAGTGGCGGCTTACCGGTGTCTCTAAATAAGGCAACTAATAGAAACACTAAAGACCTTACATACTATCGACTTGACGAAAGAACGTACATGCTTTGTGCTGAATTCGAAACAAAGAGCGGCACCACAAAACCAGACGCGCTGAATGACCGGCAGCGCGCGCTAATAGAAGATGCCGGCCAATCACTAACAGCTACGACTTACCATTCTTCAAAAAGCGATAACTACGGTTATGTGGACATTTATGTTCGCCAAGAAGGCCGCAATTGCTACATAAACGAGCTCGAAATTTTACCGGATGACTCGCTCAAGCTCAATAACTATGAGAACTATGAGTCCGAGGATGCGAATTTACCATCATCAGAAATATAGTTAAGCAATGGAAATAGATCAGGCGCTTGTAGATTTCGTACGTGAGGCTAAAGTCTATGGTTTATCGAACGAAGAGATAGTTGGCGAGTTAGTACAAAGTGGGTGGCCGGCACCGTATCTGCAAGTATTAAACACGGATTCTGATTTACTGAATTACATTGGTGAAGCTCGTGCTCAGGGGGTCAGTGAAGAATCGATTGCCCAAGAACTTGTAGGGCAGGGTTGGCCAACCGATTACCTGCGACTGGCATTTATGCTTCATCCGCCGCTCTTTGTAGCTACCCCAAAACCTCAACCGAACCCTCAATCTCAGCGGCAACATCCTCCCGAGCAACCGCAACGTCCAAGTGTTCAGACGCTTCCTGTTCAACGCAAACCCAGCAACTACACCTATGGTTTGAGTGTAGTAAGCCTTGCATTGCTGCTACCGGCAGCTGTAACGACCGTGTTGTTTTTGCGAGCAATGGTGCTGAGTTGGCTCGGCACACCAACGGCCTCGGAACTGCTTGATTTAATCGTTTTGCCAATGGTATTAAGCGGTATATTTGTGCCGGTAGGTTTGTTTGCTTCGGCCACCGCCAGTCATCGGCTCGTTGCACTTGCAACGAAAGATCTAGGGAAGACTATTTATGTAACATTCGCGGTGTATCAGACGTTAACAGTTTTGATCGCGAGCGGCTGGTTGGTATTTTTGATTGGTCGGTTTGTGGGCTAGAATGGTGAGGCTATGAAACTGCATCGCTTCTACACTGGGCAGCTCCATGACAAGCGCGGACATACCGAGCTCACTGACCACATATGGGTGCATGACCAGCACTTACTTAATCAGTGGTTAAAAGTATTGCGCTTTCGTGAAGGCGACGAATTATCCTTGTTTGATGGAAGCGGGATTGAAAAGTTGTATAAGGTTGCGGTTATCGAACCGCTTTCCGTAAAGCTTGAACTGGTGACTGAGCTTCATAAAAGCCTGCCAACCCGGCATCGCTATCTGCTATGGTCACTACTAAAGGCTGACAAAAATGATCTGGTTATACAAAAAGCTACTGAGATTGGCATTACCAATTTCGTACCCTTAGTTGCAGCCCGTACCGAAAAAACCGGTTTTGATGAGCAGAGGGCGATGCGCATTGCTATTGAAGCGGCTGAACAGTGTGGGCGGGTTGACATCCCGCATATCCGCGAACCGATTTTGGTTGCCGAAGCCATAAAAGAGTACACATCCAATATTCAATTATTAGTAGCCGAACAGGGCAATTTGTCGATGACCCAAGACCAAAGTTCCGAGGAAGAACATCCGATAGGAGTTTTGATCGGGCCAGAAGGTGGATGGACCGACGAAGAACTACAGCTGTTCAGCGATAACAAACTTGCTCACATTGGACTTGGCGCCTACACCTTACGCGCCGAAACCGCCGCCATCACCGCTGCGGCGCAACTGCTACAATAAACAAATAATGATTGAAGCATCCCTATACATACTCATCTGGTCGGCAATGCTTGTTTTTGGCTACATTGTCTATCGATACTTATTCAAAGCAAAAAAACTAGAAACAGGCGTCATTAAAATTACTACGGGATCAAGCCAAACATCATACTCATATATTATCGGAGACAATCTATCGTGGCCTGAATATGGCAGAGTTTTTTCGGGTATAGAGGTATTATTACCTAAAAGCATTCCCCATATATATTTAGATTCACACCACAATGATTCCAATACCAACCCCAAGCTTCTCATTGACAAGCCTGAAAAACTTTCACTAGAAGGTGATTTTAATAAGCATTTTCAAGCCTTTGCGAACAGCAAGTATTCAACCCTTGCTCTGAGTATACTGAGTCCGGACACACTACAAACACTAATTGACTGTAACCGTTTTGATATTGAACTTTACGACAATAAACTACGATTAATAACTGGATACAAAGTCCAATCAGACCCAGAAATCAAAAATTCGCTTATAAAATCCTCCCATGCTGTATTACTAGAAATAGCGCATCGATTAAAAAGCCTGAATGTATCAAAACAGGATGTTGTCGCCAGTAGGATACCGGTAATTGAGTATGATGTAGTAAAAGTTGGTAAGCGTTCCTATGTTTCTGGTAGCGGTCTAAAAGTTGCTGTCTTTACATTCACACTTGGTGTAGTAATGTGGGTATGGGGTATTAGTATGTTGATATCCGGTGAAGATATCTTAATGGTTGCGACAGCGATAGGTGGGGGGCTTATAATCTTCCCCATAAGCTACCTTTTTATCCGTACTTACATCAGGTTCTGATTGTCATATGTGCGTCGCACATCCTGCTACAATAGGCGGATGGGTAGTTACGGGTATCAACGCACACAGCCATACACGCCTGGTCAGAAAGCGTCGTTCAAAATCAGTCGTAGCAAGATTGATCTGTTTATGCAATGCCCGCGGTGTTTCTGGCTGGATGCACGGCTAAAAATTAAGCGGCCGTCGAGTCCGCCATTTCGCATTAACAGTGCTATCGACGAGCTGTTCAAAAAAGAATTCGATATCCACCGCGAAGCCCAGACGAAGCATCCACTCAGTGAAGCATTCGGGCTTGATCTTGTGCCGTTCAAACATGAAAAAATGGATGAATGGCGTGACGCCCTGCGACGTGGAGTGACGTATCTTCACCCCCAGACTAATTTATTGATTACCGGCGGCGTCGACGATGTATGGGTTGATCACAAAACAGGCGAAATTGTTATTGTTGACTACAAAGCTACCTCAAAAAATGGTGAGGTGAGCCTCGACGCCGATTGGCAAGTTACGTACAAACGCCAGATCGAAGTCTACCAGTGGCTGTTCAGGCGCAATGACTTTAAGGTTTCAGATACTGGTTATTTCGTATACACTAACGGCCGTCTGGACGCTGATGGATTTTACGATAAGTTGGAATTTAAGACGAAAATTATTCCCTATAAAGGCAATGATAGCTGGATCGAGCCGTCGGTTATGAAACTGAAAGCCTGCTTAGAAGGCGACATGCCCGAAGTCGGCACTGCCGCCATGGGAGGCGTGTGTGAACATTGTTCATACGCAAAGGCCAGAACAATGCTGAGCCTCGAAGCAATCCAATCTCACCGCCATAACAAAAAACGGTAGCGCTACTCAATCACAGCTTCAAGCGGTTGGTCGTCGGTGCGAAAGTTCAGTATTCGCCAGTCATCGGGAGTTTTCTCTAAGATTACTCGAATGTAATAAGTATCATCTTCGTTACCGGGTAGTTCATATATGACCACTGCTCGAACGGTGCCATCATCAGACTTTTGAATAGTACTTAACGTGCTTTCGGTCGGACTGCCAAGCAGCGGCCCGACTTGTTCAAATATTAGCTGCAACTCGTCTTGGCTAGTTTCATTCTTAAACTGCTCTGCTACCAGGGTGTAGGCGGTTTTGGCGTCTTGATCAACCATGGCTGTAATCATGCGGTCGCTGACCGCAACCGCGTCTGGCAGGCTTGCTTCTTGCATCCGTAGGTACACGAGTGTGGCAGCTACGATAGCTATGCTAATCACGACCAACATGATACCGATAAGTAGTATTTTTTTACCGGAAGATTTTTTATTATGAGGCGAAATTGGAGCTGCAGTATTGGTAGGATAAGGTGGTTCCGGCAAGCTGCTGTAGGCCGGTTGTTGTGGAATTTGGTTAGTCGGTTTTTGTACTTGTTGATTAGCAGGGGGTTGCCATGTGGGTGTAAACCACTGGTTGGGGTCGGGTTGTCGGCGCTCCGGCCGATACGGTTCTCGTGGCTCCATAATTACAATTAAGTATAAGCGCTATCAAACTTGCCTGCAATCCGCCTATTATTTTCTGTATACTATAGGCAATGATTGACTTGCAGTTTGTCCGTGACAATCCAGAGTTGGTGAAAGAAAAATCCGCTCAAAAAGGGTACACAGTCGATATCGACCGCTTACTTGAGCTTGATAAAAAACGTCGTGAGTTAGTTGGTATAATCGAAGAAAAGCGTGCTCATCGCAATGAGCTTTCGTCCGCGGCGAAGGGTTCCAGGCCAACACCGCAGCAGATTGAACAAGGCAAAAAACTCAAAGATGACATAGCCAAATTTGAAGTCGATCTTCAGCCCGTTGAAGCAGAACTTGTTTTACTGCACAAAAACGTGCCAAACATGCCACTGGATGGTGTTCCAATCGGCGCTAGCGAAGATGAAAATGTTGAGATAAAAGTCGTTGGAGAAGTTCCACAGTTTGATTTTCAACCAAAAAGCCATGCCGAACTTGGTGAGCTCAACGGATGGATAGATAAAGAACGAGCCGCAAAAGTAGCCGGTGCTCGTTTTGCCTACCTAAAGGGCGACCTGGTCAAGTTGCAATGGGCGCTGATGCAGTTTGGCATCGACGTGCTGACTGACGAAGACACCCTCAAGAAAATTGCGGAAGATGCTGGAATTAGAGGTGTGAGCACCAAACCATTTGTTCCGGTGTTGCCGCCGCTGATGATCCAAACTGAACTATACGATGCCATGGATCGTTTGCAGCCAAGTGATGACCGTTACAAAATTGAAGGCGAAGAACTGTGGCTGCAAGGCAGCGCCGAGCATGTGCTTGGTTCGATGCATGCCAACGAAATATTCGACGAAGCTGAACTGCCTATTCGCTACGTCGGCTACGCCACTAGTTTTCGCCGCGAAGCGGGAACATACGGCAAGGACACCGAGGGCATCATTCGCATGCATCAATTCGATAAACTGGAAATGGAAAGCTTTACTACCAAAGAAAATTCGCTTAAGGAACATCTATTTATGGTTGCTATACAAGAATATTTGGTCGCTCAGCTAGGGCTGCCATATCACGTGCTAGAAAAATGCACTGCTGATATCGGTAAGCCAAATGCCAAAGGTGTTGATATCGAAGTATGGATGGCCTCTCAGGGCAAATACCGCGAAACACATACTGCCGACTACATGACTGACTACCAAGCACGCCGACTCAAGACAAGAGTTCGACGAGCCAGCGGAGACATTGAACTTGTTCATACCAATGATGCAACTGCTTTCGCACAGCGGCCGCTTATCGCTATTTTGGAGAATAACCAAACCCTAGAGGGAAAGGTAGTAGTCCCCGAAGTATTACAAAAATATTTAGGAGGCAAACAAGAGTTAGGTCAAATATAAAGGAGGTTCTATGATCAAGCGTATCGAAATATCCGGCGTTCACTACGATGTAAGTGATGATCTCAAAAAGTATACTCGTCGCAAAATTGGCAAGCTTGATCGTTATTTGCCTCGAGCTGCACGTCAATCCGCCCACCTTGAAATAAAATTCCAAGAAAGTAAAAAGAAAGATAAAAAACACTGCGCCTGCGAAGTAACGCTGCATCTACCAAACGAAACTATCAACGTTCATGAAGCAACTGTTAATATGTTTGCGGCAGTTGATATTATTGAAGCCAAGCTCAAAAACCAGATTAAACGCTATAAAGACAAACATGCTCCAGCTCGCCATCGAGCTATTATCCGCAAAGTTGCCAGCGCCCTCAAGCAAGGAAACTGAACGGAAATTTCCCCCTGGGGCACTTTTTATAACAAAATACGCCTATAGGCAATGATTCTACCGCTATTATGCGGTACAATATAGAAAGCTAAATGAAATAAGTGAGGAAGGTGCCGTAGCTACAGGAGTGGTTTGATTATGAAAAAAATAGTGAAGAAAATTCTTGGTGACCCTCAGACAAAAACTATTAAGCGGTTGCGCAGGCGCGTTAAGCAAGTGAACGCTCTGGCGCCGAAGTATGAAAAAATGTCTGATGCCAAGCTGAAATCTCAGACTAAAGAGCTAAAAGAGAAGCTTGCCAAAGGCGCTGATCTGGACAAAATTCTACCTGAAGCGTTCGCTACCGTTCGTGAAGCTGCCAGTCGCACTATCAAACAGCGACACTTTGATGTGCAATTGATCGGCGGTATGGTGCTACACGAAGGCAATGTGGCCGAAATGAAGACCGGGGAAGGCAAAACTTTGGTTGCCACGCTCGCGGTGTATCTCAATGCGCTGAGCGGAAAAGGCGTACATGTCGTGACGGTGAACGACTATCTGGCGCAGCGTGATGCCGGCTGGATGTCCGAAATTTACCACTATCTTGGGCTGTCAGTCGGTGTGATTATTCCGGAAGAGTCATATGTTTTTGATCCTGAGTATGTCAACGAAAGCCACTTTGACAAGCGTATGCAGCACCTGAAACCAGCGACTCGCCAAGAAGCCTATGCCGCCGATATCACCTACGGCACCAACAACGAATACGGTTTTGATTACCTGCGCGACAACATGGTGCGAGAAGCCGACCAGCTTCGTCAGCGGCCGCTTAACTACGCAATCGTTGATGAGGTTGACTCTATTCTTATTGATGAAGCTCGCACACCACTGATTATTAGTGCGCCGGCTACGGCTAGTGGCGCCGCCTATGCTCAGTTTGCAAAAGTAGTACGTCCTTTGAAAGAACATGATCACTACGAAAAAGACGAAAAACGTCGTAGCGTTGTACTGACCGACGCTGGTATCGACCAAGTAGAAAAAACACTTGGAGTCACTAATTTGTATAGTACCGATAATATCCGCACCATCTATCACCTAGAGCAAGCCCTTAAGGCTCAAACCCTGTTTAAGCGTGACAAAGACTACGTTGTTACCAAAGAAGGCGAAGTGGTGATCGTAGATGACTTTACTGGTCGTTTATTACCCGGCCGCCGTTACAACGAAGGTCTTCATCAGGCCATAGAAGCCAAAGAAGGCGTCGAAGTTCAGGAAGAATCAATGACGCTGGCTACCATTTCATTCCAGAACTATTTCCGCTTGTATGACAAATTAGCCGGTATGACCGGTACGGCCATGACCGAATCCGAAGAATTTCACCAGATTTACAAAGTAGACACTGTGGAAATTCCGTCTAACCGAAAAATTGTTCGTGACGACCGCTCCGATCGTATTTACAAAACTGAAACAGGCAAATACAAGGCGATCACCAACGAAATCAAGCGCTTACACGAACGTGGCCAACCGGTTTTGATTGGTACTGTCAGTGTCGAAAAGAACGAACTGCTAAGCAACATGCTCAAAAAGGCCAATGTACCTCACGAAATTCTGAACGCCAAGAATAACGAACGTGAGGCAGCAATTGTAGCGAAAGCCGGCGAAAAAGGTGCTGTAACCCTAGCGACAAACATCGCCGGACGAGGAACAGACATTGTTCTAGGCGAAGGTGTTAAGGAACTGGGAGGCCTATTCGTGCTTGGATCAGAGCGACACGAATCTCGCCGTATCGATAACCAGTTGCGTGGTCGAGCCGGTCGACAGGGCGACCCTGGTGTCACGCAGTTTTATGTGTCTTGCGAAGACGACCTGATGCGAATTTTCGGTGGCGAACGCATCGCCACTATCATGGATCGGCTAAAAGTTGATGATGAAACACCAGTCGAAAATCGCATCATCAGTAAATCTTTAGAAGGCGCCCAGAAAAAAGTCGAAGGTTTTAACTTTGATACCCGTAAGCATGTTGTGCAATATGACGATGTCATGAACCGCCACCGCCGCGCCACCTACAGTTTGCGCCGCGAAATATTGGAACGCAGTGACATCAGCTACCGCGTAAAGCAGTTTATCGACGAAGAAGCTGACTACATGACAAACCATCCAGAAGCAGCCAGTGAGGAATTTGAAACGTTCCTTACGGAAGTATTTCCACTCGACGAACCTGTCTTAGACAAACTGTTTGACACGGAGGCCAGCAAGTTCGGTGCAGCACTAAAAGCCGAGGCTCATAAACTGTATAAAGAGCGTGAAGAGCTATTCGGCGCTCCGACTATGCGTAAAGTCGAACGTGACATCTACTTACAAATTCTTGATAACATGTGGATGCAGCATCTTGAAAACATGTCACATCTAAAAGAAGGAATTCACTGGATAAGTGTCGGCCAGCGTGACCCATTGGTCGAATACCGCAAGCAAGGTCAGCGGATGTTCGAAGAAATGCAAGGGGAACTACGTCACGAAATTATTCGTTCTATCTTCCACGCTCGACCACTCAGCGAAGAAGAAATGCAGCGCAGCGTCGAAACAGAATTAACCAGAGCGGCACGATCTTCAGTTGATAATGCCGATCAGATCACAGAAGCTGAAATTATTGATTCGACTGACTTTGTACCAGAAAAGGTTGAAAAAGCAGCCCAGGCTCATTCAGCAAACGAACGTCGTAAAGTACGAAAGGCCGAGCGGCAACGCAAGGCTAAAGGCAAAAAGCGTAAAAAGTAGCATCTGACACTTAAACGCTGCAGTAAAAAATATAAACAAGGCCATCCCCACGTAAATGAAACACACGGTAGAACAAATTAAACTTAGTAACGGTGCTGAAGGATTATTTATCCATGTTCCTAGAGCGAGAGTGATGAGTTACGAGTTTAATTTCCGAGCCGGAGAATATTTGGTAGAACGTGATAAATGGGAGGTGCCGCACCTTATGGAGCATGTCATCCTTGGTGCCAATAAGCGTTACCGCGATGCCCGCGGGTTCCAGGCGGAGTTGCAAAAAAACGGCGCATATACCAACGCATATACTAGTTACTATTCAGTCAGCTATGTAGGTGAAGTCGCCGATGTGGAATGGGATCGAGTTATTAGGCTACAGTTATTAGCGCTGGCGCAGCCGTTATTCTTACTAAAGGAATTCAAGGCAGAATGGGGAAACATTCGCGACGAGCTAACAGCTTACTGCAATAATCACTTTAGGCATCTTGGTGGTGAACTGGGCAAAACATTTGGTTTTACTAATCCAACTGACGCCGAACGCATCAAGCTAATGAAGTCGGCAGTTCGTAAGGACTTAGTCGAACACTGGAAGCGTACGCATCTAGCTGCCAATATGCGCTTTGTGATTGCCGGTAACTTACGTGGTCGTCGTGATAAATTGAAACAAATTATCGAAAATTGTGGATTACCTGCGGGCACTGCCCGATTTGCTTTGCCGGCAGAAACTGCTAAAAAACCTGAAAAGCCCGTCTACATTCACAACGAAACTGTACCAAATATGTATTTATATATTGATAGCTACGCCAGTGATATTATCACCCAAGAAGAAGACGATGCACTTAGCCTAGCCAGGATAATGCTGACCGAAACACTTCATTCGCGTATTTTTGGGCAAGCACGCGAAAAAGGCCTAGTTTACTCTGTGAATTCTAATCACTACTACGCGAGTGCGTATTCCGAATGGTGGTTGTCTGCGCAAGTTATCGCTGCTAATGCACCGGCGCTATGCGATATTATTCTAAAAGAAATCAAAAACGTGCAAGATGGCAAAATAGACGCCGCCGATCTTAAAGCTGCAAAACAGTATGCACTTGGATCATTCCAGCGCTCAATGCAGACGGTCGGTAGTGTCGCTAACGCTTACGGTCGTTACTTCTTTGATGAGCATATCGAAGATATTGACGGTATCCCGAACCGCATCAAATCTATTAAAAAAGAACACATGGCGGCAGCCATGCAGCATCTGTTTTCCGAAAACATTGGAAACATCGGCGTTCTGGGCACGGCTGGTGATCGACTCGTAAATTCTCTCAACCGCCAACTTGCTTCCCTATGGGAATGAGCTTTCACGACTAACTTGGTATTTGGGGCAGGCTATTCAATAATGAAGGCAGACTAATGGATGATATACGCAAACAACTTAACACCCTCAAAAACGAATGCGCGGTGGCCACGCAGCGCATTAAACTTGATGAAAAAGTTAGTGAGCTGGCAATTCTAGAGGCAAAGATGGCTGAAGCTGATTTTTGGTCTGATCAGCAAGCGGCGCAAAGCGTATCCAAAACGGCCAGTGATCTTAAAAATCGCGTTGAGCCATGGCAGCAGGTACGTCGTGATCTGGCTGAAATTGATGAGTTGGTGGCGTTGAATGATCCTGACATGACTAACGAACTTAGGCATCAGACTAGTAGAATTACTGACCAGCTGGCGCTGCTAAAAAAACAACTCAGGTTTAACGGACGCTATGACACGCATGATGCAATTGTTGGCATATATGCCGGGGCTGGTGGCACTGACGCGCAGGATTGGGCGGCTATGTTGCTCCGCATGTACATACGCTGGGCCGAAAAACAGGGGGCAACAGTTCAGACGATTGACCAAAGCAGCGGCGAAGAAGCCGGCATCAAAAGTGTTACTTTAAGGATAAGTGGCAGCAGTTTTTTGTACGGCAAGCTTCAGGGTGAACACGGGGTGCATCGCCTCGTCCGGTTGAGCCCATTCAATTCCGATAATTTGCGTCAAACTAGTTTCGCTAAAGTCGAAGTACTGCCATTAATTGATACTCCCGATCAAGTGGCTTTAGACGAAAAAGAATTAAAGATTGATGTTTACCGCGCTGGGGGACACGGAGGGCAATCGGTGAATACGACCGACTCCGCTGTTCGTATAACACATGTTCCAACCGGTATTAGTGTCGCCATACAAAACGAACGCTCACAGCTCCAGAACAAGGAAACAGCGCTCGCTATTCTGCGTTCGCGCTTGGCGCAACTTCAGGTAGAACAGCACAGAGATGCGCTTGCTGATATTAAAGGTCCTAACCAGTCAGCTGAATGGGGAAATCAAATTCGCAGCTACGTACTGCATCCGTACAAACAAGTAAAAGACCTGCGTAGTGGATATACGTCTCCCGACCCTGATGCCGTGCTAGATGGCAACCTTGACGCGTTCATTGATGCTCTCGCCGAATCAACTTATATGAAAATCTAAACCAAGAAGACGGTTACCGCTTTTGCTATACTAGTTGCAGTAATGATTCTGCTTGATAGGGTAACAAAGCTATATAACCACAAAGGCTCGGCGTTGGAGCGCATCAGTCTTCATGTTGAGCCGAAAGAATTTGTCATCATTGTCGGCCCATCTGGTGCCGGTAAGTCCACGCTGCTAAAGTTACTTACTCGTGAAGAAAAACCAACCAGTGGCAAGATCATTGTCGGTGGCATTGATTATGAACGATTAAAAGACCGAGACATTCCATATTTGCGGCGTAAAATCGGTGTTGTCTTTCAGGACTTCAAGTTGCTTCCAAATAAAACGGTATTTGAAAATGTCTCGTTTGCACTGGAAATAGCTGGAGTGCCAAACCGTGAAATTAAACATACCGTACCGAAAGTTATGGATATCGTCGGCTTGAAAGGTAAAGAGAAGCGCATGCCGCTAGAGCTGTCTGGAGGGGAGCGCCAACGGGTCGCAATCGCTCGTGCGATTGTACGTCAGCCAAAAATACTCATTGCCGATGAGCCAACCGGCAATCTTGACCCGAAACATGCTTGGGACGTTGTAAGGGTGCTAGAAAAGATCAATCGTTATGGTACGACAGTACTGCTTACCACTCACAATCAGGAAATTGTTAATTCGCTGAAACGCCGAGTAGTAACCATCAAGGACGGCCATATCGTCAGCGACAAAGCAGCTGGGAGCTATCGTCCATCATGAATCGTCGCTTTATTGCACTTGGTCGAATCATCCGTTATGGTGGTAAAAATTTTATTCGCAATGCCTGGTTGTCGGTCGCAGCAACCGCCGTTATGGTAGTGGCACTAACCATCATCTTGCTAGCAATTGTGCTAAACGTCACAGCCCGCAATGCTATCGAGGATTTAAGCAAAAACCTCAAAGCGTCTATTTATCTAAAAGAAGGGACGAGCGAACAGCGACGCAAAGCGCTTCAGGCCGAAGTACAAGCTAAGCCGGTAGTTGATAGCGTTATATACATATCAACCGATGAAGCGCGCGAAAAGTTTACTGACAGCTTCGCCAACGATGAAAAATTGCTGGAAGGTCTGGCGTTGGCGGGGAGCGATACTCTTCCGTCGTCGCTCGAGGTTAGTGTCACTGACCTTAATCGCATTGAAGAAATTGCGAACGTTGCCAAGAGTCCTCGTCACAGCGACATTGTTGATAGTGTGACGCTTGGCAAGACTGATGCCAAGCGTACCATCGACCGAGCAGCCAGCGCCCAGCGATTTATTACAATTGGTAGTGTTATCGCTGCCACCGTATTTGCCGTTGTAAGCGTGCTAATCATATTCAATACCATCCGAATGGCCATTTTTACTCGTGGCGAAGAAATCCGTATTATGAAATTAATCGGCGCTACACCGGTTTTTATTCGTGGTCCGTTTTTGGTGGAGGCCTCACTTTACGGAGTTATTGCTGGAATAATCGCTAATGCGGCAGTATACTCAATGGTTATTTCGATCGGCTCAAATTTGGCAACACAGTCCGAATTTGCTGAAACGTATGCATTTCTGACGAAGACTTCGACAATGTTTATGTTTCTGTTTGGTGCTATCGCAGCGGGTATTTTTGTCGGTATTTTCTCCAGTCTACTAGCTATGCAGAAACACCTTAAACTTAAACGCTGGTAGTTAACTGTAAACCGCAAAAAGCTTGTGTTCTGCCTAAGTGCGAGGTATGCTAAAAATGCATACGTTATAATAAAAAAGCATGCAAAAAAACATAACTCGCACAACGCTCATCACTAGTAAACGCTTTTTACTACTTGCGACAGCAATTGCCATTGCTCTTGCCGGATCCTTTAGCATTTCACAAGGGAGTTCAAACGCGGTTACCAGCGCCGAACTTCGCGCCCAGGCTAATGCTCTTCAGGCAGAAATAGATGCCAACAAGGCTCGAGCCAACGAACTGAACGGTCAAGCCGAAGGTTTGCAGAGACACTTAGCAGAAATTGGCCTCCAAATAGCCCAAGTTAATAACCAGATACGTTTGACGGATATTAAGATTGCCCAACTCCAAGATGAATTGGTAAAAACCCAGAGTGAACTAGATCGGCAAAAAGGACTGCTTAAAGCTAGTATGCGTACTCTGTATAAAAAACAGGGTGCCTCCACTGTCGAGCTGCTTGTCGGAAGTGATACTTTTAGTGAATTTATAGACCAGCAGGAATATCTGGAACGGCTTAAAACCAATATACAAACTTCTGCCAAACAGGTCATCGCCTTAAAATCCCAGATTGAACAGCAGCAAAATGAGCAGAAATTACTTCTAGAGTCTCAAAAAGGCCAGCGCCAATCCTTGGCCGCTAAGGAAAACGAGCAGCAAGTCTTACTTGAAACAACCAAGGGCCAGGCCGCCAACTATACCGCCGCCGCCGAGGAACTCCGCAAACAGCAAGCCAATATCAATGCCCAGCTACTGGCAGCAAGTGGTGGCAAGGCTGACTATACGCGAACAACATCGTATCCTTGGGCGAATTACGAGCCCTGGAGCTTTAACGGTTGCACCGTTGACCCCTGGGGTATGTGTGTTCGCCAGTGTGTTAGTTACACCGCCTGGAAGGTTGCCCAAAGTGGCCGCAACATGCCTAACTGGGGTGGGTATGGCAACGCCAACCAATGGGACGACAACGCCCGTGCCATGGGAATTCCGGTCGACAGTTCACCAAGAGCTGGCGATGTGGCGGTCAGCAATTCCGGCTTTTATGGTCATGTCATGTATGTCGAGAGTGTTTTGCAGGACGGACGAATTTATGTGAGCCAGTACAATTACGAGCTTCAAGGTAAGTACAGCGAAATGACTATCGCGCCAGGCAGCCTGGTGTTTATCCACTTCCCTTAAAACGGCCAGCTTCACCAATAATACTCAGTTTATCTTAAGCAATTTGACGTACTATCGGCAAGTAAGCTGCTATACTAAAAGCTTGGTAACGAAGGTGTAAATAAACAGATGGATATTCCGAAAAAACCATGGACTCGCTACATGAAAAATACTAGCCTGGCCTGGGCATTGGTGCCCATAGTTGGGATAGTTATGTTGTTAAGCGGTATAGCGATCGGTCAGGGTCGCGTTCACTTTGGGGGAGTACCTGCTTCTACTGCCAATAAAGATCTGCCCAGCTCCATAGACTACTCGTCGGTCGATGATGTTTACTCGGTTTTAAAGCGTGATTTCGACGGTGACCTTAGCCGTGATGATATCCTAAACGGCTTAAAAGAAGGGCTTGCCAAGTCTACTGATGATCCATATACAGAGTACTTTAACCCCGAAGACGCCAAGGAATTTACGGAGGGCTTAAGCGGTTCATTTGAAGGAATCGGTGCTGAGTTAGGTAAGCAAGAGGAGGCATTGGTTATAGTCGCGCCACTGGCTGGGTATCCGGCTGAAAAGGCAGGACTCAAAGCCAAAGATGCCATCATAAAAATAAACGATGAAACTACCTTAGATCTAAGCGTCAACGAAGCGGTCAAGCGTATTCGTGGTCCGAAAGATACCTCTGTAAAATTGCTCATCGGTCGGGAGGGCAAGCAGCAATTCGAGGTTACTATTACCCGTACAAAAATCGAAATCCCAAGTGTTGAGCCGAGTATTGAAAACGGCATTGGCTATCTAAAGATCAATCAATTTGGTGACGACACAGTACGCTTAACCCGTGAAGCGGCGGTTGATTTTAAGACCAAAAACGTCCGTGGTGTGGTCGTGGATCTACGCAATAACCCTGGTGGCTACTTGGATGGGGCAGTGGATATCGCCAGCCTGTGGCTGGATAGCAGTAAAAAAGTAGTCGAAGAACGTCGAGGTGGCAAAGTACTACGCAGCGAATATGCACGTGGACAGGCAGTGCTCCGTGGCGTGCCGACGGTGGTATTAATTAATGAAGGTTCGGCCAGTGCCAGCGAGATAGTAGCCGGCGCATTACGCGATCATGGAGCCGCCAAACTTGTAGGTGCCAAAACGTATGGCAAGGGAAGTGTCCAGCAAGTAAACCAATTAAGCAACGGTGGAGCACTCAAAGTCACGATTGCCCGCTGGTATACACCCAAAGGCAGCAATATCGACAAAGAAGGTATCAAACCTGATACGCCAGTCGAAATCAGCGACGCAGACTTTGAGGCCCAGCGAGATCCGCAAAAAGACAAAGCATTCGAACTTCTCAGGTAGAAATTGCATAAATCTTACGGGTGTCCGGATATTCATTCGCTTCATTGACGCCATCACCATAGTTTGGTTTAAGACTTTCTCGGGATGCAAGTATGCACCTCGGCCTGATGTGTCAAGCAGTTCAGTAATTGATATAAGTAACTAATTATATTATAATATGTAAAATGATTGATCATGATTCAGGTCTGCCCAGCGCGGAGGTTCCGACTTATTGCGGACACGAGCAAAGTATTGTTGATTTTGTACAGAGAATCCATTTATCGTCTGAATTTGCTGAGGGAGTCCTTGGCAATAAACCTCTTGTGAATCGAATTGGTGGTTTAATTCGTTCGCAAAATGGTCGATTGATGGATAAATTCGCCTTTGATCATGTAGGTGTCGGTGTGGTTGCAATAGAAGAAGCAAGAAGTGCAGATAGATTAGATGATCATCCAGCCAGCGAAGTTGCTGTTCTTATGCAGACCTGTTTGTCCGTATTTAGAACAGTGGATTACATATCAATGCGCCGAACAGGTCAACTTGGCATGGCTGCGAATGACTTGCTGGCTTTAAAAATTGCGGAATACATGACATGGGGGTATATTTCTGAGCGCTTTGACAGATTGAAGAAAGACGACGTTCCGCTGAGGCATTTCAATGAAATCTCCATTAAGATGAACAGTAGTTCTAACGAAACACTCAACTGGTACTCTAAAAAAATCGGTCCAATTAATACGGCACTTGGTGCAAATATGTATGTGAGAAAAGTGCTTGATGAAGCTGATCCAATCGATGAGCAAGAAACGAGAGCTTTAAGCAGAGACAACGATGCTTTGTTTGATCGGCTTAAAGGCTTACAGCGCTACGCCGTAAAGTCTGCGGTCTGTCCCTCGGCTACCCCTGGTGTTAATGAATGGCTCGTAAGTTCACCACAAGAGGAAACAGCATCGCAAACCATTAATGGATTACCTGATGCATTCACCACGCTCAGGTTAAGCGACTCAGTTGCAACATTTATAGGCACAACTGGAGTTTTTAAAACGAGTAAACCGGAAGTCAAGCCGATCATTGAAGGTAAGAACGATAGTATAACGGGATACCTCATTGCAGACCTTCTAGAAGACACAGAGCATGGCTCATCATTGGGTTCAATACTTCTTGGCAATGACGGTCATGTGAGGCTTCAATTTGGCGGTGATCTGCGCAGACTTTGCCAAGATGCTGGTCTGGAGGGCGCCTATGAACAACTAAGATGTGAAATTATATCAATTTACTTCGATCTAGTCGTCCCTGTAGAAGTGCAGGCTATCGTTAAACAAGAGCTAGAAGTTCAGTCAGCAGATGAAGACGTCAGTGATACTGCAGTGAGTGAAGTCAAACCGAAACGACCGTCGGTACTACGTAGACTAGTGCTAGCCAGAAAACGAGTGATTGACGTGCTGGGACAGGAAATCGACGAACTAATTCAGAAAGAACATCAAGCGAGTACAGTTGATACTGAAGGCCGAACAGATACTGCAAAGCATAAAGTTGTAGGACATATACGACGCTTACCAGCAACATATAGGGCTGGGATTGATGCACGACAACAGTGTATTGAAGATCTTGGCGTAGTTTTGGCGGATTATGGTGAAACGTATGTCCGAGAGCACGAGCGTGGTGTAGGTGAAGCGAATAGCCCAGGGCACCGTGTAGTGTATGCTGCCGGAGCTATGGCAACAACAATGGCGAGAAAGAGGTCAGGGCATGGACTTTTCAAGGGGAAACGCACGAAAGGTAAGCATTCAAGATAATCCGGTATTGCCAAAAACCTAAAGCATAGGGTAGTATCAATAGCGTTATGGGATTAAGAGGAGTAGCCTAAAAGGCCTTAGCTATGGCAAGGCCAGATACCAAGTATATTTTTGTCACCGGCGGCGTACTGTCCGGGCTCGGCAAAGGAATCACCGCCGCATCAATCGGTACTCTCTTAAAAGCCCGCAATCTCTCCGTTAATATCCAGAAGTGCGACCCTTATCTGAATGTAGATGCCGGTTTACTTAATCCGCGTGAGCATGGTGAATGCTTTGTGACGAAAGACGGAGCCGAATGCGACCTTGACCTCGGACACTATGAACGTTTTATGGACATCGAGCTGACTAATGGCAGTAGTGTGATGAGTGGGCGGGTATTGCAGCAGGTGATCGCCGACGAGCGAGCCGGTAAGTACGAGGGTGATGACGTCCAGATTATTCCGCACCTGACTGGCGCCATCCAAACATTTATCAAAAAAGCTGGCAGTGGTTTTGATGTCCACATCATCGAGATTGGCGGCACGGTCGGTGATTACGAAAGTCTAAGTTTTATCGAAGCCATACGCGAATTTGGCATCAAGGTTGGTCGTGAGAACTGCCTATATGTCCATGTCGTTTATATGCCGTACTTAAACGCCAGCCAGGAAATTAAAACTAAACCAGCCCAGAATTCCGTTCGTGATATGCGGGGGCTCGGTATTATCCCGGATATCCTGGTTGCTCGCAGCGAGAATAAAGCACCAGTCAGCGTCAAGAAAAAGCTGAGTTTGTTCAGCGGTGTTGCACCAGAAGCTATCGCGCTACTGCCAAACGCCTCGACTATTTATGAAGTACCACTGACGCTCGAAGATACCGGAATTGCTGACGTCATCGCTGACAAGCTCGAGCTTAGAGTTAAGAAACCTGATCTGAAAGATTGGCGCAAAGTCGTCGAACGCGCCAAGGCAAAACACGATAAAACAGTTCGCATTGGTGTCGTTGCTAAGTATATGGATAATCAAGATACGTACATGTCGGTGTTTGAAGCGCTTCGTTCGGCGGCGTGGCACAACGACGTGCATATCGAAATCATCTGGGTTGATGCCGAACAGCTGGCAGACTCAAAAAATGCTGACGCGGCGCTTGCCGGCCTCGACGGGATTGTTGTCCCCGGCGGTTTTGGTACGCGCGGGCTCGAAGGCAAGATCTTGGCTGCACAACACAGCCTAGCAGGCGATCTGCCATATCTTGGCCTATGCCTAGGTCTACAGATGGGATTGGTAGCTGCAGCCCGCTCAGGCGGTATTGCTAAAGCGACCAGCACTGAAATGAACCCAAACGCAGCCGACCAAGTCATTAGCACGATGGAAGGTCAGAAGGGTAAAGAAAACACTGGCGGCACTATGCGGCTTGGTGATTATCCATGCGTGCTAGCCAAAGACAGTAAGGCTGCTAAGCTGTATGGCCAAAATCGCATCATTGAGCGGCACCGCCATCGTTATGAATGCAACAATGCCTATCGCAAAAACTACGAAAAGTGGGGTATACGGGCAAGTGGTACAAGCCCGGACGGCAATCTTGTCGAGATTATTGAAGGCATCAATCACCCATTTTTTATGGCGAGCCAGTTTCACCCAGAATTCAAATCCCGACCAAATCGAGCGCATCCATTGTTCGTAGGCTTTATCGCCGCTTGCAAAAGACGGAGCGCTGCTTTAGCATAAGAGCATTATGGACGCACGAGATTTTACCCCACCGACCGTACAAAAGAAGATTTTATTTGTCGAAGATGACGATAATTTAGCAGATGTCTATGTTACCCGGCTAGCCGCTGAGGGCTTTGATGTTCGCCGTGTGCCGAATGGTGAAGACGCGCTTGCCGCCGCACTGGAATACAAACCAGACTTGGTCTTACTCGATGTTATGATGCCTAAAGTCAGCGGCTTTGATGTACTGGATATTCTTCGTAATACGCCAGAGACAACGAACTTGCGTATTGTGATGCTTACTGCTCTCGGCCAAGAAGGTGACCAAAAGCGTGCCGAAGAACTCGGAGTGGATGATTATCTTATTAAATCCCAAGTTGTTATCGCCGATGTTGTTGAACGTATAAAGCAACACCTTGGCATCGCCAGTATCTAGTATTTGCCCTGTAACTTGCACGTAAAACGCCATCAGGCGCTTTTATATTGGTAACACTACATTGACATAACATAAAGCTTATGCTAGGATAATATCACTACATAACAAAAAACAAAAAAACGAAATGTCTGAAAAATTCAATCAACCACCTTCGGAAATACATTTTTGGCGTGATATACCAGGTACGGTAAAAACTGTCCTACCTAAAGGATTAAGCGTAAATCTACCTTTAGATGATCCAATCATTCCCGGTGATGAATATCAGGTTTTGAGCGTTATTTCTGCTGGTAGTGGCAACTACGACGGTGGTCGTAAAAGCCCTAATGACCTCGCCCTTATCGATTTACGTGAAGCACCGCGTGTAGATGGTCGCAAGATTTTTAGGGGTCAGAATTTTGATCCGACAATCGATTACATGCTTATTGATTCTAATTTCGAACTATCACCGGTGTTTGGTTTTAAGGGTTTAAGAAAAGGGGAGGCCTTCGTGTATGGACGCTGTGCAGATCCCAATAATCTGCGTGATCCGCTAAGTCGGTTCACTCAGCATCCTGAGATATCGGCCAAGCATTTCCGCATAGAGGTTGATACTGACGGTAAAATATCGCTGACAGACTTGTCTAAGAACGGTACGACAGTGTCGGCCCGTCAAAAACTAGTTGTAGAAAATGAAGTTCCAAATAATGAGGCTAGGCAGAAAAAAGAAACTGGGAATGATCATGGTGCAGAAGCTGACCGAACCGACAGGGATAAACATGATCCGCCTACATGGGGATGGTCTGACCCGGAGCGCCATGCTGAAATATTAGACCGGGTCAGTCTAAGTGCGCAGGGCGTACTAAGACGAGCGGCAAGTTTGCGTAGAGACAAGCTTGGGCTTGATGATGCCGTAAATTTATCAGAAGAAATTGCTGCAGTACGGAGATCTGAAGGAGAAAAACGGAAAGCCGGTTATAAGCGGCTCATAAGGAAGCACCATCCTGATCTACATGGTGGTGATGAGGGTGCACAGGAAGCAGCAAAGCTCATAAACTCTGAGCTCGGTTAAACTGTTATTATACGACGCGGACTTCGGTTCGAGGAATTGATTTACCGCTAAAGCTGCGGAATTTTCGGCTAACAAATTGCACGTGTCCGTCTTTGGCTGCGTGAATAGTGTAATCACGACCAACCGTCGTGCCAACGCCGGGGCGTTTGGTCATGCCAATCTGACGGACGATAACTTGGCCGGTTTTAACGCTTTGGCCGCCTGATACTTTTAAGCCAAGCCGCTGACCAGGACTGTCGTGGTTGTTTTTACTAGTACCGCCTGCTTTGGTCTTTGACATTGCGCGCTTCCTTTGCAGCGAACTGCTGCGTTATCGCCTGCGCTTCTCGCGCACCGTACCATTTGTACGGCTTGCTCCGGTGCTCGGCGTTGCATTGCATTTCATCAGCAAAGAAATCGCTTCAGCCCGTAACATCGGCTACAATTTTTCTAAAATTACGAGTTCACGACCAACGACTTGATCCGAGCGATGATATATCAACTCCTGATTTGTGGCGTGAACAAAACTTATACGATTGTACCCCATATCTGTTAAACGGTCAAGAGCGGGCATGTGCCGAAAGCCGCTGCGTAACCGCCACGCAGGGACGGCCAGAACAATCTTACCGCCAGAAGGCAACTGAGCGGCAATATTTTTCATAAACGCTTCAAAAATAGTATTAGATTCTCGGATTGCCTTGCTCAGCAGGTCGGAGTCCGGCAAGCTGGCAAATGGGCGCCCTAAATATACTTCTGCCACTACCACGTCGACCGGTTGCCGCCAGCGGTGCGACGTGGCGTCTCCGATTTCTATCTGATATTGGAAGTCGACCTGGTGAGTTCGGCTTAACCAATCCAAATTAGTCTTGGTGTAGTCAATCATGCGTGGTTCTATGTCGCTACCGTATAGTTTTAGTCGCTTTTTCATGAGCGCTGCTTCCTGGAGCAATACGCCGGTGCCGCAAAACGGATCGAGTAGTGTCGTTTCATCCGCTGGATTGGCGAGGTTGATGAGCGTCTGGGCGAGTTTGGGAGGTAACATGCCCACCTTGGCATCCCGTTTGGGGCGTGCCTGGTCGCGGCGAGCATAGGCCTCGATGTCTTGTACAAAAAAAGTTGCTGCCAAGATTGTCTGATGACCGTCAGCGAGGGCGATCAGTTCCAGGCCTCGTTTAGCAGTAAGCCGGTTGTGAAGTACCTGGGCGGTATTTAGTTCAGTTTCTTTATTCGGCACAACACGCACAGACCGCCCACTGCGCTTAAGCGTTTTTTTAATTTCCAAAGTCGTGGCTGTTATTTCGCTTGGGTTTAGCCTGAATCCGTAGGCGCTGAGTCCAATAGTTACTTTACCCTCGGACGTGTGTTCTGCAAGGTAGCTATGTATGTTTTTTGTAAGGTAGTTGCGGATGTCAGTCCAGTTGGTGGTTGGTACTATGTGCAGCACTTTTGCAAGCTTTAGGCAGCCACCAAGGCGAGAACCATTCACATCAGCCGGATCTGTTTTAAGAAGCGCCGCTACGCCTACTGGCCGCAATTGCTCGGGGCCGTAGAGACTTTCTAGCTCTGCCAGTCCGAGCGCCGGCTGCCGCCCAAGTATGGCAAGTGTTTTATGCTGCATAGAGTTAGAGTATAAGGCGTCATTTATGCTTTTGTATATAATAGCTATACGTCTATGGCAAAAACAGGTTCTTCTAAATGGAAAATGATTTTGACCGTTGCCACACTTGCGGCGCTGGTTATATTGATTTTGCTGTCGCGCGATAAAATTGGCGATGTTATCACCAATCTCGGGCGTGTGAATGCTTTTGCGTTGCTATTGCTTGTTCCGCTACAAGTTGTTAATTATCACGCATATTCCAGATTGTATCAGAGGATATTCGCGATTATTCACGGGCATGTACGTTATCGGCATATGTACCGGCTGAGTTTGGAACTCAATTTTGTGAATCATATTTTACCGAGCGGCGGTGTTAGCGGGATTAGTTATTTTGGGCTCAGGATGCGTTCATTGGGTGTTAGTGCCAGCAAGGCAACACTCGCGCAGGTCATGAAATTCGGATTGATATTTATTAGTTTTCAGGCTTTGATATTTTTCGGTTTGTTTTCACTCGCCATTATGGGACGGGCCAATAACTTGACGATACTAGTTGGTGCGACGATTGCTACGCTCGTAATGGTGGGTACGCTTATTGGCATTTATATCCTTGATAGCCGGCAGCGTGTCAATGACTCGATGATGTTCGTAACAAAACTACTGAACTGGCTGATTCATCGGTTCCGACCAAGCCATCCTGAGACCATAAATCTGGCAAAAGCTAAAGACGGTATTAATGAACTGCACGAAAGTTTCCATACCATTAAGCAGAACTGGCGTGAACTAAAAGCGCCGCTGCTGTACGCATTTATCGCCAACGTCACCGAAGTGCTGAGTGTGTACGTCGTTTTTATCGCGTTCGGGGAACTAGTAAATATCGGTGCGGTGATCATGGCCTACGCGGTTGCTAACTTCGCCGGACTCATATCGGTACTACCCGGTGGTATCGGCGTTTATGAAGCACTCATGACAGCCGTCATGGCCACGGCCGGCGTACCAGCAGCGCTGAGTATCCCAGTTGTCATAATGTACCGAGTGCTGAACATGGGTATCCAGCTTATTCCTGGGTACTACTTCTATCATCGTGCCCTAAATGAAAACGGCTTCGAATCCCATGTACGAAAAAAACGAGAGTAACGCAGTAGTATTCACGCCGTCTGATCTAGCCGGCAGTATCAACCAAACTTTCGATGCAGTGTACGGTAGATTTTTACTTGTCGGTGAACTGGCGAATTTTAGAATATGCCGTAATAAATGGCTGTATTTTGACCTCAAAGACGATACTGCCAAGATTGCCTGTTTTGGCACAGTGTATCAACTGCCGGGACCGCTGGAAGATGGCTTACTGCTCGAAGTTTCCGGCGAAGCTCGTTTGCATCCGCAGTTTGGGTTTAGTGTTTCGGTGAGCGGCTTGCGCCCAACTGGCGAAGGCACTATCAAAAAAGCCAGTAATTTACTCGCTCAAAAACTGGAAAAAGAAGGTTTATTTGATGATTCGCGCAAACGCTTACTGCCGGAAATTCCACAGCGTATTGGGCTTATCACGGCACGTGATTCGGCAGCTTTCGCGGACTTCATAAAAATTATTGACCACCGCTTCGGCGGCTTGACGATTGAAGTCGCGCATACTGCCGTGCAAGGGATCGGAGCACCAACCGAGCTCGTCAACGCTGTTGGTTATTTTAACGGTATGCCCAATCCGCCAGAAGTATTGGTAATCACAAGGGGTGGGGGCAGCGCCGATGATCTCGCAGCGTTTAATGACGAACGAGTGGTACGCGCAGTAGCCGCGAGCCGCATTCCAACTGTAGTGGCTATCGGTCACGAGTCTGATATTAGTTTGGCGGAACTTGCGGCCGATGTACGAGCGAGTACGCCAACAAATGCTGCAGCTGTAGTTGTACCGGATCGTCGAGGGCTACTTGATCAACTTGCACGAGCTGAGCAAGCCGCCCATAGTGCGGTCTTGGCTGCACTGGCAGAGTCTGAAACCGAACTAAACAGTAAGTTGCAGCATATTGATACTTCAATCGGCACTGTTTTTCGAAATTTTGATGAAACAGTAGCTAGCACATCAAAGTTAGTTTCATCGTACGACCCAAGTCTTCCTTTGCGGCGTGGATATGCACTGGTGCGTAGCGCTGGCCGGGTTATTCGTTCAAGCAGGGCAGTGGCGCCAGGCGATGATATTACGGCTAGTTTCGCCGATGGTACAATAAGCGCAACAATAAACGAAAAGCCTTAACTTTACGTGTATGACAAAAAAGCAACCGACTACTGCAGATTTACAAGCCGAGCTGGGCGAATTATTAATATGGTTCGAGCAACCCGATGTTGACCTTGATGAAGCAACAAAAAAATACGAACAAGCTCTGGGACTTATAAAACAATTAAAGACCCGGCTCGCCAACTCCCGCAATAAAATTGATGTTATTCGCCAAAAATTTGATGAATAGAGACACATTGTGATTTGGTGGTTAGTTATGTTATTTTTTGTGACTATATTTGGCGGCGTCGTACTGTTCGGTGCACCCTATCTGCCAACGCGCCACGACCAGCAAAAGGCTGCACTGCAGCTGCTTAATCTGCCCAAAGGAGCAATGTTTTTTGAGCTTGGGTGTGGTGACGGCCGGATGTTGATTGCCGCCGCGGAAGCTGGCCTGCGCTGCGTCGGCTATGAGCTCAACCCGGTTCTGGCGTTTATTGCCTGGGCAAGGACTCGTAAGTACGGCAAGCGAGTGACCGTACGCTTTGGTAATTTTTGGTTGGTAGATCTGAGCAGTGCTGACGGTGTATATGTTTTTCTGATCGAGCGCTTCATGCCAAAACTTGATGCCAAACTGGCAAGTGCAAGTATGCATCGAACAATCAAACTGGCAAGTTATGCGTTTAAAGTTCCAAACCGGTCTATCCACGCCGAAAAAAGCGGTGTGTTTTTGTATACATACCCATAAATCGTTGCGCTTGATGCTGCGGCTATTGATTGATAACGCTGATCTGAGTTACCATAAACGTAATATATGCAAATATCTAGAGATGAACGCGGTGGTTCGGTATTACTTGTTATTTCACTGATAACAACTGTTGTGCTACTACTTGGAGCACTTGGGTTTGCATTTTGGGCTTACGGTGAACGGCAAGATTACAAAGACCGTTCAGATGTAAAGTCTGCCGCTGCCGTAAAAGTCGCCGAAGAAGCATTAACTAAAAAGCTGGAAGCAGATTTTTCGGAGCGTGAAAAAAGCCCACTTCGAACCTACACCGGTCCGTCGACATATGGCAGTATCACGTTTGATTACCCAAAAACTTGGAGTGCGTACCTCGTAGAAAGCACCAATGCACAACAGCCTATAATTGGGTATTTTAAACCTGGGTTTGTGCCAAGTGTGAGTGATTCGAAGTCGGTTTATGCCCTCCGTATTGAGCTCGTTTCGCTTGGTTACGAGCAAGTCCTGAACAGTTTTGAAAGTCAAATACGCAGCGGCAAACTAAAGGCAGTGGCTTTTACGCCGCCAAAACTCAAAGACAGTAATATTTTGCCGGGTGTACGACTGGACGGCGAACCGCAGACAAACAAGCCAGGCAGCATCGTACTCATGAAGGTGCGTGACAAAACCCTCAAACTAACAACCGACGGTAAAGACTTTGAGAAGGATTTTAGCGAGATAATTCTGCCGAGCGTCAGCTACACGCCGTAGTTATTTTAACGCCATACTTGCGCATTATTTACTGCTATACTAGACCTAAAAGAGAGGGAAGAGTGGACTCAGACAGCGCCAATCATGCTACTGATAATAATGTCCTGTTACGGGCAATCGCTCACGATCTTCGCTTGCCGCTTCTCCAGATCAAATCAAAGCTCGAATTGCTCGATCAATCCGCTCAGGCGGCAGATGTTAAGGACCTTACGTACCTCACTAGCAGTGGACTACGTCAGGTAGAAGCCTACTTAAAAAGTTTTATGCTTCAAGAAGAAGAACTTCCGCTTGTACCGGTAGCTATTGGTGCGATTTTAGAAGACGTTGCCCAAGATGTCACACCGTATGCCAGACAGTATGCGACCAAGCTCGAAGTCCGCCATGACTACCGTAAACCGGTGTTAGCACATATTCCCACCATGAAACTGGCCTTTACCTGTTTAGCCGAGAGCTTGGTACGTATGCAAGCCTCGCAAGTCGCTAGTGATAACTATCGACTAACTCTCGGGGCGCATCGGCTGTCTGGGCACATGGCGACCGGAATTTACGGCACAATCGACGGGCTATCCAACCAACTGTTGCGTTCAGCGCGTCGCTTGGCAGGGCGGGCACCGCAGCCACTACCTGCAGCAGCCGAAGGAATAAGTGGCGGCATTTTAATTGCAGATAGCTTGCTCGCGGCACTGGGTCTAAGATTGCGTTCATCACAGCATTTCGGGCATCAAGGCTTGGCCGTAAATCTACAAACTACTACTCAAATGTCACTACTATGAAGCATATTCTGCTTATAGAGCCGGACTACGTGCTGGCAAAAGCAACTGCAAAGTATCTGTCGGGCAAAAAGTATCTAGTGTCGCACTGTGCTGATGCGCAGTCAGCGGTAGCGCTGTGCGACGACAATCCGCCGGATGTCGTTGTTTTGGAACTGCAGTTAGCAGCGCACAGCGGCGTTGAATTTATATACGAATTTCGTAGTTATGCCGATTGGGCACACGTGCCAATAATTATTCTTAGCAGTCTTGCTGGCGACGAATCAATCAAATCCGAAGATTACAAACGACAATTTTTCATTAGTGACGTACTCAAAAAATCCGATACCTCGCTCGCACAACTTGAGCGGCGTATTGCAGCTGCGTTATTGCTCAAACCCGCCTTGGCAGCAAAGGTATAGGCGTGTGAGCCCAGTCGTCACCCAAGCGCTTGTGCTCAGCCGGCTTAACTACGGCGAAGCAGACCGGATACTGACGCTGCTGACACCAGACCAAGGCAAGGTATCGGTTATCGCCAAAGGAGTACGCAAAAAAAACAGCAAACTGGCCGGTGGCATCGAACTATTCAGTATCAATGATGTCAGCTTTATATCTGGCAAGAGTGAACTAAAGACGCTTACGTCGTCGAGACTGCACACCCATTTTTCACATATCGCTAAAGATCTCGATAGGGCGAATGCCGCCTACGAAGTACTCAAACTTATCAAAAAGCATAAAAGTGATGACCTCCCATCAGACTATTTTAGAATAACGGTCGACACGCTTTGCCTGCTTGACGAGACGAGTGTTGCGGCAGATCTGGCGCTCTGTTGGTTTTATATGCAGCTGCTTACGCTTGAAGGTCATACTCCAAACCTCAAAACAGATAATCGTGGGCGTACGCTACAAGAACAAGACAGTTTTGTTTTTGATTTTGATTCGATGGCATTCACACCGAAAAAAAATGCTCCGTATAGCTCATCACATGTGCGGCTAATGCGGGCGCTCGGTAGCAGCGCCAAAGCTGTGAAACGTCTTCAAGCCGAAGACACTGTGGTTAGTAGTGTCCTCACACTGCTACGTAATTTACAAAGCGCTAACTAAGTACATATTTATAACAGATGTAACTCATGGTACAATCTGCATCAATGAGTAAGAGTAAATCACTAGAGAACATTGTTAGTCTTGCCAAGCGGCGAGGGTTTATTTATCAAGGCAGCGAAATTTACGGCGGCTTGGCCGGCACATGGGACTATGGGCCACTCGGCGTGCAGCTCAAGCGCAACATCACCAACCTTTGGTGGAAGATGTTTGTCGAAGACCGCGAAGACATGTACGGTATCGATACGACCATTCTGATGAACCCCAAAGTATGGGAAGCCAGTGGACACACCACAACGTTTAACGACCCTTTAATTGAGGATGTAAAAAACAAAAAGCGCTACCGCCTGGACCACCTGCTCGAAGACAACGGCATTGATGACGCCTCGACGATGTCACTCGAGCAAATGGCCGCCAAAGTCAAAGAACTTGGGCTCAAAAGCCCAGATGGCAACGAACTTGGTTCAGCGGCGCAGTTCAATATGATGTTCAAAACCCACGCCGGACCAATTGAGGACGAATCTTCGGTAGTGTATTTGCGGCCGGAAACAGCACAGGGTATGTTCGTCAACTTCAAGAACGTTATTGATAGTTTTTCACCCGATCTACCGTTTGGTATCGGGCAGATGGGGCGAAACTTCCGTAACGAAATAAGTCCGCGTGACTTTATTTTCCGTGTGCGTGAGCTCGAAATCATGGAGCTGGAATACTTTATTGACCCAGCCAACTGGGAAGCGGAATTCGAAAAATGGCTGAAATTCAACGAAAAATGGTTCGAGGCAGTCGGTTTACCACTTGCTAAAGTCCATAAGCTCGAAGTACCAGAAGCCGATCGCGCCCACTACAGCAAGCGTACCGTTGATTTTGAATTCGATTTTCCGATAGGTATCAAAGAAATCGCCGGTCTGGCATATCGGACAGATTTTGACTTAAGCAACCACGAAAAGCACTCTGGTAAGAACTTAAAGTACCTACCAAAAGATGGCAGTAAGCCGTTTGTGCCGCATGTTATCGAGCCGACCTACGGCATCGATCGACATGTATTGGCAGTTTTGAGCCAAAGCTACAGGGAAGACGAAGTAAACGGCGAAAAGCGTGTGTACTTAGCGATTCCAGCGCACCTTGCACCTGTCAAAATCGCTGTCAGCCCGCTGCTTAAGAATAAGCCGGAACTTGTTGCCAAAGCCCGCGAAGTATTTACCATGCTTAAAAAAGAATTTGGTGCAGTCATGTGGGATGACAATGGCAACATTGGCAAGCGTTACCGCCGCCAGGATGAAATAGGTACTCCGTACTGCGTCGTCATCGACTTCGACACACTGGAAGACGACACGGTAACCGTCCGCCACCGCGATACTACCGAGCAAACCCGAGTTAAGATTGAAGATCTCAGTAATCAATTTAACTTTTAGCTAATCTTAATGTTCCATTTTTGGGTCGGCAAAAACGGAACTCTAGAAACGGACAGTCGACTGGAAAACCGTAAAGTGCTACAATTCCAGGAGTACTTATATAATTGATACGGCCACAAAACTTAAGTGAAACTATTACTAACCTCAGAATCAATACGCAACAAATCAATTGAAAAAGCGCTGCGCTCCTTACTTCATAAACCCAGCATAGAGTGTAATTTGGTTTACATCCCAACTTCGTATAACGCTGCAAAAGGTGATAAGTCATGGGTATTGCAAAATCTAAATGATGTGCATCAACTTGGCTGGAAATTGTTTGATATTGTCGACATTGCTGCTCTGACTTCCAATAAAGCAATTGACTGGATGGCGACTATTAACGATGCTGATGTTATTTTTGTAGGGGGTGGCAACTCAGAGTATCTCAGTTATTGGTTAGATCGCTCAGGACTCGGCAGGGCTTTACCAAAATTATTAGAAACTCGGATTTACGTTGGCTCAAGCGCAGGGTCTATGAATATTGCAAGAAGTCTGAATTTTAGCTCTAAGTCGATCAGGGATCTAGAGGGGGATAATCAATCTACAGCTAGAAGCGCAAATACCGAGCAAAGTTTAAACAAATCGCTTGGGCTTATAGGCTTCGACTTCAGACCGCACTGGGGTACTCCGCATTTTGATTACATTACCGAAGATTTAATAATGGAACAGTCGCGTATGTATAATTCCAAAATTTATGCTATTGATGATAACACTGCAATCAAAGTTGACGGAGATAAAGTCGAAGTCGTTAGCGAAGGTGAATGGTTTTTAGTTGAAAACGGTGTCGTAACCGAGGATCATCGCAAGACTTCCTTAGGCTAGTTTAACGTATTACAGTCCGACCAAGACAAAATCATGCAAGCTCCGACATTTCGTGCAAATAAAATGATAAGTCGCAAATGCTAAAAATGAATTGAATAAACGTGTTAATGTCGAAGACACGGTGTTTTTGAGCGGTTTTTTAAAACAGGCAAGGGGGTTTACAAGCAAAACTGCTAAGATAAAACCATGAAGAGAGCAGTAATTTTGCATGGAACGGATGGTACGCCGGGTATGCACTGGTTTCCATGGTTGAAAGGTAAATTCGAGGCCGAAGGCTACGATGTCTGGGTGCCACTACTACCGAACAATCACACTCCGAACAGGGGAGTGTACAATGACTTCTTATTCGGCTACGGCTGGGATTTTACTGACAATATCATCGTTGGTCATTCATCCGGGGCGGTAGCCATCTTGAACATGTTAATGGATGCACGCTCGCCCAAAATCAAACTTGGCGTGATGGTCGGAGCGTGGGCGGGAGGCCTACCAAATGGTGACTGGCAAGAAGACGGCCAATTCAAGGATACGTTCCCGCCTGGCGGCTTTGATTTTGCCGTCATCAAACAAAATGCCGATAATCTGGCATTTATGCATGCCGCCGATGACAACATCTGCCCACGAGAGCAAGCCGAGTATCTTGCCAAACAACTCGGTGCCACGATAAAGGTGACGCCAACCGGCCGACACTACACCGACAATTACTCTGAACTTCCTGAGCTTTGGGAAGTAATAAAAACCAAGCTTGTATAGTTATTTCTGAAACAAAATTTTATTCAATACAAAAATAGTCTATAATATTTTTAATATATGTATAGTTTTAAAACTATGGCGCCGGAGACGGAAGGGGCTGCACCGGCACTTGCCATCGTAACAACTCCCGAAAACTTAGAAAGAGTTTCTGATGCTCCTTGGCTGATTAGCGACCTCGCAGGAAAATTAGGTGTACGGGAATTTGTGATGGGGGGTGAGCGGTTTGGCTTTGGCGGAGTAGGAGTAGTGAGCGAAGTTAGTGATGAAGAAGCTGTCGTTACCCTAACAATGCCGCCGCAAAAAGTCGAAGAAGCTGACTTGCTAGAAGCAACTGCCACAATACATGCCGTCTGTAACGTACTAAATCTTGTTCAAAAGTCCAATAGATGGATGCCGGAGCCTCCACTGGCAGTAGCAACTCAGGTTAGTAGAAGAACGCACGGTGAACACCTCGGTCACACCATGCGTGTTGATGTGGCGTTTAATTTGATCCGTGCCGTTGCTGAAGCAAAAAAAGCTGGTATTCTTGGTGAGCTCGTGGAGCATACCGAGCAAGGTTTGAAGGTGTTCGACAATTATTTTTACCCTCGATCTGTAGGGGCAAGTGTAAACGCTATTTTTCGAGACACAGATGATCTGCATTTGACAAGTTATGGAGCAGCCGGACTAGACACTGTGGGTCCAGAAGGCAGCCCAAGAATGATGATAGGTCACAATATTGATAGACCGACCCAGCAGATCACGCTTCTGGCGGGTGTTGCGAGTATGGGCGAGTGGTTGAGTGAGGCACAATTATCCACCTAAATTGGCTACTACAGGCTATCTTCGCTATCAATTGAAGACACGACTTGTGAGCAGGCGCTATTTCGAGATGTATACCGTACCGAGTTCGACGTTGTAAAGCCATAAATCATCCGTATGTCCGGTAAACTGTCCGAATTCTTGCATTCTTCGCATCCTTGCACCAGCTAAAGTACCAACTACTTCATCATTAGGAATATCAACTGCCAGAGTGTATTTTTGATCCCATTGATTTACACCGTAAAGGATAAAACCACCTAAACGTGAAGGTTTTAGTGGGGGAGTTCGTGCAGCTTCAATGTGTACTGGTTGGTCGTCTTTGAAACTAAAATTAACACTGGAAAAAACAGGCACAAGTACATCATCAGGAGCGGACATAATAGTTTATTATAAAATATGTATTAACATAATACTACTATCGTATAATGTATGTCATGTCTAGCACACAGATGGAGCAAAAAGCAACCGACTATCTAAAAAAAGGCAGGGCGATGCAGCTGGCAACAGTTGCAGGTGATCAACCTTGGATATGTACCGTTTATTATGTTGCCGACAACGCGCTAAATCTCTACTGGCTGAGTCTGCCGACCCGGCGGCACAGTCAAGAACTTGAGCATAACAAAAAGGCTGCCGTAACAGTAGCGGTGAAGTTTGATCAGCCAGTCATTGGCGTGCAAGCAGAAGGTACGGTTTCGGTAATAAATGATGCATTAATTGTTAAGCGAGTAATGCCAAAATACATCAAAAAATACGACAACGGTAAGGACTTCTATAAAAAATTTCAATCTGGCACTAATGAACATGTGCTTTATATGTTTAGCCCAACACTAGTTCAACTGATTGATGAAGCAAGCTACCCAGGGCAGCCCCCTTTTCAGCTACATGTAGCATGACGACGTCCAGAGGGAAAACACATTGGACAGGATTTAAGTATTATAGTATAATATAGATTATATGACAAGAGCATCAGATGCTGCATTGGTTACAGAAGCGCGCCAGTCAGCCAATCCACATCGTCTTACGTTTGATCAAATTGTTGCACAACCACCGCTGTTTGTGCCGTTTGAATCTTTTAAAAATTTTCGTGCTCAAATTAGCCCCGACACTCCAGATAGCAACATCAGAAGTATAAGCGTTTCCCAGTGGAGAGATGTTGTCGGTCTTTTGTCCAGATTAGCTGGCAGGCGCACTGGTCTTTATGGGCAAAATAGGCAAACAGTAGTTGACGAGCCGGTGCAGCCGTCGTTAATCGACGTATCCATTGTGGGAAAAGATGGCTGGAAGTACCAGTTGGAGGGACTCCAAGTACCCGGCGCAGCAATCTTGGACGGCGAAGATGCTCGTGGTTCTGTGGACGAACCGGTAATTTTACAAAGAGACAGACTTCGACGCCAGCTTGCTCGGGAGGGCGGGGAATTTACAGGCTATGAGTGTACACAGTCACTGCAAGTCCAGGCTGACTGGACACGTCGAAAACCTGAAGATCTGCTGGTTAATATTATTGCCGTGCAGGCACTTATAGTGGCGCGCCCACGTAGCGCAGTGGATACTTCTGAGCTAAAGAGGCGATCGCAAAGGCTCGGCTACCAAGGTGTAAGAGTGTGGGGCGATTTTGTTGGACACACCCTTTACGAGCTGTCTGCGTAGTCACAAACGTTCGTCACCGTTGAAGCCAAAGAATAAGATTGCTTCTTTTCATACGCACTGCTTTGCTAGAATATTAAGTAGTGGGAAAGTCTGAAAAACCAAAAGCCACAAAGCGGTGGCTTATTATTACGTATATTATGCTGGGCGTTACTGTGTTTTTTGCTCCAACGGTGCTGGCAAAAATCGCCACAGCTGAGCAGCGAATGACCTTGGCGGAAGTGAGTATGAGCACCAACGTGCCTAATGTTGGTTTAGTGCTCGGTGCCGGTGTGTTGCCTAGCGGGGAACCAACCGAATATCTAAAAAATCGTCTCGATACAGCAGTTGCGCTCTATAAACAAGGCAACATAAAAAAGCTGCTACTGAGTGGTGACAACCGCGAGCGAAATTATAACGAGCCGCAAAATATGCGGCTTTATGTGCTAGAAAAGGGAATACCAGACAACGACATTGTGCTAGATTTTGCCGGATTAAATACCTATGACAGCTGCTACCGTGCCCAGTACATTTTTGGGCTCAGTGCAGTAACGGTGATCACGCAGGGGTATCATTTGCCGAGGGCTGTGTTTACTTGCCAAAGCCTTGGCATAAAGACCGTTGGAGTTGCGGCTGTTTCTGACGGGCGGGATTTTACGGTGGCGTACATTATTCGTGAACATGCCTCAACATTGAAAGCGTTTTTAGAACTAGGTTTCAAGCCACCGGCGACAATCTTGGGTGAGAAAGAACCAATTAAGCTGTAAATTTATGGATCAACCCCTAGCGCTTGAAATTCTTCTAGCTGGTGAGAACGTGCTCTTAACCGGCCCGGCGGGTTCGGGTAAGACATATGTACTGAACCAGTATATTCATCGCGCCAAAGCGGACGGCAAGCATGTAGCGGTTACGGCCACGACAGGACTGGCGGCGACACATCTGGGCGGTGGAACTATACATGCATGGAGTGATTTAGACCCA
>JALHRM010000004.1 GCA_022841445.1 Candidatus Saccharimonadota bacterium
GCACAACGCTCACACACATTGAACTCGGGCGGATACCGGCACGCTGCATGCTTTCCAGTAGTCGAAGACGTTTCATGATTTTTTTCTTACGCAGTCCCTTAGCTTCTTCTGCCTCGGTGTTCAAATCTTCGATTAACTTACTAAGGTCAACTTTTTCTAGTAGTTCCTTGAGCGCATTCCCGCCCATACCAACAGTGATAATGTCTTGCATTTCATCAGGCATAGCTCGGTAATCAGCCTCACTCATTAGGCGCATTGGCTCCATCATTTCGATCTGTGCCTTGAACTGGTTGAACTCATCGGTAAGTTCTTCAAGTTCTTTGGTCTGCATTTCGGCCAAGGCCTTTACGTTAGCGTCTTCTTTCTTTGCTTCTTCTTCAAAACGCGCTTTGATAGCTTCTTGGGCTGCTGCAAATTGTGCTTCGCGGTCAGTAAATAGCTGGTCGCGCTTTTCGGCTTGCACGCTCGTTACGATGTAACTGGCAAAATAGGTAACTCGTTCTAGGTTCTTGACAGTGATGCCGAGCAATAAACCGATAGCGCTTGGTGTGCCACGTAGAAACCAAATGTGCGCGACTGGACTCGCAAGCTGGATGTGGCCCATACGTTCACGTCGAACTATCGCACGAGTAACAAGTTCGCCGTTCTTATCGACTGCTGCTTCACGGGATCGTACACCTTTGTATTTTGCATCGTGCGGGTTTATGTCCTTGACTGGACCAAAAATCCGCTCGCAAAACAGACCATCGCGTTCTGGTTTTAGCGTTCGGTAATTGATTGTTTCAGGGCGAGTAATTTCGCCATGACTCCATTCTAAAATGTCATCTGGGCTCGCCACAGCTAAGCGTACGGCGTCAAAATCGGCTATATTTGTGCCTAAGTTATAGCGTCTCATTTTTAGGCCTCCTTGCTTTCTTCGTTATCTTCGTCATCTGTCACTGCTGCTACCATAGCTGCGTCGTCCGGTGGTGCATCATCTATATCCATTAGTACAAATTCGTCCGCCACTATTTCTTCGGTTACGTCCACGGTATTTGCAATATCGGTCGGCGCTACAATTTCGGGTTCGTGCTCGGCTTCGTCTTTGACACTTTCGGCCAAGACTTGTTCAGCATCAATTGTGGTGTTCTGCGTAATAAGGTCGACTTTAAGACCCAAACCTTGCAGTTCTTTGACTAATACGTTGAAGCTTTCCGGAACTTTTGGACCCTGTATTTCAGTACCTTTGATGATGCTTTCGTAAGCCTTGGCTCGTCCGTAGACATCGTCAGACTTAATCGTCAACATTTCTTGCAGGGTGTGGGCAGCACCATATGCTTCTAGTGCCCACACCTCCATCTCTCCGAATCGTTGTCCACCGTTTTGTGCCTTACCACCAAGCGGCTGCTGGGTAACCATCGTGTATGGTCCAGTGCTCCTGGCATGGATCTTGTCAGTCACCATGTGGTTGAGTTTAATCATGTACATGATGCCGACAGCGGTGCGTTCGCGGAAAGGTTCGCCGCTGCGTCCGTCGAAGAGCTGCTGCTTGCCGTCTTCCGGTAAACCAACCTCTTTCAGTAGTTCTCGAATTTTTGGTGTTGGTACACCGTTAAAAGGTTCACTCGCTATCTTAATGCCAAGTGCACGAGCGGCCATTCCTAGGTGAGTTTCGAATAACTGTCCAATGTTCATACGTGATGGCACACCAAGCGGATTCAAAATCATGTCGATAGGAGTACCATCTTCGGTAAATGGCATATCCTCTACGGGCAGAATTCTCGCAATAACGCCCTTGTTTCCGTGCCGACCACCGAGTTTGTCGCCGACGGCGATTTTTCGCATCTGCGCAACGAATACCTGGATCTGCATGATAACGCCAGCCTTGAGTTCATGGCCATTGGCGCGGCTGAAAACTTTAACACCAACAACCTTACCGTGTTTACCATTGCTCATGCGTTGTGACGTGTCGCGAACTTCCTTGGCTTTTTCACCAAAAATTGCTCGCAGCAACCGCTCTTCTGAGCTTAATTCTTGCTCACCCTTTGGAGTAATCTTGCCGACAAGAATGTCGCCGGGGTGGACTTCGGCACCAATCCGGACGATACCATCTTCGTCAAGATGTCGAAGAGCATCCTCAGATACATTCGGTATATCACGGGTGACGATTTCAGGCCCAAGTTTTGTTTCACGAACTTCAGTCATGTAGTCAACGATATGGATAGAAGTCAGCATGTCGTCGCTCACTAATCGACGAGAAACAATGATGGCGTCTTCGAAGTTGTAACCAGCCCATGGCATAAAGGCCACCAAAAAGTCACGACCAAGCGCAAGTTCACCGCCTTGGACGCTCATCCCTTCTACCAATACATCACCTTCTTTAACCCTGTCACCTGTATTAACGACAACCGTCTGATTAATACTTGTGCCTTCGTTGCTGCGTACAAAGTGCTTTGGTTTGTAAGTAACTGTGTTGGTTTTGTACTTAACGGCGACTTCGTCTGCAGTCGCTTTAACAACTTCGCCATCACCCTCAGCAAGTACCATTTGACCACTGTTTCTGGCAATGATTGACTCGAGCCCAGTACCGATGACTGGACTTTCTGGATTAACTAATGGAACGGCTTGGCGCTGCTGGTTCGCACCCATAAGCGAACGATAGACATAGTTCTTTTCGATGTAAGGGATGAGTCCGGCGCTGCTGCCAATTGTCTGACCGAGTCCGGCGTCCATGTGTGTCACTAAATCAGCGTCAACTTCCCCAGAAACAAGGCGGTTACGTGCACTGACGCGAGCTTCTTTGAATGTTCCATCAGCGTTTAGTTCGTTACCAGCACCGGCTATCACGGCCTGTTCTTCGCCTGCAGCATCAATAAACACCACTTCATTCGTTACTTTGGCTTTTACCGGCCAGGTTTTACGGCTTTTAACAGCAGCGAGTTTTTTGCTATCAGCTGTGGTGATGGTTGCGCCAGCGCTCACCAAAACTTTGCCTTTTTCGTCTTCTAAATTAAATGATGCAACTCGTCCTACGGCTTTTTCAGGTGTTTCGGCATTGCTAACTTTGCGGTAAGGCGTCTCGATAAACCCATATTCATTAACTCGAGCGAAGCTGGCAAGGTTAAGGACCAAGCCAATGTTGGCTCCTTCTGGCGTCTCAACTGGACAAATACGACCATAGTGAGTGGCGTGAGCATCACGAACTTCAAATCCAGCGCGCTCGCGGCTGAGTCCACCAGGACCCATTGAGCTAAGCCGTCGCTTGTGGGCAAGTTCACTCAAAGGATTAATTTGATCCATAAACTGAGATAATTGCGAGCTGGCAAAGAATTCGCGGACAGCGGCTACAACCGGACGAGCGTTGATGAGTTGCGCTGGCGTGACTGTTTCAAGTTCAGACATCGACATACGATCTTTCGCATTGCGCTCCATTCGGAGCAGGCCGATACGAAACTGTCGTTGAACAAGCTCACCAACCAGTTTGACCCGGCGGTTCGCTAAGCTATCGATGTCATCGGCTGGGTCCTGCGTCACATTCAGACGAATAACTTCGGCAATAATTGCTACCAGATCTTCGATTCGCATCACACGGTTTTCGGTAGTGTTTGGAATATCAATGTCGAGACGCTTGTTAATTTTGTAGCGTCCTACGCGACTAAAATCAAACCGTTTGAAGTTGTAGAACATATTCTCTAGCAAACTACGAGCGTTATCGACTGTAGCCAGATCACCAGGGCGAAGACGACGGTATACTTCGATGAGTGCTTCGTTAGTACCTTTGGCTGGGTCTTTCTCAAGCGTAATATCGACATGGCTGGCCTTGCCTTGATCTACATGCTTGAAGGCATCCTTAATCTGAGCTTCTGTCATACCTAGTGCCTTGAGTAGTGTAGTGACCGGGATTTTTCGCTTACGGTCAATTTTGACATACAGCGCACCATTAGCAGCAGTCTCAAATTCTAACCATGCTCCACGGCCAGGAATAACTTTGGCACCGTACTGGTTACGAGCGCCATGGCTGTCGGCTGTAAAGAACACACCAGCGGAACGAATCAGCTGGCTAACGACAACACGCTCGGCACCATTAATCACGAATGTGCCTCGTGTGGTCATCCATGGGTAATCACCGAGATAAATTTCTTGCTCTTTTACTTCGCCAGTGACCTTGTTGGTCATTTCGATTGTTGCTTTTAGCGGTGCTTCGAAGCTGACATTGTTTTCGCGCGCTTCGGCTTCGCTTAATTTGGGGTCTTCAAAGTGATAATCCTTGAACGTGATGCTCAGTTTTCCGGATGTATAGTCATCAATTGGACTAATTTCGGCCAGTAGCTCTCCAAGGCCTTCTTCGACGAACCACATGAACGATTTATTTTGATGATCGACCAGATTAGGTAACTGAAGTCCTTCTTCGGACTTTGTAAAATAAACGCGCTCTGCCGCACGCTTTTTTGTTGCTTGAGCCATAAACAGCAACACTCCTTCGCTTGATGTATTTAGATTGTATAGATGAGCGAAGCCCACTACATCTGAGAATTTGTATTATCGCGCGAGCAACACAAATACCCAAAGTACACTACTTCTTCAGCTAGTAGCATACATGAACAAGCCTCATATATGCAAGCAATAGACCTATCTGTTTTTTAGAACTTTGTCGATAAGGCCGTACTTTTTTGCTTCATCAGCGGTCATCCAAAAATCTCGTTCGACATCTCGCTCAATAACAGACAACTTCTGCCCAGTGTTTTTTGCCAAAACATCGTTGAGCAACTTCTTGATCCGCAAGCCTTCTTTAAGATCTATTTCCATGTCTGTTACTTTGCCACGGGTACCCGCCGAAGGCTGGTGGATCATCGTCGTAGCACTCGGCAACATAAATCGTTTGCCTTTTGTGCCAGAACTAAGCAGGAACGCTCCCATGCTGGCCTGAACACCAATGCCGATAGTCTGAACATCACATTTTACGTAGTTCATGGTGTCATAAATGGCAAGTCCGTCATACACACTGCCGCCTGGGCTGTTGATATAGAAGATAATGTCTTTTTTCGAATCTTGATTTTCCAGAAATAACATCTGAGCCACAATAAGGTTAGCAGTTTGATGATTGACGTCTGTGCCGAGCATTACTATGCGGTCACGCAGCAATCGGCTATATATGTCAAAAGCTCGCTCAAACCGTCCGTCTTGTTCAATGACGGTTGGCACTAAAACTTGTCCAGTCATATTTGCTTCATCTTGTAGGACTAAACTGCTCATAGAATGCACTCACTTTCTTTGTACATTCATGATACATAAATTGGCACTCGATAGTCAAGAGTGCTAATTGTGCAGCGCAGTTTAAAGTTCTGTTGTTGAACGTGGAGTAATGGATTCAAGATGCAAGGCTGCTCGCGAACTACTTAATTCATCTACTCTTACTTCGCCGTCGGCGACAGCTACTAGACTAGTACATACAAGGCTAAAAGGGTTAAGGCCGTTCCCGTTCACAGTTCCTTCACTTAGAACTAACGGGTACTCGACGCTTGCTGAGGGTATTCCGGCAGCTCTCATAACTCCAACTCCCCAGACTGCTGTCACTGCATCATGAAGTACTGCATGATCATCCACACCCTCTACTACGATATGAGCTACGCCCCCTCCTTCTCCGGTAACTACTCTGTACATAAAATCACTCCTGATTAAATAAGTGACTATATTGAAGCATATTCGACCAGTTTTGCAATGGTCTTTTCGGTCATAAGTCGGCTGGCAATGTCCTGACGGTTTTCTGGCTTATCGAGCTCAGTTTGCATGGCTGGATCCTGATACTGGCCTTTTAGGATTTGGATGCGGATCTCCAGCTCTTCTGGTGTTACGATAATTTTTTCACGGTCTGCCACCTCTGCAAGTATCAGTCCCATTTTAACGCGTTCTTCAGCTTGCGGACGCTTAGCGGTGCGATGCTCGTCCTCAGTTTGGCCTTCTTGTTCCAAATGTTCCGCCCAAGTTTGACCTTGGTAAGTAAGGTTACGCTTTTCTTCGTCTTCCATTAATTTTACTTGTTCGGTTGTAAGGCTTTCGGGGATCTCGAGCACTGACTTTTCAGTAATCTTCCGCAGCAACTCGTTCTCGTAATCTTGTCTCACCTGGCGACCGCGTTCCAGTTCTAGATTCTTTTTTATGTCAGCCTTTAGCTCATCGATTGACTTGAACGGGCCAGCCTTAGCTGCAAAGTCATCATCTAGTGCCGGTTCCGCCAGCTCGTTGACAGTTTTTATAGTAACGTTGAATGTAACCTTTTGATTTCTTAAACCTGCGTTTGCGTAATCGGCGGGAAAGACAATAGCGAATTCTTTTATTACACCAACTTTTGTACCAATAAGGTTGTCTTCGAAGCCTGGAATAAAACTACCACTGCCTAGTAGCAACGGGTAATCGTTTCCATCGGCACCAGCAATCGGTGCATCTTTTTGGTCTCGCCCCTTAAAGTCAATTATTACTTCGTCATGCTTTTTTGCTGCTCGCTCTACCGGATTACGTGTCGCGAGGCGTTTTTTTAGTGAATCAATGACTTCATCAACGTCTTTGGCTGTTACCTGCATCGTTTTCATTGGTAGTTTCAAAGTCGTGTAGTCAGCCAGTTTCATGTTACCGATAACAGGGATTTCTGCCTCAAATTCCAATTCGGTGTATGGTACGAATCGCTTGACAGTAACTTTAGGTGCCTGCACGGGACGGATTTTTTCAGATTGTAGCGCATTAGAGTAGAACTGGTTCAAGGCCTCATCAACGAAACGGTCTAGCAGTACCTGTTGGTTCAACTGCCGTTCGACCAAATGTAGTGGCGCTTGCCCAGCCCGAAATCCGGTCACCTTAACATCTCCGGCCATGCTGCGAAGTACTCGCTCCTTGATTGGACGTAGGTCGTCAGCATTTGCAGTAACGATGATTTGTAGCTCAGTAGTTGTTTTTGATTGACGATTTATTTGCATGAAATGAAATTATACAGCTTAGCAGCTCACATGGCGAGCACTTTTGATACTAAGCTAGCTCATCATCCGAATGATGCTGGGCAGCAAGAATGGCAACCGTACGTTCCAGACCGTGTTCTTCTTCTTTACCAGTCAACAAGTCTTTAACTTTGAAACGCTCTCGTGATATTTCCTGTTCACCTAAAAACAGCACGTAGCGAACGCCGCTTTTTACCGCAGATTTGAGTTGGGCGGGTAGTTTTCGGCCACTAGAGTCCACAGCCAGCCGTACACCTTCGGAACGAAGTCGAGCAAGTATTGGCTGCACAGTGTGATAGACATCCCCTATAAGCAGCACAGTAGCATCAGTTTCGGGTGGCAGTTCCGGAAGAAGTTGGTGGGTTTGTAAAAAATTAAGCAGCGTAACGTCTCCGGCTCCAAAGCCAACAGTTGGCACAGGCTCAACGCCAAATTGTGCCACCAGACCATCGTAGCGACCACCGCCAAACAATGAACGGTTATTTTCCTCATGTGTGTCAAAAACTTCAAAAACAATATCGGTGTAGTAGTCAAAGCCTCTCATTAACGTCAGGTCAAATACGGCATTTTTGACACCGCTTTCTTGAAGTACCATTAGCAGGTGCTGAATACTGAGCACAGATTGATGACTACGAATTTCGGGCGGTAAGTCGCTAATTGACTTGGTGCCAAGCAACGTCGCAATCTTGCCGCCTAGCCCAGACTCGCGTTGCGCTGGTGCTAGAAGCATATCGGCCTGTGAAAAAAATTCAGCCTCCGGAATTTTATGCATTCTGTCGATTAGCCTAATGAGTGCCGATGTTTGAGTTTCGTCTAAGTCAAGGTACTCATGAAGCAGCATGTTCATTAATTTGCGACTGTTAATGCGTACGACGTACATACCACTTTTAGCGCCAAAGCTTTTCATCAACGTGTCAGCGACTAGTATGATTTCGTGGTCTGCCTCAATACCTTCCACGCCAAAAATATCGACATTAAGCTGCCAATGTTCACGTAGCCGACCACGCTGCGGTCGCTCATATCGCCATAAGTTGGGAATGCTATACAGGCGCAGCGGGTAATTTAATTCCTGGCGTCTTGCGGCGACCATCCGGCTAACCGTTGGGGTCATTTCTGGTCGCAAGGTAATGTTTCGCCCACCTCGGTCAGTAAAGCTGTAGGTTTGTTCGTTGACTATTTCTTCGCTGGTTTTAGCAAGATACAGTTCTAGCGGTTCAAGGATAGGTGCATCATATTCGCTGTAGCCAAATTTTTCGGCCGTGTCGCGCATCTGAGAAAACAAATATTTTTGTAGCCTTTTATCATCCGGATAAAAGTCCCGGGCGCCTTTATATGGTTGAGTGGAAAGTGGCATATGGTTCAAATTATACCAGTTCTGCCCCTCTCAGGGCTCATACAAAAATCATTTGGTGGAGTATTCCACACTAGAAGTGCTCTGCGATCGGGAATAGTACCCACGCTGCTTGATCTAAATATCTCCAATCCGCTGTTAAATTCAGTCTGGTACTCTTCATTGGGAAGATATAGCTTAGCTTGCGGGAAGTCTCGGCAAGTAGCATAGATAACTTTAGGGTTGATCGTACGGTGGCAATCCGTTCACAGCCAAGCTGTGAAGCAAGCGCCAAGACGGCAGCATAGCGATTTTTCATATTACCGCTAGGGCGCAGTGACAGGTTTGCAAACGATTCCTCAAGCCACACAAATAATTCTGAGCCGATTATGTCATCAATGGCTGTCGCCATAACCTCATCGTCGTATTTATCACCAACAAGTGTGGGGCTATCTCGTACAATGCCAATAGTAGCAAACACGAATGGCTCCAACTCAGATTCGATATAGAACACAGCACCTTTTGCGAGTAGTGCATCAAATGCTTGCTGGCACTCACCAACCGAATACGCTGGCTCATTTGGCGTGCGCCCACAGTCAACACAAAACTGCCCCACCGCTAACTGACTCAACTTCCCAACGCAATTCTGTCTATCCGTTAAATACTCAGCCCTACACTTAGAACGCTCATTCCACGGTGGTCGTCCAAACGCATCAATATAGCTATTCGCCATTTCATCATAAAAAGAGGCAATTTGCTCTTTTTTACTTGTACATACAATATTCACTAGAATCTCCCTTTTATAGTCAGTAATTAAAAAACGCCGAGGCGATTTCGGCGTTTTGCTTTTGCTGCTAAATATTTTTAGGAACTTGCTAACTAACCGATTCGCTCCGGCAATATATGTACATGGGTCTCGGAAAGAAATAATTTATTTCTCATGATTAACACATATATTAAAAACTTTATTTAACTTGGTCAAGTCCTGTAAATGTATGAATTTTATAAATAATGGACTATATTGAACTTATGGCGAAAAAAACAACTACTCAATCAGATAACAAGACAGAAAGTAAGAAAGCAACAACGCCAGCACTTGGACTATTTTCAAAAAGCTATGCGCTGGTAAAAGAAAACTGGCGACTCGTCGGATTACTGTACGCACCGACGATTGCCCTCGCAGTCTTAGATACATTTGACCGGATTTCGGATGAAAATAAAGAAGGTTACGGCTTAGGTAACTTGGTGTCCAATGCTGTATCCGGACCAAACGCCGGAACGGTAATTGGCGCCGAAGATATGTTTATAATCTTTATACTTAATGTTTTGAGTATTTTAGGTGCAGTATTGATGCTGGTAGCCTCTGTTATGATTATTAACGGAAAAACACCCAACTTGGGGGCAGTCTGGAACGGATTCACTAAAAACGGCTTATGGCTTCGGCTGGCAGGACTACTGCTTCTTATGGGTATCGCCATTGTTCTGGGGATTTTTGCGTTTATTATTCCGGGTGTTTATCTAATCATACGAACATTCATGGCACCGTATCTCATGATTGATAAGAACCTCGGCATCGAGCAAGCGCTTCGACAAAGTTGGGATAAAACCAAGGGTTATGCCTGGGCAATACTAAGTGTGTTGGCGGTAATGCTGCTCATTACGCTGCCATCTGTGCTGCCAGCTATTGGTGGACTTATTGCAGTTGGGCTTACGATCATCTATACACTGGCTGCAGTTCTTCGCTACAAAGAGATAAAATAAAGGTCCCCTACTTTGGTGGGGATGAAAGGACTTGAACCTTCACGTCTTGCGACACTAGCTCCTAAGGCTAGCGTGTCTACCAATTTCACCACATCCCCATACTTTTAAACCAGTCTGTATTTTACGATACTTTGCGATAAAAAACGAGCTGTGCATCACCGTAGTCGTACTGTTTTAGCAATGTGAGTTCAGGCAACAGTGGCAGGTCGGTCCGACCAGGCCAGTCCAAAACATATAATCCTTGTGGCGTGACATGCCTAGTTAACTTAGCGACGAGCGCATGTTGCAAGTTGTCATACGGCGGGGCGGCTATAACAATATCGAATAGAGTGTCTTGATTATTGTCACTCCACCCCGATGCGTTGGCACGAACTACTTTTACTTGCTTGGAAATACCCAACGCTTTCACATTTTCGGTGATTGTGCCGTGGGCGTTTTTATCGATATCCACCGCTATGGCATGACTTGCGCCTCGACTTATAGATTCAATACTAAGTGCACCACTCCCAGCAAAGGCATCGAGTACTAATAGCCCTTCGATATCGCCTAAGGTATTGAATAATGCCCCTCGCACACGCTCGCCCATGGGGTGGGTACGATGACCAGCTGGTGCCTGGAATGTACGCCCGCCTAAGCGTCCTGATATAACTCTCATTTTTCTATTATGCCCTACTCATGCTTTGGGATGAGCAAGTAATTCGGCATCAACAAGTGCACTATGCCAAAACAAGCAGACTGTTCTGACCATGGCGGGAGCCAATACCGAGCGCACCTCATAGGCTAATGCCGGCGTCCAGCCGCTGTCGTAAAAACGTTCGTATAAATCGTGCTGCGCAACTCGGCGGGCGGTGTGCTTGAACCACTCTTGGCCGCCGATATCGTAGAAGCGTGCAATATCGTGCTCATCGGGTGCCAAGCCCCGGAACCGCATCGGTGCCATAATTGTTGCCAGACCCCACTCGAACAATCCGTGAGTAATAAACAAACCTTTCGGACCCCAATAACGCCAGTTATTCTTCATGATCTGCAAAGGCGTCTCGCCACTCATGATGTTCTTTTTTAGAATGGTGGTGCGTTCGTGCAAACCACCACCGCCACAGAGCTCGCCCAGCTTTTCTTCGAAGGGGTAATGATGAGCAGGAGTAAGGCCGTCAACAATAGCGTGGGACAACCAGGCAGCTTCAAAGGCCGCTCGATTAGTATCGCCTTTTAATAACTGACGAACGAGTTGCTCGTAGTGGTGCGCGATTTGTTCCAGCAGGTTGGAATCATCTTCATCATACGGGTCGTACCAGTGCTGCACCTCGACGCTCGCTGGGCTTTTACGTTTAATGCCGTCTGGGCCGTTTTTGCCTTCGTAGTGCAATATCTGCCGAGATGAGGGGAACAGTTTTGCGGCATCGCCAAATTGCAACAACTGACGTCGAGCTACTCTATCGACTTTTTGATGAGCACCGAGTACTCGACCAGAGTATTTAGTAAGTGTCGTTCCCGAATACATAGCAAACAACGGCGACGTAAGCCCGCTGACCCTCCTCGAATTATCAAATTTTTGTTAGTTCAGATTTGTCACTGCTCGCAAAGCGCTAACTTTGGCAGCTAACTGCGGATATTGTAGCAGATTTTCACCTTGGTCAATAAATGCTTGTGCACTTGCCCGCGCAGCGGCAATAAGCTTAGTGTCGCTTAGTTTTGCAACCCGAAGGTCTAGTGCACCATGCTGATTAGTGCCATATATCGCCCCTGGCCCACGTAAGCGAAGATCCAGTTCCGCCAACTTAAAACCATCGTGTGTTGTTTCAAGGGCTGAAAGACGTGTAGTAGCTACCTGACTACTGCTTGGCACCAGGAAACAGTGACTCTGATGCAATCCTCGCCCGACTCTTCCCCGCAGCTGGTGAAGCTGTGCCAGTCCAAAACGCTCGGCAGCTTCAATGATCATGCAGGTGGCATTTGGCACATCGATGCCGACTTCGATAACAGTTGTGCACACCAACACATCGATCTTTCCCTGCTTAAAGTCCTTCATGACTGCTTCTTTTTGGTCGGATTTCATTTTTCCATGCACTAGCCCTACCCGGCGCGATTTAAAGTGCCCGGACTTAAGCTTTTCGTACATTACCTCTGCCGACAATAATGAGCTGTCATCACCCTCGACAATCTGAGGGCAAACTACGTATACCTGACGACCAGCGTCAAGTTCGACTTCAGCTTGGCGGTATAGTGATTCCCTGGAATTCGGAGAATGTAATTTAGTGTTAATAGGCAACCGGCCTTTAGGTAATTCATCAATGAGACTAATGTCGAGCTCACCGTACAGTGTCAACGCCAAACTACGCGGGATCGGTGTCGCCGAAAGGTGTAGAACGTGTGGCATATGACCGGCTTTGGCCTGCAGTTTTTTACGCTGCTCAACACCAAAACGGTGCTGCTCGTCGACAATAATGAAGCCCAGTTTTTTCATGACAACTTTTGTCTGAAACAACGCCTGTGTACCAACAATGAGACGCAAATCTCCGCTCGCTAAATTAGCGTAAATGTTTTGTCTTTGCTGACCTTTAACACTCCCCACAAGCAGTTCTATTTCAGTATGCATGTCAACTGACTCAAAAATTTTTGTGAGCGATTCATAATGTTGCCTGGCCAGAATTTCGGTCGGTGCCATGAGTGCTACTTGGAACCCTTTGCTCATCGCCATTAACGCTACTAGAGCAGCAACAACTGTCTTGCCGGAGCCGACATCACCCTCGACAAGTCGGTTCATCGGCTGCGTTTTCCCAATATCTGTCAATGCATCCCAAGCCACACGCCGCTGAGCATTAGTTAAGGCAAATGGTAGCTTTGCGACAAATTTCTGGGCAACTTTTTTATCAAATGGTATTGCTAGAGATTTTTCCGAGAGTAGTTCATGCTTATTTAATAGCGCTGCTAGACTAAGTCGAAATACTTCTTCAAAACCAAGACGTTTTTTGGCCTTTTCTAATGAAGCAGGCGAATCCGGAAAATGCATCTGAACAATGGCACTGCGATAATCTACTAGTTTATTGCTAGCCACAACCCACGCCGGCAAATGCTCGTTAATCACTGGTAATTGGCCTAACGCCTGGTGCACTAATTTACGCAGTCCAGCAGAAGTAAGACCTTTTGTCTCACGGTATTTTGGCACAATCCGATGGGCGTTGAGCGGAAAATCGGACACACGTTCAATTTGCGGATTCGTCATACTGAATCTTCCGCGGTTCAGCGCATATTCACCGACAACGTAATATGGCTGCTCATTTTGGATTGACGAAGCACGGTACGGTTGGTTAAACCATGTCACCCGAATGCTGCCGGTGTCATCGCTCGCTAGCGCTTCGGTTATATGCAATCCTCGTCGGACACGACGAGTAGCGATTGAAGAGAAGGTTACCCTCAAACAGGCTGCACCAGGTTTTAACTTCGAAATCTCAGTTACATTAGAGTAATCGTCATAGCGACGAGGAAAATGTGTGATTAAATCCTCCACCGAATTAATGCCGAGCCGCTCAAGGCGAGCGGCCACAGATTCACCGACACCACTAAGTTCTCTAATATTCATAGACTCAGTGTAGCAAGATGATATCTAACGTTTTTTTAGACGCAACCAGATACTAGGCCCAAAATAGAGGGGCGCAAGTAGTGGCTGAAATAGCTTTTCAAGACTAAGCATAGTTGTTGGACTGAGCAGCCTCTTTAAACGAGTCGAACGTAGATTAGAGCCTGAAAGCACTGCCTCAAGCTCAAAACCGGCGTCATATATTTGCCGCAGTACCATTTTGGGATGATGATTAACAAATGGGATTTCGTTATCTGCCTTATTGGCATCGCTTCGAATGTCAACCGGTGTTTTCGGTACTACCTTGCCTTTCAATCCATACCTGATACGGTTGAGGCCATGGGCATTATTGGCAAATTCGAGCAGAAACGTACCGCCTGGTTTTAGCACACGGGCAATTTCGCTAAATTCCTGTCCTGGGTCTGGCAAGTGATGCAAAACCCGAACCATCAATACTAAGTCCACACTACCCGATTTCATCTTTAAGTCAGCTGCCTGTAGCTGACGCGCTTCGACGCGAGGTGCATCTTTTAGATAATCAGCGGCGATGTCTAGTTGCTGTTTGCTTGGTTCCGCCAAGATGACTTTTTCACTGAACGCGGTAATAAATTTACTGAGCCGCCCATACCCACCACCCACGTCAACAGCCATGTTGAATTGTCGGCCTTTTAAAAGTCGCATTATAGCTAGCTCTTCTGCGGCATGTTCGTATTCTCTCCCCACCCAGTACTGTTTGTAGTTGTGGGTTGGGTCATCATATTGATCTGCTTTACGGACGTGTTTTGCTGCTTGCTTTGACATAAAATTAAACCGATCTATTTAGTTTACATGCACAATAATTTGAGCGTTCTTGCCTCTGCGGATAAGCACATATGAGCCAATAAGGTCGGCTTGCTCAAGAACTGTTTTTTCGCTGCTGAACTGTATGCCGTTGATATATACTGCCGAGCCTTCTAAAAAGCGTCGGGCTTCGCTTTTACTGCTAGCAAGCTTACCTTTAACTAGAATATCAATAATGGGCGTTTCGCCCAGTTGAGCTTCAACTACCGGTAATTCTCCTTGTAGTACTGCAAAATCCTGTTCTTTCAAATCGCGATAGTCGGCGCCACCAAATAGAGCATTGGTTACGTTGCTCACAGCATCAGCTACGGGTATTCCGTGAACGATGGCGGTTACCTCATAGGCCAGCTTTTTTTGTGCAATTCGAGAAGAACGTTGCTCATTAAATTCAGAACCTACTGTCTCGATTTCTTCCTTTGTAAGGAGCGTATATATCTTTAAGAAATCAATTACTGCGTCGTCATCGACATTTAACCAAAACTGATAGAACTGGTAGGGTGAGGTGCGATTAGGATCTAGCCAAATGGCACCGGCCTCGCTTTTACCGAACTTGCGCCCAGTCGTGTTATCAATTACTAATGGCATCGACATGGCATGTACTTCGGCATTTTCTTTTTTACGTATCAGCGGCACCCCAGAAAGCATGTTGCCCCATTGGTCGGATCCGCCGATTTGTAGCTCCACCTGGTGATTCTTGTTTAGATACCAGTAGTCATACCCCTGCATCAGCGTGTAGCTGAATTCCGCAAAACTCATGCCGCTGCCACCTTCGCCAGTCCGCTCTACTACAAAGTCACGCTGCATAAGTTCTGTCATACTGAAATGTTTGCCAACTTCTCTTAAAAATTCGATAAAGCCAAGCGGCTCCAGCCAGTCTATGTTATTAACGGTTTGAAATGGCTTTCCATCGAACAGTTGTTCCACTTGTCGTTTTATGGCTACTGCATTGTTATCTATTTCGCTGCGCGACTTTAATTCACGCTCTTCCGTTTTGCCACCTGGGTCTCCAACCAAACTAGTAGCACCTCCGATGAGCAGTACGCCGCTCCAGCCTGCTTCAACCATGCGCCGTGCCAGTAACATTGCAGCCAAATTACCGATGGTAAGACTATCGGCCGAGCAATCTACACCGTGATAAAACCATCTCGGTGTATCTAGCCAAGTGGCATCTTGAAACGTTGTGTCTTTTATCAATCCTCGCCAGGCGAGATCTTCTGAAAGCATCATTACCACTCAGTATATCTGAAGCCAGTGTTGGCTTCCAAGCTTTGACTCAGCTTTGCGCTTATATAATTAATGATTATGGTCTTTACTGCCCAACAAATTTGCTATAATGATGCCTGAACAAAGGAGTACGACGTAACCCCATGAACCCGAAAAAAAGCGGTACCAACCGACCACGCCGCTCAACCAGTAAATTTATCACTACCAAAAGCGGTAAAGAGATAAAAATTCGTCGATCGATAAGCGAAAAATTTCGTGAGCGATCTGACGAAAAGGCCCGACGAAAGGCAGAACGACTGCGAGGACTACCTAAGTCCCGGTTCAAGCGGATACTGTGGCGACTACACCCTAAGCGTCAATTTGCTTACTGGTTCAGTAAGGACGGCGGCATCATGGCGCTTAAACTTACCGGTCTGGGCATCGTCACCATATTCGTCGTATTAATAGCCGTGTTTGCGTACTTCCGTAAAGACTTGCCTAATCTTAAAGACATTTCTGGCAGTAATATAGGCGGCAGTATCCGGTATTTTGATAAAACCGGACAAGTGCTTTTGTGGGAAGATTACGGTGCTGTAAAGCGTATTCCGATAGAATCCAAAGACATTCCGCAGAATATTAAGGATGCCACCGTTGCAATTGAAGACCGAGACTTTTACAGTCACCGGGGTTTTGATACACGTGGTATTGTGCGTGCTGGATTCAACAACGTCTTTGGCACAACGGGCACCACTCAAGGCGGCTCCACAATTACTCAGCAATTAGTGCGCTTAACTCAAGAAGGTGTCGGCTACGAACAAACATACAAGCGAAAAATAAAGGAACTGGTTTTAGCGGTCGAGCTAGAGCGTACGTACAACAAAGATGTTATCCTGACCGGCTATCTCAATGTGGCGCCGTACGGGGGTATTGAGTATGGCGTAGAGGCTGCGGCACAAAACTACTTCAACAAGTCCGCTAAGGACTTGACGCTTGACGAGGCTGCCATGCTTGCCACTATTCCAAAATCACCAACCATATATTCGCCATATAGTGAATCTGATTTTGACCGTGAGGCTTTTATTTCTAGGCAACATTACATTATCGATGTAATGGCAGAAACGGGCAAAATTACTAAAGCCCAGGCCGAAGAAGCCAAAAAGGTCGACACTGTTGCCAAAGTTAAGCCACGAACAGCAAAATACACCAACATTAAAGCTCCGTACTTCGTTCTAGCCGCCAAAGACCAATTGCTTAAAAAATATGTGCCTACCGGCGAACGCGGCTCTGCCAAAATCGGTGGATGGAAAGTCACTACGTCGCTAGACCTAACCCTGCAAGGCTACGCTGAAGAATCAGTATCAAAAGGTATAGCGCAAGTAAAGCGCCAGCGCGGCGATACAGCAGCTTTCGTTGCCTCGGATGTCCGCACCGGTCATATTGTTGCTCTGGTTGGCGGACCGGACTTTAACGATAAGGCGCGCGCTGGCGAGGTGAATTTTGCCACACGACCACTGCCACCCGGTTCGAGCGTAAAGCCGTATGATTACGCTGCTCTTATCGAGAATACTACGACATTTGGCGCCGGGTCGGTACTTTATGACACGCAGGGGCCTTTGGAGGGCTACCCTTGTACCAATAAAGCACGACCTAAGCAGGGTGGTAATTGTCTGCATGATTATGACTTTCGGTATCCCGGCCCCGTGACGCTACGCTATGCACTTGGTGGTTCTCGAAACGTCCCAGCCGTAAAAGCGATGTTGATTGCCGGCATTGATAAAACTATCAATACTGCTGAAAAGTTAGGTCTTGCCAGTGGGTATAAATGTTATGAACCTGGCAAACCGGTCGGTGTTAAGGAGAATGAGACGCAGTGTTACTCAAGCTCAGCAATCGGTGATGGTGCCTACTTGCGCCTTGATGAGCATGTCAACGCTTTTGCCAGTTTTAGCCGCAACGGTGTTAAGCTTCCACAGACATATATACTAAAAATTGAAAACGCTAGCGGTAAAACCATAGATGAGTGGAAGCAACCACAAGGCGAGCAAGCTGTTCGACCGGAAACTGGCTACATAATTTCGGACATGATGTCCGACCCCAATGCTAGCTACTTTAGCGTCAAGCCACATCGCTATAAAAACCATAAATTCAGCTTAAAAACTGGTACCACTAATGACGCTAAGGACGGATTATTGATGGGTTATTCGACCTATTACTCCGCAGGAGTCTGGGTTGGCCATCATACTGGCAATGTAGAAATGACCGGCTTCATGGAAACAATGACTGAGCCGATTTGGAATGGTTGGATGAAAAAGGCGCACGACAGCTTACCGCCGCTCGAACGCCAAAAACCTACAGGTGTGCAGACCTTGCCAGCATATGTTATACGCACTCATGTCGGTGTTGGATCCAGAGAACCTAGCCCAGCCACAGACCTGTACCCATCCTGGTATAAACCAAAAACTGCTAGCAACAAAAAGCGCACCATAGACCGAGTGAGTAACAAACTTGCCACCAACTGTACACCTCCAAAAGCTAAGCAAGAGATTAATGATGCTGCTGCAGATGCGTTCAGCGGAGATACATTTGTCGGTGCCGGTCGGAATGCTAACACCAATGAAAATGACGATGTTCATAAATGTGAAGACGCTAAACCGAGCGTAAATCTAACTGTTCTTAACATCGGCGGCGGACAGTACCGCATTCAAGCAGTTGCCTCAGCAGGGACTCATCCGCTCAGTAGCGCCCAGTTCCCAGGCACGATAACCTTTACTATTGATGGACAAGCTATACCTAATTGTGCGAATGGCTGTTCGGCGCAAGTAGGCGGAGATGGATCAGTCTCGCTTGACTTTACCTCTACCTTTAGCGGCAACAAAGATGTTACCGCCATTGTGTCCGACAGCGTACTTTACGAAGCAAGCAATAGTATTACTGTGAATCTTTCCACACCAGACGATTCATCACTACAGCTTGACGTTTCTAATGCTCCAGGGCCAAACAACTACCGTTTTACGTGGTCATCATTTGCTGGTGCGTCGTCCTATGAGCTTTGTATATCGGCAAATGGCGGTGGGTTTAGCTGTACGGCGGCCGTGTCAGGTACCGACAGAACCGTACTAGGCGCAAATCGTAAGGCCTATGTAAAATCAAATAACGGCGGCCAATCCAGCACCGAAGACTTTTAGTAATTCAGTTTTGACTACACACAAGCGACTACTTCTTTTGTAGGTAGGTATTCAATGCGTCTTTAACTGTCTTGATCGGCATTAGTCCAGTAAGCTGCTTGCGCTGGTACGGCGGCCCAATTGCCCCATCCAGTCCGAGTTTCTTTGCTTCAGCAAGGCGCTTTTCAATATGAACCACGTGTCGAACTTCGCCGGAGAGTCCAATCTCGCCAAACACAGCAGCATTTGTATTCAGTTGCATGCCTTTTGCCGCACTGCCAATTGCCAAACATACGGCCAGGTCAGCAGCAGGATCCGAAAGTCGCATACCACCCACAATATTGAGGTACACATCGTAGTCGGATAGTGCTAGTTTAGTTCGTCGCTCAAGCACCGCAATAAGCAAATTCATTCGATTAACATCAAATCCGCTTGATGCACGTTTCGGGTATCCATAACTCGTCTTATTAACTAGGGCCTGGATCTCGACGAGTAGCGCTCTGCTGCCTTCGACAGTGGCAAGTACTACCGATCCATCTGTAACCTGCCGCTCTGCCAAAAGTGCTTCTGACGGATTTTCAATCGGTTTCAACCCGCTACTATCCATTTCCAGAATTACTGCTTCGTCAGTAGGTCCATAGCGATTTTTAACCGCCCGAAGTACCTTGAAGCCGCCGTAACGGTCACCATCAAGCTGCATCACTACGTCTACGAGATGTTCAAGCAGTTTTGGACCGGCTATCGTACCCTCTTTTGTGACATGCCCGACGATAATTAGCGTTGTGTTGCTGCGCTTGGCTGCCGCGCTTAATAGACGGGTGCTGTTGGTCACCTGAGCGGTACTGCCACTGGCCGAGAGCACACTATCCACCGAAACTGTCTGTATCGAATCGACGATAACAACGCCATACTCACCGGAGACGATACTGGCTGCAATATCATCACTGCTTGTTGAGGAAGCTAGTTTTAGCTTTGGCTGCATCGTACCAAGACGAGTACCTCGCAGTCCGACTTGACGGGCTGATTCTTCAGCGCTTACGTACAGCACGCTGTGCTGTTTTGCCGCGCCGCTTGCGATTTGTAGCAGTAGTGTACTTTTACCTATTCCAGGCTCACCAGCCAGTAGCACAACACTTCCAGCTACCAGCCCTCCACCAAGCAGCGTATCGATATTTGTGCTGTCTGTAGTAAGACGTGCCTCGTCCTTAGCTGTAGCGTCACGAAAATCTGTGACTACTAGCTTCTTGCCGTTGCCTCCTGGCTGGTCATTGAGCTGGATTTGCTCCTGCAGACTATTCCATGCGCCACAAACACTGCACTTCCCCGACCATTTAATGTGTGCCGATCCACACTCGGAACATACGAAACTAGTACTGGTCTTTTTTCCCATAGACTTTTATAGTACCGCAGCCTGGCTGTTTTTGAGAGGTGAATTACCGAATTTCTTGCGGCTCAGCCCTGGTATCAATCGCATCAGTTAAGTCTCGTATTTCCTTGGCAAGTTCATTACGCTCTATTACAAGCTGATTATACTGTGTAATTTGAGCTTGAACGCCCCGTACCAGCTGATTGTAACTGCTTACATTCGCGTTAAACCCAGGTACGGATGCATTATATTGATCGCGCTGACCGCTTGATAATAAATTTTCGAGTTCAGTTCGTGATGCTTTTAAGTCTTTAAGTTGTTCGTTGAGTAGTTTTTCTGATGACTCAATACTTGCTTTCAATGTTGCCAACTGTGTGTCATAGGCATCAACGCGGTTCTTTCGCTTCGTAAATTCAGCTTCATATTGTTTCGACAATGCAACCACACGCGCGCGATCGGTAAAGTATTTCTGATAGTATGTTTCAAGTTCTGCCGGAAGATCCTTCACCTCAGTTGCCAGGATAGAATGAAGTTCGTTAGGAACGATAGTTGGGTCTTTGCGACGATATTGCTCAATGGTGCTTTTGATACGTTCATCATCCAGAGCAGCAAACGCTTGTGCCGTTAGTGTGTTTACTCGTTGCCGCTCAGAGCCACTAAGCCGATCATAGCCGGCATGAAGCATTTCATGTGCGGCAGTCACTTCTTGAATTCCATCCAAACGCACATCATTTACATCATAAATGAATATTCCGGTGTTGGTGCGATAGCAGCCAAGAACAATCGAAGCTTCACTGTCGGTGCAATGTACTCGAAAAGCCGCTAGATTGTCAACCTTTGGATGATTGACATAAAATAGCTTACGACCAAATGCATTCATTGATGTATTGGTGGCGAGATTTGCAACTTCCTGTGTGGGAACATACCCCCGAAGACGCCACCAGTCAAAAATGTCTTGTCGCTTGATGAGCGCAATCAGCGGTAGCGACAAAATTGCTACGACAACAAGTATCCCGACCAGTTTACGGGTGCGATGCATAAGGACAATTATATCATTTACTCTATTGCTTTTTGGTAGGTCAAAGCGCCTTTTTTGACGTCAACAAGAACGACATCGCCTGTTTGATAATCGTCATTAATCATCCTACCGGCTATAGTGTCCTCGATTGTGTCTTGCAGCAGTCTCCTCATTGGTCTGGCACCGTTCTTAACATCATAGCCATGTTCTACAAAGTGCTTTTTTGCAGCCTTGGTAACACTTAGTCCTAGACCTATTTTATGTATTCGAGATCGAATATCCTCAAGCTGCAACTCAAGAATTTTGGCAATATCTTTACGGGTCAGCGACCGAAACACAATAATCTTATCAATTCGATTCAGAAGCTCTGGGCGCATCAGTTTTTTAAGCTCATCATGTACTTTACTTTTGTTTTGCTCATGCAGTTGAGCCAAATCGTTTAAATCCGCCTCGCTCGTCGCACTAAACCCAAAACTAGCTTCTTTCTGTAATCGGTCTGCACCAACATTACTCGTCATAATGACGATAGTGTTACTAAAGTCTACTCGACGACCCTTTGCGTCACTTAAGTACCCGTCTTCCAGCATTTGTAGCAGCATATTAAAGACATCCGGGTGAGCCTTTTCGATTTCGTCGAATAGCACAACGCTATAAGGCTGGCGACGTATTTTTTCGGTAAGTTGCCCGCCGTCGTCATAGCCAACATATCCAGCTGGTGCACCAACCAATCGGGCGGCAGTGTGTCGTTCTCCAAACTCACTCATATCTATTTTGACCAGGTTATTAACGCTGCCGAAGAATTCTTTAGCTAACACCCGTGCCAGTTCAGTTTTACCTACACCTGTTGGTCCTAGAAATATGAATGATCCAATGGGTCGGTTTTCGGCCGAGATACCGGATCGGGAACGTCGCACGGCGCGAGCGACTGTTTCAACTGCTTCGTGCTGTCCGATTACAGATAAGCCAAGGTTTTTTTCTAAATCTCGCAAATATTTAGCTTCGCTCTTAATGACCTTATTAACAGGAACACCTGTCATGCGAGACACCGTGTCTGCCACATCATCACTCCCAAGTACAAAGGGTTTTCCTACTGCACCAGCTTGTAGTTTCTTGAGTTCTTCATTAATTTGACTGGCTCGCTGTTTTTCTCGAGCGGCACGCTCGTAATCCTCGGTATCTACCGCCTCCTCGATTCGAGTACTAACTAGCCGTAATTCTTTTTGGAGTTGTCGTACCTTTGGCGGCGTTTTAGCCTTGTCAACTCTAAGGTGGGCGGCAGTTTCATCCATAAGGTCAATAGCCTTGTCGGGCATATATCGGTCATTTATGTACCGCGCAGCAAACTGTACCGTGTCTTCAATGACTTCGTCACTGATAGTGGCGCCATGAAAATCTTCATAGTGCCGACGAAGGCCTTTTAGTATTGCGACCGTCTCACCACGATTGGTTTCAGGCACTTGGATGGGTTGGAAACGACGCTCCAAAGCAGCATCTTTTTCAATGTATCGAGTGTATTCATCAGTTGTCGTAGCCCCAATGAGTTGAATTTTCCCGCGTGCCAGGGCCGGTTTTAAGATGTTTCCGGCATCCATACTACCTTCAGCCGCACCTGCTCCAACGATTAGATGCAGTTCATCGATAAATAAAATAGTACGACTATCATTCTCTAGTTCAGTCATAACTTTTTTAAGGCGATCTTCAAATTCACCTCGATACTTTGTGCCGGCAATCATCCCAGCTAAATCAAGCATAATTATGCGCTTATCAAGCAAACTATCTGGCACCTCTTCGTTGACAATACGCTGAGCAAGACCTTCAACGATAGCAGTTTTACCCACCCCCGGTTCACCGATCAGCACAGGGTTGTTCTTTGTGCGCCGATTCAAAATTGTGATAACCCGACGAATTTGAATTTCCCGCCCTACAACCGGGTCAAGCTTGCCACTTTTCGCCTGATCGGTAAGGTTTGTACCAAAAAACTCTACGGCAGATTTCTTGCCAGATTTGGTTTTTTTGTGCTGTGAGCTTGTACTATTTTCGTCAAACTGCTGCTTATTAAGAAATCGTTCTAGCTCACTCGTAACATTATCAACATTAATGTTCATGTCGCGAAGAAGCACCGTTGCTCGAGCGTTTTTCTGACTCAGTATGCTGTAAAGGATATGTTCCGTGCCGCAAAAATCTTGATTAAAGTCCTGAGCAATTTCCCATGCCATTTTTAGCGTCAGCTTGGCAGTTTCAGACAAGCCCTTCGCTCCAATATTTATAACAAGTGTTTTGGGGGTCAGGTTAAGTGCCAGTCGAGCACGTTCAAGCGTAATCCCCGAATCTGTGAGAATTTTTGCCCCCATTGAACCCTCTTGGGCAAGGACACCAAGAAGAAGGTGTTCAGTACCGATGTAGGCACTGCCACTCGCTCGCGCTATCTGGTCAGCCTGTTTAAGACTGTGCAGCGCGTTGTCCGTTAAGTGATGTAGAAAGTCCTGGAAATCAGGGCCTTGTGGCATCATAGTTCTTCACACCCTTTCTGAGCTTCAAATATTTTAGAAGTTCTACTGCCATGATACACAAACTAGCACTCTAACGTCAAGAGTGCCAAACACGATCTATTTTTGTTCTTCGCCGTGCTGTTCGATAGCGTCAAGCAAGCTGTTTTCAAGATCGGTTTTCTTCTTAAGCTTTGGTGCGGCTGGCTTCGGCGCAGGTGCTTCTTGTACTTTTGGCTGTTCGGCGGTTTTGGGTTCTGGTTTTGGCGCAGAATCGGCAGATTCAACATCTAGTTCATATCCGGTAAGTTTACTAGCAAGACGGACATTCTGACCACCTTTGCCTATGGCTATACTCAGTTGGTCATCGGCAACAATTACTTGTGCTTTTTGTGCTGCTTGATCGATTACTACTCGCGTAACATTGGCTGGTTTCATGGCGCTAGAAATAAAGGTACTTACATCTGCATCCCATACAATGATGTCGATCATTTCCTGGCTGCCAATTTCATCTCGGACAGCATTGATGCGCGTCCCATGACCACCAACGAATGTTCCGACAGGATCAACTCCTTGTACATTGCTGGCCACAGCGATTTTTGAACGGATACCAGCTTCACGGGCAATCAGTTTTATTTCTACTGCGCCGTTTTCCATTTCAGGCACTTCGTTGCGAAATAAATGTTCTACAAATTCCTTTGTACCACGACTAACGATAAGCTGTGGGCCACGAAAACCTTTTTCGACTTCCTTGAGGTAAAACTTCAAACGTTGACCAGTATAATATCGCTCACCCTGAATTTGCTCACTGGCAGGCATTATCCCTTGTGCACGACCAAGCTCGACCCGCACCATCCGGCCCTCTACTCGATTAACGACACCGTTGACTATACTACCGATTTTATCTTCGTATTCATTGAGTACGATTTCTCGCTCTGCTTCGCGTAGACGCTGCAAAATTACCTGCTTGGCAGTTTGGGCTGCAACACGTCCAAAGTCTTCGACAGGACTCTGAATTTCTACCATATCGCCGACGGCCGCGTTTTTTTGGATCACCTGCGCGGCAGCTAGATTCATCTGATACTTATCATCTTCTACTTCGTCAACAACTTCCTTCGAAACATAGGCAATCACCTCGCCGTTGTTGAGATTCATTGTGACACGTACTTCTTGTTCCCTTTCACCATAGTCACGACGATAAGCGGCAGCAAGCGCCTGCTCGACAATTTCTTGGACTTGGTCTTCTGGTAAATTTTTTTCTTCGGCTATTGTCTTTATAGCTGTGGCAAGTTGTTTAAAGTCTAGGTTCATTTATTTATCTCCAAAATGTATGAATAGTTATGATATGAAAAAATCCGACCAATCGGGCCGGACTCGTACACTCATTATTTTAACAGAACACCCTTTGCAAAGGAAACTAATATACCAGCAACTATGGATTAATTATGTCATAATAGCCGCCATGCATGTACGTGAAGCTGAATTTTCAGAGGTTCCGAATCCAAGACTGTATGCTCAAGTATTTGATTTGAGTCTTCGAGCAACAAGATGTTTACTTGCCTATCAAGTGGAAGGAAGTGAACATATACCGCAACATGGTGGTGCGCTTGTAGTCTCTAACCACTTGAAGCTGCGTGATCCTATTTTTACAGGGCTTGCGACCGGATTAACGAGCCGGCGAGCAGCTTACATAATGGCGAAGAAAGAACTATTCGTGCCGTTACTAGGCATTGATAAGCATTTGCGGGGCGTTGGCGCGTTTCCCGTCGATCGCAACGATCCGGGTACGGAGTCGATACGAGAAGCGTGTGCTTATATTGAAGATGGCGCGCTGGTTTTTATGTACCCCCAGGGCACGCGCTCTTCTAAAAATGATGTAGTTAGTATACATGAAGGAGCAGCCAGCATACTTACGAGAACGGAAGCGCCCTTATCAGTAATGGGCATCGCATACGGCGGCTTACTTCGAGCAGCGACATCTGTAGCGCCAACTGCCAGCTACGGCGAACTACGCGACCAAGCAACACAAGGATTACACCGTCCAAGCAAAAAAGATGTGCGACAGGCGCTTACTGCACTCATCGCTTCAAAAATACAGCAGCAGCAACTTAGGGCGCACTTGAGGCTAGCTGGTAATCGTAATCCTGTGCCAGTCTGTTAGAATCAAGGCTATGGCAAAAACAGTTACTCGACTATACAAAGGCTTTCAACCAGAAACATACCAACTAGAGTTAGATATTGATCCACTTACGATGAAGTTCACCGGGTCAGTTATCATCGAAGGAAAGAAATCCGGACAGCCCAGCAACCGGCTGACATTTCATCAAAACGCGCTAAAAATTATTTCTGCCGATATTGTTTACCTCAGTAAAAAAGGTCAGCAGATAAAGTTAGTTGATCGAATCAATCACCACCAGAAATTCCACGAAGTTAGGCTACACAGCAGTGAAAAATTGTTTGCTGGAACGTACCGAATATCCCTTCAGTTTGAAGGCAAAATTACAGAATCAATGACCGGACTTTACCCTGGATACTACAAACAGGGGGTCGAAAAGCAGATGGTACTATCAACACAGTTCGAAAGCCACCATGCCCGAGAGGTATTCCCTTGTATTGATGAACCAGAAGCCAAAGCAACCTTTAGCCTAACACTCCGATCTCCAGAAAATGTCACTGCACTCAGCAACACCCGGCCAAAATCTTCCAAAATTTCTGGTTCACATAGAGTAACTACGTTTGAAACTACTCCAAAAATGAGTACGTACTTATTGGCGTTTGTTGTTGGCGACTTGGTAAAATACGAATCAAAAACTAAAACTGGTGTTGATGTAACGTTGTATGCATGCTCTGGTCAAAATCCTGATCACTTAGCTTTTGCTGCAGACATAACAGTCAAAGCTCTTGAATTTTTTGAAGACTATTTTGGTGTTGCGTATCCCATGACCAAGTCAGATCAAGTGGCCTTACCTGAGTTTGAGTCAGCTGCCATGGAAAATTGGGGATTGATTACATACCGGGAATCATGTCTGCTGGTCGACCCGAAAAGCAGCAGTATAGAAACAAAGCAAACAGTAGCTGAAGTAATTTGCCATGAACTCAGCCACCAGTGGTTCGGAAATCTCGTCACCATGAAGTGGTGGGACGATCTATGGCTTAACGAAAGTTTTGCCAATATGATGGCTTTTATTGCTGTTGATGAACTGTTCTCGGAATGGAACATATGGGAACAGTACGTTGCAACCGACACTAATGCGGCGATGCGGCGCGATGCGTTAGCCAATGTGCAGTCCGTACGAGTAAACGTTAACCATCCTGACGAAATCGGCACTTTGTTTGACCCGTCTATCGTTTACGCCAAAGGCGGCTCACTGCTTCGTATGCTATGGTCGCTACTTGATAAATCTGAATTTAGAGCCGGCTTAAAAAATTATTTTGAAAAGCATGCTTTCGCCAACACAACTGCAAGCGACCTCTGGAAAGAATTTGATGCAGCATCAGGGAGTGATATCGGATTGATGATGAAGCACTGGATTAGCGATCCAGGTTATCCGATCATCAGCATAGAGCATCAACCAGGCGCAGACCACGCTATTGTTGCTCAGGAAAGATTTGTTATCGGCCCAAATAATGACAAAACCTCGCCTACTTGGCATGTGCCACTGGCGACTACATTACCGGTAACTCCAAATATACTGACTTCAAAACATGCACGAATTAGCATAGATACTAACGGTAGCGATCCATTATTGTTCAACCATCAATCAGTTAGCTATTTTCTTCCGCACTACACAAACAAAGACCATTTTGCGCATATAACAAAGGCTGTACAAACAGGTCAGCTCAGCACTATTGACCGTTTGCAGCTACTAACTAACTACACACTTTTACAACGAGCAGGAGTCGTTAAGACGACTACCGTTTTACAACTGCTGGAATCATATTCAGTCGAAACCGAAGAGCCGGTATGGAGCAATATTGCTGCGGTATTGGCTGAGGCGAGACGGCTAGTTGCCGGCGACGTAGCCTCAGAACAAAAACTTAATGCCCACATAAGGAACATTACAAAAAATGCTGTCCAAAGCATTGATTGGGATGGAAAATCAAGCGATACGCCAAAAACGCAAAGACTACGCAATTTACTACTACATATGGCTGCAGCTGCTGAGATGCCGGAAGTTATTGCCGAAGGCAAAAAGCGGTTCAAACTATTTAAGCGACCAGCGGATCTGTCATCTGAAGTACGTGACGTAGTTTATTTTGTCGGCGCAAGGTACGGCAATGATGCAGACTTTAAAAAATTACTCGACTTATATCGAGCTACCGAGAACGCTGAAGACAAAGATGATCTTGCAGCATCACTACTTACTACCCGCAACCCAAAACACATAGCAACGCTGCTCGCGATGATAAAAACAGAGGTTCGACTTCAAGACATAATTCGTTGGTATGCTCGATTGATGGGAAACTATGATGCCCGAGCAGCGACATGGCAATGGTTAAAAGATGAATGGAGTTGGGTGCATAAAACGCTTGATGCCAACAAAACATTTGACTATGTACCACGTTATGCTGCTCAAGTATTTTCACATCAATACGAGCTAGATGATTATCGAAAGTTTTTCGAACCGAAAAAAAGTCTCGTAATACTTTCCCGGGCTATCACCATCGGAGATGAAGATATTGCCGGCAAAGTTGCTTGGCGAAAAGCCAATGAGTCGTCTATCAAAAAGTGGCTGAGCGCACTACCTGACTAGATTTCAACGAAAGATATCTGCTGGAAGACATCTCCGGAAACTTCAGCAGCAGCAAGCTGCATTTGTCCCTGCCAATTATTATAGCTAGCCCATATTTGTGCCGCGTACTGCATCCGTGACAACTTAGTACTCGTTATGTAGGAAAAGCCAGTGCCCTGCTTAGTGTTGCGTCGATATTTAACTTCGACGAAATACATCGTGCCGTTTTTATTGGCTACAATATCTATTTCGCAGCGTGATGTTTTCCAGTTCTTGGCAATAATTTTATACTGTTTATTGGCTAGATAACTGACTACAGCCTGTTCAGCCTGCTGCCCTATGAGTAATGTCATACAACTAGACTAATTCACGTATCGGCTTAAAACAAAAGCGGTGTACTGCCGCCAATGGGCCGTGCTTTCGCAGTGCGTTACTATGTAGTCTAGTACCGTATCCGACGTGGCGCTCAAAGCCATATTCCGGATACGTTGTAGATAACTGTTCCATGTAGGCATCACGCGCTACCTTTGCCCAAATACTAGCAGCCGAAACAATTGGCACTGAACTATCGGCTTTAACACGAGTTTCCACAAATTCATACTCGATAGGAATATAGTTAAACTTACCATCGAGTATGATATGTTCGCTGCGAGAGACGCTGATAGACGCAAGTGCACGCGAAGCACCTATCGTTAAGCTGGTCGATAAACCAAATTGATCAATTTCAGCGGGCTCCACCCAACCCTCACCAAACTCACAAGTACCTAAAAGCTCCCTACTAAAATGTTGTCTCTGTAGATTGCTGAGTGCTTTGGAGTCTGTAATTCCTGCCGGCAGATTATGAACCGATCGTGCCGCAACGACGAGCAAAGGACCTGCCCATGCTCCACGGCCAACTTCATCAATGCCAATCATGTCACAATAATAAATTCACACCCTGAAAAAAATCAAAAGTACTTAGGACTGTTTGGTTTCGTCTTTTGTCGACTGAGTTTTTTCCACTTTATCGACGACTGGATCTGGGGCGTTCTGGACAGCCTGAACTTCTGAATCCTGAACGGAGTCGGTCGTTTCATCAACAGGAGTATCTTCTGGAATATCATTGACAGCCTGCTTATCAAAGTCGACACCAAGTAATCGAGCTCGCTTACCAGTACGCTCGCGCATGTAGGTCAGGTAATTCCGACGTACTTTACTGCGCTTTGTTACTTCAATCTTAACTACGTTTGGAGAGTGTAATAAATACGATTTTTCAACACCAATGCCACTTGCAATTCGACGCACTGTGATGCTACTGGTGATACTGCTCTTTCGGTCAACACGAATGACTAGGCCTTCAAATATCTGGATACGCTCTTTGCCACCTTCGACGATTTTCTGGTGGACACGAACAGTGTCTCCTGAACGGACATCAACAACAGCAGATTTCTTGTAGCTGTTTTCTAATTTTTTGAGAATACTTTGCATAAGACCAAGTTATTATAACGGAGAGGGGTCAGATTAGCAACACCTGTCATTAAGGTAGTCACACTAGCCTACGACACGGTAAACTTCTTCAATAGTTGTTTCGCCGGCAATTGCTTTCAAAATACCGTCATGCAACATGGTGCGCATACCCTCTTCTACGGCTTTGTCTTGCAGCGCCGATGTAGTGACTTGAGCTGGTGGGAGTCGCAGCAATTGTTGAACGCCAGGCGTCATGCGCAACTGTTCACGGAGTGCAATTTGCCCACTGTAGCCAAAAGGCACTGCAGGGGAAGACCCAGGATTATACAGAGTAACTTCATTAATGTTCGGTCTTTCAATTCCGGGCGGAAAAGTATCAATAATGGCCTGAAGTTGTGCTTTTAACCCGTCATCAGGCTGATAAGACTGCTTGGTACTATCATCCAAACGACGCACCAGGCGCTGCGCCATCACCAAGTGAATTGCATTTGCGAACAACGGGTTGATACCGATTGCATCTAGCATACGAGTTAAGGCTGCTGCTGCAGAACTTGCATGAAAGGTACTTAATACTAGGTGGCCAGTTAGAGCAGCCTGCAATGACGTTTTGGCAGTATCGGCATCTCGAATCTCGCCGACCATCACGACATCAGGGTCAAGTCGCAACACAGCCCGCAGCTTTTCTGCAAACCCCTGGTCACCAAGTTCACCGTGAACCGGTATTTGAACAACACCTGGCATGAAATATTCCACCGGATCTTCTAATGTGATGATTTTGTTTTCGGGCGTATTTAAAGTGTTGATAAGCGAGTAAAGCGTGGTTGTCTTACCAGAACCGGTCGGCCCGACGATTAACACTAATCCGGTAGGATGCTTGATAACATCTTGAACGACTTCCATCTCATCGGGAGCAAGCCCGAGATTTTCTAATTTAAAGTACTCCAATTTCATGTTAAACAAGCGCATCACTGCGTCCATGCCATATACCGTAGGAACTGTTTCTACACGAAGGTTAATTGTTACTTCCTCGCCAGTCGCAAGTCGATATTGAGAATGTATGTGTCCTGTTTGGGCTTCTTCAGAACCTGTTGATACATTGGCAGCGACCGCCAGGCTAGAGCTTAATTGCCGGTATTTTTCATAACTGACATGAGCTACCGGATGCAAAATACCGTCGACCCGAAAGCGTATACGAACATTGTCCTGCTGGCACTCTAGATGAATATCGCTGGCTTTGAGCTGATAGGCTTGCTGAACAAGATAAGCGAGTGTGTCATCGGATCTTACCTGGTTAAGTGTCTCCGAAACGCGGCTAATCATATCCTCGGCGCCCTCTTGGCCAGCTACTGATATATCTTCGTATTCGATCTTGGCCGGCGGATCGTACAGCCGCATATAATCATTAAACCCCGTTTCAGAAATAATCGAATAGGCGACACGATAGTCGGAAAAGCGACCGCGAAGTGTATTAAGCACTTGCTGCGATGTGGTTGTCGTTATACCAAAATGGATATTGTGCTGATCAGCAGTTAGCGGAATAACTCTGAATTTGTACAGTTCGTCATTCGTTAATATATCTTTATGTAGCTGCTTATCAAAAGCAGTCGTATCGACATAGTTAAGCCCCAGCACACCAGCGCGGCGTTTGGTTGCAAATTCTTCGTCTTTACGGGCATCTTGCGACATTACAGAGCCTAGTATAAACCACTAGCGTTTCGATTGCGACGCCACACGCGCTATAGTATTCACTACTCAATGCGCACAACAAAAATCCTACTTATAGTTGACAACATACGATCGGCACATAATGTTGGTGCGCTGCTACGAACAGCAGATGGGATTGGTGTAAATGACGTCGTACTCTGCGGCATAACCCCATATCCTGCTATGGAAGACGATACTCGTCTGCCTCATATAGCAAAGAAAGTGCATCACCGCATTCAGAAAACATCACTTGGTGCTGAGCAGTCCCAGCCATGGAAGTACTCCCCGCAAACCACTCAGGCTATTCATGAAGCAAGTACAGAGGGTTACGCTGTTGTCGCACTCGAACAAAACCAAAACAGTATCCCGCTCACGAAGTATGCGTGTAACGAAAAAATAGCAATTGTTATCGGTAACGAGGTTGATGGGGTGTCGCCGGAGGTGCTTGAAGCATGTGATAGCATCATCGAAATACCGATGCTAGGTAAAAAAGAGTCTTTTAACGTGGTCGAAGCTGCGACAATGGCGTTATTTTATTTTCGACACTTCTGATAGGATTTGCCAAATATAGCATCAATAGCTTTAATTAGTATGTATGCCTCAAAAACATAAACACAATTTGCAGCACCATCGCAGACATCACAAGCCAAAGGGTGTCACAAAAAAAGCATATGACAATACCTACTGGCCATTTTTGCCTGTTGCGCTTATTGTCGCTCTCCTACTTGCTATAAGTCCAATGGGTCAACGGCACACCGCCGCTCGAACTAGCCTACCAAGAATACCCGGCAAAGTACTTGCCTATGCATCATCAATGAGCATTTCTGGCTTGGTGTCACAAACCAATACACAGCGAAGCGCAAACGGTGCAGCAGCACTTACTAATAATGGCCAGTTAAACGCAGCTGCCCAAAGTAAGGCCAATGATATGGCGACGCGCAACTACTGGAGTCACAATACCCCTGAAGGCAGCCCTCCGTGGATATTCGTGAGTGCGCAAGGATACTCCTACCAAAAAATTGGTGAAAATCTGGCAGCTGGATTCTCAGATGAGGCCGCAACCATCAACGGCTGGATGAACAGTGCTGGTCACCGAGCCAACATGCTGGATACGAACTTTACAGAAGTAGGCTTTGGATTTGCCAACAACGCAAACTACACAAGCGCCGGAGGCGGACCTATGACGATTGTCGTTGCCTTCTATGGCAAGCCTGCCGGTGCCCCTCAACCCGCGAGCCCGCCCCCTGCCCCTGCACCGGCTCCACCCCCTGCGCCAACTGCCGCACCCGCAGAAGCACTAAGCACCACACCTGCAGAGACTACCCCAACCCCAGCTACACCTCCTATACCAGAACCAGCGCCCACGCAGCCTGAAGCAAGCGATGAAAGCACGGAGAACTCCGCAGTGACAACTTCCAGTCCCCCTGGAGCAGAACCGCCAACCCAGGAAACTTCTCAGCTACAGACCATTATTGCAGACCCCACCTTAGCCTCATTTGGTGTCAGTGCCCTATCTATCGGGATGGTGCTCGCTGCTGGAATATGGGTCAGTCGACATGCCCTAAGATTTCGCCGTCTAGTACGGAAAGGTGAAAAATTCGTTGTACATCATCCGATACTTGATATTGCGGTACTTGCGCTTATCGCACTGGCTTTTGCTATGACCCAAACCGCCGGACTCATTAAATAGAGACTCCGTTTTACTATCTAACAGCTACGTTTTCCTTGCCGAACGTAGCTTCTAATTTTGAACGGCTTTCATCATTCAAGTTAATTTTCTGGGGAAGCTTAATCGCTTGACGTTGGTCACTTAGCCCGGATACAAGCACAACTTCAGTATTGCCGCTGTGTAAATCCAGTATTGATTTTAATGTCACAAGCACGGTTTGATTACTATTATCCATATAGCGTATGTACAGTTTAGGCCGAGAGTTCAGTGGTGCAGCCTGACCTTTCAAACCAGGCGCAGAAGGTCCAGCGCCGGTAGGCTGATACGATTCTGCATAGTCGACGTTTATTAGAGATGCGCTGTCGGCCAGTATTTTAACGCTATTCTCTCGATTACCATCACGGTCTTCGCTGGTTATTGTTCCTCGAACAGTGACGAGCTGGTCACGCTGCCATATATCAGGTGTTTCTTTGTATAAATTAGGAAACACCGTGACTTCTACCTCACCACTTAGATCAGACAACATTATAAAGGCCATTTTCTGACCTCTTTTCGTCGTGAGTTCTCGTACACTACTAATCGACCCGCCGATACTAACTGATTTACCGTGCATATCAACACCGATATCACGCAGCGGCCAAGTATGTTCACGCAAATAATCAGCAAAGTCCTCTAAGGGGTGACGGCTAACATACAGTCCGAGCAATTCTCTCTCCCAATTTAAGTAATGTCGATTGCTACCTGTAGGTTTTTCGTCTGATACGACAACATGAAATGAGCTTTGTATCTCGCTGCCGCCGAACATACCAAGCTGCCCACTAGCCTTTTCTTTTTGAGCCCTTGAAGCTTGCAGCAAAATACTATCAACCGCCCGTAGCAGGGAATCACGATTGGAGAAGCGATCAAAGGCACCCGTCTTTATTAGACTTTCTAGTGATTTACGGTTGAGCGCATTGAATGGTACCGAGCTACAAAAATCTTCTATACTGCCAAATTCTCCATGCGCTTCTCGTGCTTGGATGATTTCTTCAACAGCAGAGCGGCCAACATTTTTTATGGCATCGAGTCCAAAACGGATGTCGGAGCGCACATTTTTTTTGTTTGGCACTACCCCAAATTCATGAAATGATTCATTTATGTCCGGGGGTAGCACGTTTATGCCCATGTTCTTGCATTCGGAGATTTCTACTGCCAATCGATCAATATCATCATAGTCACTAGTCATTAGAGCTGCCATAAATGCACTTGGGTAATGTGCTTTTAGATACGCTGTTTGGTAGGCTATCAGTGCATAGCAAGCAGCGTGGCTTTTATTAAAAGAATAGTCAGCAAATGGTTGAATAAGTGCCCAAAGCTCATTAGCCTGATCTTTATTAAGTCCCTGCTTGAGGCATCCTTCGATAAATTTTGGCTCTTCGGCTTTCATGATTTCACGTTTTTTCTTACCAATCGCTTTTCTAACCAGATCAGCCTGACCTGGTGTGTAACCGGCAATAAGCTGCAGCATAGCGATAATTTGTTCCTGATAAACCAGGACACCGAAGGTATTTTTTAATATTGGCTTGAGGCTGGGATGTAAGAACTCAACGCCACTTGGATTATTTTTGCCTTTGATGAACCTGGGTATTTCTGCCATTGGGCCTGGTCGATATAGCGATACCATTGCAATGATGTCATCAAATACTGTTGGCTTAAGCTCCTTGAGGTAGCGTTTCATGCCTGCCGACTCCAGCTGGAATACTCCTGTAGTAAGCCCCTTCTGCAACAGCTCAAATGTCACCTTGTCATCCAGTGGAATAGTTGCTACATTGATATCTTTTCCATATACACGTTCAATAATTCGTAAGCAATTTTTAATAATTGTAAGGTTGGAAAGACCTAGAAAATCCATTTTTAGCAAACCGAGGTCTTCCACTGGTCCCATGGAATACTGCGTTGAAACAACACCTTTTTGAGCCATTTCCAGCGGTGTGAATCCTACAATATCATCAGGAGCGATAACCACACCTGCAGCGTGCACACCGTGACTGCGAATTGTACCTTCAAGCTTTTGAGCAAGATCAAAGACGCGTTTGTTTTGGTCACTGTCGCTGTACGCTTGTTTCAGATCTTGATTCTTTTTAAGTGATTCTTTGAGTGGAATATGTCGACCTTGCACAGGAGGAGGAATCATTTTAGCCAGACGATCGGCATCAATGTAGGGGACTTCTAGTACACGCGCGACATCACGTACCGCATTCCGAGCCGCCATACGCCCAAACGTGACAATGTTTGCAACTCTTTCTCGGCCATATTTTTCCACACAGTATTCTATTACTTCATCCCTGCGGGTATCTTGTATATCAATATCAATGTCCGGCATAGCGATACGATCAGGATTTAAAAACCGCTCAAATAGGAGGTCATAGGTCATAGGATCTAGCTCAGTTATGCGAATGGCGTAGCATATGATCGATCCAGCCGCACTGCCTCGCCCGGGCCCGAAAACAATGCCACGGTTTTTACCCCATATAATAAAATCAGATACGATCAGAAGATAACCGTTGAATCCCATCGAATCTATAACGCTCAGTTCATACTCGGCTCGCTCGATAATTTTTTGCTGAAGCTTTTTCTTGCAATCAGCAATTGACAATTTTTCAGCAATATCTTGGCTAACGCTGCTGTAGCGCCAGACAAGTCCCTGCCATACTTTCTTATGAAGAAAGCTTTTCTCGGATTCTCCTTTCGGTACCGGAAACTTAGGTATCAGTATGTTTCCGATGTCAAGCGTTACGTTGCAACGGTCCGCGATAGCTTTAGTATTGGTAATTGCATCCGGATAGTCCGCTCCCCAGCGCTTGATCACATCTTTCGGATCCGCGACATGGAGTTCAAGATGTTTGAGGCTAAAGCGATCGGCATCATTCAAAAAAGATCCTGTTTGGACACACAATAGTATTTCGTGAGCTTCTTGATCTTCATGCCTCAGATAGTGCGCATCACTAGCAACAACCTTGGGAATCGACAACTCCTCGGCAATTTTAAGCAAGTCCTTATTAACTCGTTGCTGGAGTGCCCATGTTGTAGGATGGTCCGGATGCCCATGATCGGCTAATTCTATGTAGTACCGATCAGCGAATGTTTCTTTGTACCAGGCAGCTGTCTGCAGTGCTTGGTCGTACTGCTCCTGCTGCAAGGCTTCACCAAGCTCACTTCCCAAACAGCCGCTCAAAACGATCAATCCTTCATTATATTTTTTAAGCAGTTGCCGATCAATGCGTGGTCGATAATAAAATCCGTCCAGGTGTGCCATAGTAGAAAGACGCATTAAATTCTGGTAGCCGGTGTTATTCATGGCTAAAAGTGTGAGGTGGAAATACTGTCGATCTTTACTTGAGTCTTTATCCATATAGCCGCGAGGTGCGACATAAGCTTCCATGCCGATAATCGGCTTTATACCTGAACTTGTGGCCGCTTTATAAAACTCGATTGCCCCGCTCATCGTGCCGTGATCAGTGATAGCCACTGCTTCCATGCCCTTGGACGCTACATACTCCATTAACTCAGGTACTTTAGTGAGGCCATCAAGTAGGCTGTACTGAGTGTGGTTGTGCAGGTGCACAAAATCCACCGGTTTCGGTTTTTTTGTCGTCTTCACTTCTTAAAGTATTATATAGCAAACCCAACCGTGCTACACTGCTAGCAATTAGTTATGTCTAAACCAGTAGACCAGCGATATTACGCAACGCTCGCTATAGTCTGTCATGCGGCAGTTATTGCTCCTGATAATTCAATACTGCTTCTCAGGCGCAGTCAAAGCGTTGTACGGCCAGGTGTCTGGGATTTACCTGGTGGTATGTGGGAAGGTCCATTAGAGTCCTTGCAAGAGGGTTTACTGCGTGAAGTAAAGGAAGAGGTCGGTCTCACCATTTTTGATTGCCAGTTAACGCAGGCGGTGCCTGATTTAGAAAATACAATTGAAAATAGATTATGGCTTTCTTATACCGCACGATGCCGCTCAAAGCAGGTAACCTTGAGTGAAGAACATGACGATTACATTTGGGTGACTCGCGAAACGTTAGCCAACTATTCTCTGCCACATGTATGGCAAATTACGCTACGTATAGCCCTTGATTTGATGAAATATCAAACCATGTCGGTCAAATAGTAAACCTACCTGGTTCGGGGACTACTTTTTTAAAAATGAACTGAGGTGTTGCAAGGCTGATTTTGCTTCATTGATGGCAACTTGCAGATCATCATCCTTCGGATCACTCTTTAGGGCTTTGACCTTCTCACCAGCTTTTGTTTGTGCTTTTTTAGCAGTTTCAAGAGCATCATTCAATTCTTTTTTTGCTATGTCGCTGAGTTCGGCAGCTTTGTCTTTTGCACGCTTAGATAGCTGATCGAATTCTTTACGCAATGCCTCAGCTTGCTTCTCGGCTTCTTTTTTGGTTTTTATGGCCTTGTCCTTGATGTCCTTGCGTGTTTCCTTGCCGGATTTAGGAGCAGTCAACACTCCAGCAACATACCCAGCAGCGGCAGCTAGTGTGGCACCAATTAAAACTTTCCTACCTGTATGATTACTGTTGTCTGCCATACTATTTTCCCTTCTTATTGGTGACTGTTTCGACAATTTTAGCAAATGATTTGAACAGCGCTACAGCAGGCGTAGTTCGCTCAAAAAACGAGGCGGCCGATTCGACTGAATCAATAACATGTTCAGCCTTGCTCGTAAGCCGCTTGATGTCACGCAACACCTTCATTATGAGAATCAGTACCATAATAAGTACGATGAGAAATACACTCAGTACGGCAGAGACTATAATTAGCAGCAGATCTGCGGCGTTTTCCATATATATCAATTATTATACGCCTACAGATCAAGGGTGCGCAAATAGGCGGCAAAGTCGTCTTTTATATCATCTCGCATTAATGCAAAATCTACCACAGTTTTAAGATACTCCAACTTGTTACCGGCATCATAGTAATGTCCGTCCTTAACTTCATAGGCTAGAATACGCTGGCCATCGTCTATCATCTTCCGTAACGCGTCGTTATACCATAGCTCATTACCTTCAATTAATTCTGCCTGGGCTTGATGCAAATAACCAAATATATCGGGGGTAAAAACAAACCCACTCACATTCGCCAGATTACTCGGAGCACTCTCTTTTCCGGGTTTTTCTATGATTCGATCAACATCTATTAGGCCGTCCCTTAACGTTTCTCCGCCAGCGAATCCATACCTATCGTAATCCATATCACTGTTGGCGCGAATACTTGCCAATACCGAGCAACCAAATTCATCATAAACGCTAATAAGCTGCTGGAACCTGCTTGGTGACGCCTTAATAAAATCATCGCTCCATGTATAGATAAAAGGCTCGTCTCCAATTAGATGTTCAGCATTAAGTAGTGGAGTTCCGTTACCATAAGGCCCTTTTTGGCGCACATACACAAAGTTTGCTAAATTTCCGACTTTTTTGGTCTCCTCTAATAATGATGCTTTACTTTCTCCGCCCTGTTTTAAGTTAGCTATAAGATCTTGGCTAGGCGCATCAAAGTGATCTTCAATGCTTCGTTTACTGTAGCCACTAACAATAATAATATCTTCAATGCCGGCCTCTACTAGCTCTTCAACTACATATTGAATAATAGGCTTGTCGACGATCGGCAGCATTTCTTTTGGCATGGCTTTTGTTTGCGGTAAAAAGCGTGTACCAAATCCAGCTGCCGCTATGACCGCTTTGCGAATTTTTCTATCTGCCACTCACAAACTCCTTTAGGTATTGATTAAATTCATCACCAATATCTGGGTGACGTGATGCCATAGCAACAACTGTTTTTAAGTACTCCAGCTTATTGCCCGTATCAAAATACTGGCCGTTAGTAATCTCTTTGGCGATCACTTGTTTGCCATCGCCAACCATCAGACTGAGTGCGGTGTGGAAGAATAATTCTTGTCCTACAGGGAGAATATCTTTGGCCTTGTGCAAGTAATCCAGTACATCGTTAGTAACAATAAAACCTCCTAGGCTGGCATAAGGACTCGGCGCGTTCGCTTTTCCGGGATGTTCCACCATAGGGCTGTCCATACGAAGCACACCTGGTTCGATTTCTGTCCCAGCCACATACCCGTACCGATCATAGTCCGCATCCGCATCTCGGCGTTGGCAGCCAACTATGGGGCATCCGTGCGTTTCATAGGCAGCGATCATTTGCGAAAAACTGTTTGGTTCGGCAATAAAAAAATCGTCGGCAAACGTATATATAAACGGTTCACCACCTAGGTATGGTTCAGCATTGAGCACTGGTGTTCCGGTGCCATACACGCCCTGTTGTTCGATGAATGCAAAATTAGCAAGGTGTTTAACGGCTTCGAGTTCTTCTAGTATTTCGGCCTTCTTAGGGCCTGCAGTCCAGAGATTTGATACCAGACCGGGATTTGTATCTCCAAAGTAATCTGCCATGGCAGCTTTTTTGGCCGAAGTAACTACGACGATATATTCAATACCAGCTCCGACTAATTCTTCTACGACAAGTTGGATGATCGGCTTATCGACAATCGGCAACATTTCTTTCGGTATCGATTTGGTGATTGGCAACATACGCGTGCCATACCCCGCAGCCGGGATTACTGCTTTTCGGACTTTCATATTTTCAATGATACCACTTACTCTTTTCTTTTGTAGTGCTTGACCTGGCTTAGATGCCAATCTGCTTTTTGATAATCTCTTGGGCTATTGCCGGATTTGCCTTGCCAAGTGACTGTTTCATAACTTGCCCCACCAAAAAGCCAATCACTTTTTCTTGCCCGGAACGTACATCTTCAACGGCCTTAGGATTATTAGCTAAAACATCTTTGACGATCGCGCTCAGTGCGCCCTCGTCAGATTCTTGGATAAGGCCTTGTTGCTCAGCGTATTTGGCAACATCTGGCGGCAAGTGGTCATTTGCGAGCATTAAAATCAACAAAGCTTTTACGGAATTAGAGCTCAGACGGCCGTCTTTTACTAGTTCATAAACACTTGCCAATATTCCACTACGCTGCTGCGAAGCCGCCAGCTTTCCGTCGCGCTCTGCCGGGACAATATAATTAACGATCCAAAGGGCGTATACCTTTGCCTGTTCTGGGTTTGATATAACCTTTTCGATTTCACTTAGGTAAGTAACGCTTTCATCCTCAACTTCGACGTCGAGCAGTGTTTCGACTAAGTTATGGTCGAGCCCTACATCGCGGAGCTGGGTACGCCAGTCGTATGGTAATTTTGATACACTGTTTTCTATTGAAGCAATATATGCATTATCAAGTTCTACGGGCGGGATATCAGGATCAGGAAAGTAGCGATAATCGTGCGCTTCTTCCTTACCTCGCTGAGCAAGGGTTTTTTGCTTTGCATCATCCCAACCGCGTGTTTCCTGAACTATAGGCGTTCCTTTTTCTAACAATTCTATCTGCCTGGTAATTTCGTATTCGATGGATGCTTCTACAGACTTAAAACTATTAAGGTTTTTTACTTCAGCACGTGTACCAAGTTCTGTCGGGTTGGTACTGACGCTAACATTCACATCAAAACGCATGTTGCCGTGGTACAAATCGCAGTCGCTCACGCCAGAATATTTCATGAGCAGAAACAGCTCCCGCACGTATGCTCGAGCCTCAACGGCTGAATGAATATCGGGCTTACTAACTATTTCAAGCAGTGGCGTGCCCGCTCGGTTAAGATCAACAAGGCTGTAGTCGGCACCTTCCGGGTGCGTATTCTTACCCGCATCTGCTTCCAGTTGAGCCCGCTCAATACCAATATCTTTTTGTTCGCCATCTACTTCAATAGTCACATGGCCCCCAACGATAATTGGGTCGTTGAGCTGTGAAATTTGATATCCCATTGGAAGGTCAGGATAGAAATAATGTTTTCGTTCAAACACCGAATGAGGTTGTGGTCTGGTTTTTAGCGCAAATGCAGCCTTGGCGGCCAAATCGACCGCTGCTTGGTTTAGCACCGGCAAAGCGCCGGGCATGCCGACACAAATATGACTAATCAGCGTGTTTGGTAGGGCATCGCGTGCATCATTACCGACTGCAGCGAACAACTTGGTTTTAGTTTTAAGCTGAACATGACATTCAATACCGATAGTCGGTAGGTACTTGTCGATAGTTTCCTTGGGCAGTGCCATAACTATAGTGCCCCCAGGTCTTTCAGTGCTTGACGAAGTCCAGCTAAAGCCTGCTTGGCGTCCGCCGACTTAACTTTGACGTCTTGTTCGTGCACTAAACGATTACGCAGTTTATGAGCATGCCATGTGGCATCATTGTCCGTTAGGCTACGCTGAGCCGATACCAAACGCTCTCCCATCGTTTTACCTTTGAACCGGCGGCGCTTTAGGGCTTCGTCCAGCAACTTGTCGGCGTCAATAATGGCCAGTATCATCCCTTCCTGTGATTTAACATGACGCAGCAAATCAGTCCATCTTTTTTGAAAATAGTCCTGATTAAGTCGCTTAGGGATTCGCTTGTAAGCAAACGATGCAACAAGGGCTACTAGTAAGCCAACGAGCACTGCAAGTATAATGGCGGCTTCGCTGCTCATGAACTAAGCTCCTCATAGGCGTGCGCGAAGGCCAATAAATCCCGATCATGTGTCTGGGCGGCAATGAACTGTACACCGATTGGCAGTGAACTTCTAGCGCCTGAGGGCACACTAATTGCGGGTAGGCCAGCAATGTTAACAGCGACAGTCATTATGTCAGTCAGATACATCTTCAAAGGATCATGACTGTTTTCACCAATCTTGAATGCGGGTGTGGCCGATGTCGGACCTACTAGGATGTCGTAATCGGCAAAGGCTGCTAAAAACTCGTTAATAATTTTAGTTCGGACTGTCTGGGCTTTGCGATAGTAGGCGTCGTAATACCCGGAACTAAGCACATATGTACCAAGCATGATGCGTCGCTTGGCCTCTGCTCCAAATCCTTGCTCACGAGTAAATTCATAACTTTCATCGACTGTTGCTGCATCTGTCGAACTAAAGCCGTAACGTTGACCGTCATAGCGACTTAAGTTGCTACTGACTTCAGCGGGACAGATAATGTAATACACTGCTAGAGCCAGCGGCAGGCTTGGGAGACTTATTTCGCTTACTTCTGCGCCTGCAGTCTTCAGCCTCGTGACCGTTTGCTCTACGGCAGCACGCACATCGTCGTCCAGCCCCTCACCAACATATTCCTTTATAACAGCGACTTTTTTGCCTTGCAGTGAACTACTAGAAAAACTAGAGTAGTCCAGCTCGTCCCGGTCGATAGTCGTGGCATCCAGCTCGTCTTTGGCAGCCATGACATCAAACACGATAGCTGCATCCTCCACTGTTCGTGTTAGTGGGCCAATAACATCAAGGCTGCTACCCATGGCTACGACGCCGCTTCGACTCACCAAACCATAGGTGGGTTTATACCCTACTACGCCACAGAAACTGGCTGGTAATCGTATCGAGCCGCCCGTGTCAGTACCCAGTGCAAATGGAGCCATTCCAAGCGCTACCGATGCCGCACTGCCGCCAGAACTACCACCTGGTACGCGGTCTTTGTCATGCGGATTCAGCGTGGTAAAAAAATCGCTGTTTTCGGTTGAACTGCCGTGAGCAAAAGCATCAAGATTAGCTTTAGCGACACAAATCGCTCCTTCTGCTTCAAGTCGCTCAATTGCGCTCGCTTGATATGGGGCATGAAACCCGCGTAATATGTTGCTGGCTGCCGTCGTCTCGCTGCCGAATGTCAAAAAATTATCCTTGGCGATAAACGGCACTCCAGCTAGTCGGCCAGCAGACTCCCCGGCAGAAACCTGCTTATCAATTGCCTCCGCTCGTTCTCGAGCCCGGTCTTCGATAGCTACGATGATTGCCTTATAATCAGCGTGTTTGTTTAGCAGTGAGAGTGATTTTTCGACTAAACTCATCGCTGTAATCTTGCCAGTATTCACCTGTTCTGCAATCTGTTTAATCGGCAGCCAATCGGTCATAGCTAAAGTACTCGCTTTACTTTGAACATGCCATCCTGTGTTGCTGGAGCGTTAGCAAGGAGCGCACTCGGCTGAGCTTGATACTCACGCTCTACATCTGGACGCGTCACATTTTTAAGGCCTGTTACCTGCGAAGTAGGCATAAGCCCGTCCGTGTTCACTTGATCAAGTTGTTCAATGTAACCGAGAATGTCATTAAACTCCTCAGTGAACTGAACAACTTCTTCGTCAGTTAAACGTAGCCGGCTTAAACGAGCCAATTTTAAGACATCATCGCGGGTTAGTTTACTCATTCTTGTAACTCATTATAGCAGTCATTTAAGAAGATAATAAAGTGCTCTTGTTTACTCGAGTTTAGAGTTTCGTCTTAACCTCGGCAATCAGATCACGCAGCTCAGCTGCCTTTTCAAATTCCAAGTTGGCGGCTGCTAAATCCATCTGGGCGTTCAAGTCACGCAGCAGATGCTTGTACTCGTCTTTTGGCACCTTTCGCAAATCAAGTTTCGGCTTTTCCACTTTAGGTTCTCGCTTTATGATATCCCCGACAGCCTTACTGATTGAAGTTGGCGTGATGCCGTGTTTTTTGTTGTAGGCTTCTTGTATCGCGCGCCGGCGGTTCGTTTCTTCAATAGTACGCTGCATACTGCCAGTAACATTATTGGCATACATAATGACATGGCCTTCCTGGTGGCGAGCTGCACGACCGACTGTTTGAATTAAGGCTTGCTCGGAACGCAAAAAACCTTCTTTGTCGGCATCAAGTATAGCCACTAAACTTACTTCTGGCAGATCAAGTCCCTCGCGAAGCAAGTTGATGCCAACTAATACATCGTAGATACCGAGCCGTAAATCACGCAAAATGTCAGTCCGATCGAGTGTATCAACATCACTATGCAAATACGCGACCTTCATGCCCAGTTCTTCCAGATATTCGCTCAAATCTTCTGACATTCGCTTTGTAAGCGTGGTGACTAATACGCGCTGCTTTTTGGACACGGTCAGGCGAATTTCAGCAATCAAATCATCAACCTGACCATCAACCGGCCGCACTTCGATAGGCGGGTCGAGTAGCCCCGTCGGACGAATTACCTGCTGGACTGGTTGTACGCTACGGCTTAATTCGTACTGGGCTGGTGTAGCACTAACATAAACAACTTTGTTAACATGACGTTCGTATTCCGTAAAGGTTAGCGGTCGATTATCAAGTGCGCTCGGCAAACGAAATCCATGTTCTACTAAAACTTCTTTACGAGCACGGTCACCATGATACATCCCGCGAATTTGCGGGATAGTCATGTGACTCTCATCTACAAACAATAGATAGTCATCTGGAAAATAATCCATTAATGTTGCTGGCTGTTCACCGGGCTCGCGATTTGTGAGATACCGACTGTAGTTTTCAATACCTTTCACGAAACCGGTTTGCTCCATCATTTCTAAATCAAACTTGGTGCGTTGTTCTATTCGCTGCGCTTCTATTAGTAGATTATTTGCCTTGAAATATGCCACTCGTTCATTCAATTCATTTTGTATTTTACCGAGAGCTACCTGCAGTTTCTGGTTTGGAGTAACGTAGTGGCTACCCGGGAAAATACGAACTCCCTCAAGTGTTTTTTCAATTTCTCCCGTCAGCGGATTGATTTGAGTAATGCGTTCGATTTCGTCACCAAAGAACTCCGCCCGGTATGCAACCTCCTCACCTGCTGGAAAAATATCAACCACATCACCGCGCACCCGAAAGGTGCTTCGATGAAAATCAATATCATTGCGTTTGTACTGAATATCAGTTAATTGCCGCAGCAGCTTATCGCGTACCCGTCGTTCGCCAGTTTTTAAATGAACAGACAGGTCATCGTAATCTTCAACTGAACCTATGCCATAGATACAAGACACACTTGCCACAATAATGGCATCACGTCGTGACAGTAACGCGGCTGTTGCAGCGTGACGCAATCGGTCGATTTCTTCGTTAATATCACTGTCTTTTTCGATGTAGGTGTCTGATCTGGCAATGTATGCTTCGGGCTGATAATAATCAAAATAGCTAACAAAATAATGTACCGCATTATCCGGAAAGAATAATTTGAACTCGTTATACAGTTGCGCAGCTAGCGTTTTGTTATGACTCAGCACCAACGTTGGTTTGTCTTGCTCAGCAATGATATTAGCCATCGTGAATGTCTTTCCGCTACCAGTAACACCAAGAAGTGTTTGCTCCTTAGTCCCGGCGTTCAGGCCACTATTAAGAGCCGCAATAGCTGCTGGCTGGTCTCCCATCGGTACATAATCAGCCGAAAGTCGGAATGATGTCATCTAATCATTGTACCAAGATTGAAACACCTACGTGAGCGGTTGGTTCTTACTCGGATAGTAAATACTGCGATATCGCAGGTGTTCTTTATCAAGCATGGTATTGAGTCTTTTTACTAGTTTGTCAGCATCCGAATCAAATAGCACCAGTTCGTTCTTAGTTTCTCCGGCTGCTTTTAATATGTCTCTAATTTCGTCGCCTATACCGCCAGCGCCCTCTAAGAAACCTATCGGAGTCTCTGTTTCCATGGCAATGGTAAATTCGTGAAGCGTTCCAAGCCGACCGCCAATACTGACGACAGCGTCACTGGATTGGATTAGCAACGCATCTCTCCCAACATAATGAAGGCCGCTGTAAAGTATGGCGTCATAGTCTTCGGTCGGCAATCGGTATTTCATGACATGTTCTACTTTGCTGGCAGCAGGACTGATGCCAAAACTCATTTTTCCACCAGCAGCTTTATAGCCCATTGCAGCATAGTTCGGCAGTCCTATGGTGGCGCCGGTGAGCAGACTATTGCCGGCTTTGGCGATCGCCTCTCCCGCCGCAATAGCAAGATGCTTACCCTCCTGCACACTTCGACCTTTGGCTGCACCGGAAACACATATTTGATACATAACTCTACGCCTTTTTCTTTCTATTCTCAGGACGGATTTTCTTGGTGCGTGTTTCGCTTATGGCTTTAGTCTGAGGCCGCGACTCTATCTTGTCAAGCTGCTTAAAAACATGTCGCTGCAGAATTGGTCGAGCAGCATAGAGCGACATAATTTCCCGATTGACATAGGCCCTGAGCACCACCATACTACGCGTTTCATAATGCCGGTTTTGTAGCATATCAATACCTATGTCACCGATATGCAGTGATACTCCATCGTCATCATGCACCGATCCTATTCCTAATTTTTCTGCCCAAAAACCAAGACCAGGTGCCAGCGCGTGGAGTATTCGCTGCGGCGATAGAAGATCCATGTCACCATGATCTAGCACCACGTCAAATAGACGCCTCGCATCATCACCATAGTTATGACGTAGACTTTGCGATATTGCACTCCAGTCAATCGGCACACCAGCAATGATAATCTGATGATGCTTAGGTGCCACGAATTCTTGAACCATCCAACCCGGATACTGTCGAACATGATGCGCCTTGAAAAGCAGGCTGGCATCCTTTATGTGACGATATGCACCCAAAGTTTGCGATAATAACGTAAAGGCATATCCTTCTTTCAAAGTTTCTTCACTGGACAATACTATGATTGCCCCGGCCTCTGGTACCGCTACAATGGGCAGAACGATTTCTTTTGGAAAATGTGACATATAAAATACTACCTTTATCGGACGAGCTTCAAAATCACCCGCCTGAAGGTGATGATAATACTGACGAAGTTTTGTGTTCCATTGATCGCTTTCCAGTTTGTGGGCTAAAGCAAGCACCACGTCAACCTGTTCATTTTTTAGCAGCGAAGCAACTGATCGATAGCGAAGAAATTTCATTGTTTCGAATGGTGACTGTTCGGCAAGTACCTTTTTTAAAACACTCCGCTTTACGCTCCAAATTATTTCGCTAGCCACGGCTTTTTGAAAATTACTGGCTACAGCTTTAAGTAACTGGTCAGCATCACCCTTGTAAGCAGACAACAGAACCTTTTCGTCGGCGGCAGCGCGTACTCGTAGTGCTTGATATAACTCTTTGGCGGTTGTATCGAGCGGGTCAAGTCCGAGCTCTTTTGATGCCTGAGCCGCGACTTGCTTTAATTGACTGATATATCCAACATCAATGCTCAGCTCGCCAGTAGCTTGTTCTAGACGCTTAAAACGGAGTGCTGTCTTGGATTCGGCCTCGTTCAGTATGGTCGATAAAAAACTCATCAACATGTCTTAGTTAAGTCGGGTCGGGTGATACCATTCCGGAGCTGATTGCAAAAGTCGTTCTATATCGGTGCTACTCAATAGTCCGCCTTGCGCACCGACATGTTGCACTACATTCATTGAATTTATTGGCGCCCAAAGCAGTGCCGCTTCGAGCGTAGCACCTTTAATGAGAGCCGCAACTAAGGTTGATGCGAAACTGTCGCCAGCACCAGTTCGTTCCACGGGTGGACCAGGATCTGGATAGTTTGGCATTTTGAACCGATTGTCACCATCACTGGCGTAAGCTCCGTCAGGTCCGTCGGTGATGATAACAATTCGTGGTCCATGCGAGTGAATCCTATTGAACAAATCATGTAGATCATCATAGTTTCCACCAGTAATCTGTACCGCTTCTTCGCGGTTGACGATGAATACTTCAGTCCGCTTGTAGAGCCGCTGCAGGCGCTCAATACCTGCCTCCAGTTGATATGTGCCAGGTTGCAGCGCGAGCTTAACGCTTGGGTTCTCATCCAACCAATCGGCCACAAAATCGTGGTAATGATCCAGGGCGTTTTTGCTGATAGAGCTAAAATATACCCATTTTGGAATATCGTTATCTCGGAAGCGCGGCCAATGGTAGTCGTACTCTTCGTGTTTTATAAGGATAGTTCGCTCATCCTTATACCACAATACATAGTGATAATTGCTTACTTTGCCGCGGTTGACGTGTACGAACCTGGTGTCAACACCTTTGTCCTTTAAAGACTTAATAATATCCAGCCCCCAGTTGTCTTCGCCGACATTGCTGACCAATCCGGACTGTAGGCCTAATTTTTCAAATGCTACGGCCGCGTTTGCCGCGTTGCCAACACCTTCCAACACAATCGAATCAGCAAATGGCAATTTTGTTCCAAAAGGGATAGCCAGCCATTTCCCATGTTCATTTTCATAGGTATGCTCACGCTCTTCAAAAAGCTTAATAAATGCGTCTGTGACTACATCGCCGATAGCCAACACATCAAGATGACCGCTGAATTGTGCCATGTCCCACCTTTTTTATTTGATTATGCTTATTGTAGCAGTTTGACTACAAGCCCACAACGGCTTTGCCGGAACTGTTAAATGTATCGAGTTTTGCCTCTACGACAGCCTGCACGGAATCAATGACATCATCCATAAGTTTTACGACGGCATACTCAGTTTTATTTTCAGCCAGCACCTTCTCAAGCGTATCCCTATACGCACGGCGCATATCACTGTTAATATTTATCTTCGTCACGCCAATCTTAACAGCCTCGACAAAGTAGTGTCCGGGCGTACCGCTCCCACCGTGTAAGCTGATGTTGCAGCCGATAGATTCTCTTATTCGGGCGAGCAGCTCAAGGTCTAGTACTTTCGGCACAGGGTAACTGCCATGCAGATTACCAACTGCAGCTGCAAATGTATCTATCCCGGTGGCCTCGACAAAAGCCTTCGCGCCCTCTGGTGTGCTAAAGGTTTTCTTTATCTCATCATAGTCAATGGCTTCGGTGTGCACATTACTACTACCGCCAAAATAATGCGGCTCGCTTTCAACCAACGCGCCAGTTAGCTTGGCATACTCAACAATTTCCTTGGTATGAGCGATGATGTCTTCTTCCGTGGCTTTATGATCAGCCTGGGAAATATCAATATGTATAAATTCATACCCAGCCTCGATTCCAGCTTTGGCGGCCTCAACCGAAGGACTATGGTCAAGATTAATGTACATTTCGATACCATATTCTTGCTTGTAGTTTTCGACCATATCGCGCACATTATCGAGCCCCATAGCTTCGACTTCACCCTGGCTTACCTCAACCATAAGCGGTGCGTTTTTGGCTTTAGCGGCGCGTGCGACCGCAATCAACGTTTCCTGGTTATCTAGGTTAAAAGCACCGAGGGCGTAATGGCCAGTCCGCGCCCGTTCAATAGACTCTCTAGCTTTTTTACAATTTGTGCGTATTTGTTCTAGTGTTAATGGCATCTTTCCACCTATTTATGATTTGTTTCTAGCATATGTACAGCTGCAAGGCGTATGTTCTTGGCGGTGAGACCAAAATGTTCTAGTAGTTCGGCTGGCTGGCCCGATTCTCCAAAACGATCTTTTATACCCATCCTGAGTAACGGAGTTGGCGCATGTTCACCGAGCAGTTCAGCGACGGCACTTCCCAATCCACCATTAATTTGTGCTTCTTCAATAGTGATAACATGTTTCGTCTTACGCACACTATGTAGCAACGTTACACCGTCAAGTGGCTTAATTGTGGGAACATGGACGACTTCGGCATCAATGCCGTCCTTGAACAGCATTTCAGCAGCCATGAGGGCCTGGTAGGTCATCGTTCCAGTAGCAACAAGTGTTATGTCATCGCCTTTCGCGAATACGTAGGCTTTGCCTATTTCAAACGGCGTGTGCGTTGTCGTTACAATCGGTGAGCTGTCACGGGCAACCCGTAGATAATTCGCCTGGGGGTGGTTGGCCATAGCAAGCGTCGCTTTTTCGGCCTCGACGCTATCGCACGGCACGATTACAGCCATGTTCGGCAGTGCTCGCATAAGTGCTATGTCTTCCAGCATCTGATGTGTTGCGCCGTCTGGCCCGGTATATAGCCCGGCATGACTGCCAATAACTTTTACAGGCCGCTGGTTAATACAGGCTGTGGTCTTGATCTGTTCCCAGTTACGCCCAGGACTAAACGCCGCGTAGCTACTAATGAATGGAATCTTTCCCATAGCAGCCAGCCCGGCACCAACTGTCGCTAGGTTCTGCTCGGCAATGCCGACTTCGATGAATCGTTCCGGAAATTCCTTGGCAAATAAATGGATCTGCGTAGACTCGGTCAGGTCGGCGCATAGTGCTACGACATTTGAATTACGCTTTCCTGCTTCGAGCAACCCTCGCCCAAAGCCTTTACGGATCGGCTCTGAAGTAACATCTTTTTTATATAAATCTTCAGCTAAATGCATACTAGAACTCATTCGTGATCTCCAGTAATTTTGCCCTTGAGACTTCGTAGTTCACGCAGTGCTACCGCTGCCTGGTCATGCTTAGGTGGCGCGCCAGCGACATCGGCAATCCCGACAGCAATACCATGCCAATGATAGTCATATTCCATGTAATCAACGCCCTTGCCAGGTATTGTGTGGGCAATAATAACAACTGGTTTTTCGACAATCGCCCGCGCCATAGCACAAGCATCAATGAACGCCTCAATGTTATGTCCATCAATCTCGATGACGTGCCATCCAAATGATTCCCATTTGCCCTTCAAGTCTTCTAACGGCATAACGTACTCGGTCGTACCGTCTATTTGAATGTTGTTACGATCAACAATACCGATGACATTGCTAAGCTTGTACTTGGCCACCAGCATGGCTGATTCCCAAATATTGCCTTCGTTCAGCTCGCCATCGCCCATCATGCAGTATATCCAGCGGTGAGACTGCTGATCCATCTTCATGGCCAGCGCCATACCGGCAGCTTGACCAAGCCCCTCACCGAGCGGCCCGCTGGTAGTTTCTAGACCAGGAAGGCTCGTTCGTTCAGGGTGCCCTTGTAAACGGCTACCAAAACGGCGAAGCGTCATCAGTTCTTTTTTATCAAAATAACCGGCATGCGCCATAACCGCATAAAGCACCGGCGCACAGTGACCGTTGCTCATAATAAACAAATCACGCTCATCCCAATCCGGTTTTTTGGGATCATGCTTTAAGACATCGAAGTAAAGCGCCGTCATCATGTCGGCCAGATCAAGTGGCCCAGCACTATGCCCGTTACCGGCGTGTTCCAGCATCTTTATGATGTCAATACGAACATCGTAGGCTTTTTTCTCTAGCTCTTTTATGCTCATTTTTTTCACCATTACGCTAATGATTATACCTGTTTGTTATCGTTTTCACAGCAACTTCAAGAAAGCGCCAAAAGTTGATGGAGGGTCTCATAAGCAGTCGATGGACTCTCGGCGTTATGAATATATCCACCAACATTCACGACATCAACACCACCGTCAACAAGTTTTTTTATGTTTTTATCATTTACGCCACCATCCCACCCTATTTCTATTGATGGTTTTTTTTCTTTAAGGACGGCCGCTTTTTTTATAAGTTTCATGTCGGCTTTACTGCCACCCTGATACCCCAAATTGCCGCTAAAAACGAGGACGTGGTCTATGAATCCGAGTGCTCCAAAAATGGCGTCGGCGGGTGTTGCGGGTAGAAGCGCTACACCGACTTTCACTCCCTGTTGTTTGCAGGAGGTGACTATTGAGCGAAAGTCACCATCCGATTCAGCATGGATGATGATCATGTGCGGCAGGTGAGCAAGAACATCATTTAAGATTGTTTCTGGGACCTGATACATGATGTGGATGTCGGCTTTTACGCCAGCTGGCCACCACATACTTTCAGGAGAATTCGACGTAGTGGGCGCAAACCGACCGTCCATTAGGTCGATATGCACCCGATGCCCAAAATGCCCAACCAACTCCATTTGTTGATCAAAATTGTTGTCGATTGCAGTAACGGTTGGGCAAATATCAGCCATTGTTACCAGTATCTATTTTTTGTATTCGCCGAACGTGACGCTCTTCACCACTGAACGGTGTTTTGAGCCAGAGCAGCACGGCCTGCTCTAATGATTCCTGATTAACAAAACGAGCGCCGAAACTTATCATATTAGCGTCATTATGCTGCCGGCTCAGTCGAAGAATTTCAAAAAAATCAGTCGCTTGAGTGCCACCTGTATCCAGTGGAGCGACAGCATGAGCCGGCCCGTAGTATACCGCGCAGCGCACCCCGCGCACTCGGTTCGCCACCATTGCTTCGCCCTGACCACTCCCGCCCATAATAATCCCTCGCTCGCATTCACCACTCGCGACGGCTTCAGCAGCCGGTCGTATGAAATCCGGGTAGTCATCATCACTGTTCATTTCAGTAGGCGCAAATGACTTGCATCGATAGCCATTTAATTCTAAAAACTCAGCTAGCTTTCTTACTGCATCAAAGCCGGCATGATCGGTACTAAGTGCTACGGTCATAGCTATGTTACTTTCCTTTTACTGATTTACCGAGCAATGTCCCAGCATCAGCCACTACTTCAACCAGTCTATTGCTGTAGCCCCACTCGTTGTCATACCACGCTACCACTTTGAGCATATTGTCACCCACTACATTGGTAAGTTTTAGATCAACTGTGGCCGAGTGACTGTTGCCGATAAAGTCACTGCTTACTAATTCTTCTTCTGTTACGTCAACTATTCCTTGATAGTAAGCCTCTTTTGCAGCTTTTTTGAATACCTCATTCACCGCTTCAACGGTTACCGGTTTTTTGGTGATGATAACGAAATCGCTAAGACTTACCACTGGGGTTGGTACGCGGATACTCAGACCACCGAAAATACCCTTTAAGGCAGGCAGCGCTTCTCCGGCGGCAATACTGGCGCCGGTAGTAGTCGGCACAATATTGGTGGCAGCATTTCTCGCTTCACGCAAGTCCTTAGCCGGTGCATCTTGTAGGCGCTGACTGGCAGTATAGCTATGGATGGTTGTCATCATAGCTTTCTCAATGCCAAAATGCTGCTCAATGATGGCGGCTACTGGCGTAATACAGTTGGTTGTGCAGCTCGCGTTACTGATAACATCACTACCACCATCAAGCGCGTCTTCGTTGACGCCCAGCACGATTGTGGTTGCCCCTTCGCCCTTCGCTGGCGCCGAGATAACAACCCGCTTCGCACCCGCATCTATATGTGCTCGGGCTTTTGCTGGGTCCACAAAAAAGCCAGTTGATTCAATAACAACATCAATATCATGCTGCTTCCAGGGAAGAGCTGCCGGATCTTTCTCCGCAAATATTCGTATCTTATGCCCATCAACAATGACATGTTGGTCGTCATAATTTACTTCGTGCCCGTATGTTCCGTAACTGCTGTCATGCTTCAGTAAATGCGCCAGTGTACGAGTGTCGGTCAAGTCATTTACCGCTACAATTTCCATATCACTCCGCTCAAACGCAACTTTAAAAGCATTGCGCCCAATTCTGCCAAATCCATTGATAGCTACCCTGGTCTTCACATTTCCCCCTTGTTTTGTCACATCAAAAGCACTTGTGGTTAATTCATATTGTACGAAGAGCTGGGGCTATCCGCAACTCCCATTTTTGCCCGGAGCTAGCTATACTATGTTCATGAAAGCTCGACAACTTATTGATCTTGCAGCCGAGCACTATGCTGAGCGCGATGTGGAGCGCATTAAACAAGCCGTGCAGTTCAGTACAAAAGCCCACGAAGGTCAGATGCGTGCCAGTGGTGATCCCTACATACAACACTGCTTCAAAGTCGCCGAAACGCTTATTGATTGGCGTTTGGACAGCAACTCAGTGATTGCCGGACTTCTTCATGATAGTGTCGAAGATAGTGGCGTAAGCTTACTGAGCTTAGAGGAGCTGTTTGGCAAAGACGTTGCCTTTTTAGTCGACGGGGTTACAAAGGTCGGTGTAGCACGAGCAGGCATGGCCGACATCAGTACATACTTGCCGCAAACACGCGACAACTTAAGCAAATTACTGGTGGCTGTTAGCCATGATTTGCGCGTTCTGCTTATTAAACTAGCTGACCGTTTGCATAATCTACAAACCTTGCAGTACTTGTCACCCGCTAAACAACGTAAGATTGCCCGCGAATCGCTTGAAGTTTTTGCTCCGCTCGCTGACCGCCTGGGTATCGGTCGCCTGCGTCTTCAGATAGAAGAACTTGCTTATGCTTACGTTGACCCAGCAGAGTATTCTAGGTTAAAAAAACTGATCAAAAAACGGCTCGGCAAGTCACACCGCAAGCTGGCCAAGACCCGTCAAGAAGTCGAGAAAACCCTCACCGACACCGGCATTCCCCATACTATGGACGGCCGTATCAAAAGTGTTTACAGCCTTCACAAAAAACTACGTAAGGTAAACGGCGACATCGAACGTGTTTATGATCTTATTGCTCTTCGCATTATCGTAGAAAACAAAAATCAATGTTACCAGGTGCTTGGCATCCTTCATGGTCTGTATCAGCCGATGCTCACCAAGATCAAAGATTACATCGCTGCACCAAAACCAAATGGCTACCAGAGCCTGCATACGACCGTACTCACCCCAGAAGAACAGATTGTCGAATTTCAAATCCGTACTCAAACTATGCACGAACGAGCTGAGCGTGGTTTAGCAGCCAGCTTTTATTACAATGAACAAAAAGTAACCAACAATTACGTTGACCGGAGTGCTTCGGAATTACCTCGCAATTTACAGTGGATCACCAAGTTGCAGATGCTGACCGACCGACTGCAGAGCGGGGAGCGCTTAAAAGGTGGTGAACTCGCTGTTGATCTGTTTGCGGACCGTATTTTCGTCTATAGCCCAAAGGGCGATATTTTCGACCTGCCAGAAGGCAGCTACCCGCTCGATTTTGCCTTTGCTGTTCATTCCGACATCGCCGTACATGCGTTCGCAGTTCGCATCAACGGAAAAATTGCACCATTCAATCGAAAATTACAGAACGGCGACATCATTCAAGTGGAAACAAAACGGACTTCCAACCCTAAATCTGACTGGCTCAACTGGGCAAAAACAGCACGGGCGCGTCAAAAAATCCGTCAATTCCTGGCTAAACAGCCCTAAGTCTACTTAGATTTATATCTATCAATACATTCTTCAATGACACTCAGGGCATTCTGCTTATCGCCAAAACCGAGCACTTTGGTGCTACCTGGTTTTTTGAGGTCTTTGTAGTGAGTAAAGTGATGTTCGATTTGTTTTTGCCACTGCGTTCCAAGATCATCCAAAGTCTGGATTCTTTCGCCATTGTCTCGGTCGTCGGCTGGCACACAGATTACTTTGTGATCCATCTCACCGTCATCTTCAAAATTAAGGACACCGATAATTCTTGCTTTCACCAGCAGTCCTGTTGGCAACGGCTCACTAGCCACAATAAGGGTATCGAGTTCGTCGCCATCATCGTCAAGCGTCCCTGGGATGAAACCGTAATTGCAGGGTTTTGCAAAAATTTGCGGCTCAAAACGATCCAGCTCAAATATTGCCAAATCACGTCGGTATTCGATTTTTAGACGCGACCCCTGGCTTATCTCAACAACAGTATTAATGTAGTCTGGCAACTCTCCGGGCGTCAAAAGCTTGTTGTAGTCAGTCATTTTTTCTCCTTATTCAGAGCATATTGTACACTAGGGCGTAGTCTTACGTCAGCAGTCTTACACGTTAACGAAAAGAAGTATGAAATCATTTGTATCTTTGTTTAAACCGACGGCAGTGGTTGCCGACGTTACTGGCATATCAGTTGAATGGCTCCGAGATTGTGGCGTTACATCAGTCGGCTTTGATCTCGACCGCACCATAATTGGTCACTCTGAGGAAAAAATCCCAACTCAGTTTCTGGATCATCTACGTACTCTGCAACAGGCGTCGTTTACAATCATTATCATAAGTAATGTACATACCAAGCAGCGCCGAGCAAGGTTTGATAAGATAATTCGCGAAGTACTCGCTCGCGGTATTTCGGGGGTAATCGCTGTAACACCTGAAGATGTTGGCGGCAAAGCAAAACCATCAAGTGCACCATTTGAACTAGCTGCTGAGCGAAGTAATACCAGCCCGTCGGCCATGGCATATGTGGGGGACCAGCTCCTAAAAGACGTATACGGCGCTGCAAAGGCAGGTTACACAACAACAGTACTGGTGCGACCATATGGCAAGAATGATAATTTGGCCGTGCGTTACTTGCAACGTCCCACGATAGATTTATTTTTCAGACTCTATCACCGCCTGCCAATCCGAAAAAATGCCTACCCCAGACGGATCAAGACGTTATGAAAATTGTACTTTGGAATGTACTGCGTGATGCTTCGGTGAATGATATTTTTACAGGCATTGAGCGTATCGAAAGGGAGCATAATGGCATAGATCTACTATGCCTATGCGAAGTAACTGATGAACTATTAGAACTCCTAAAGACGAATGGCTTTAAAACTTTTTTTCAACCCCGAGGTGACACTAGCGGTGGACTACTTGTAGCTGCTCGAGCAAGCTTACCTACCATCAAAGCCATCCAGCTCTCTAAAAAGCGTTACCGTTACGGGCTTCACACTTCCGAGGTACTGCTTGCAAATATCAGTGCTGCCGAACCTTTTACACTGGCATTTACGCATCTAACATACAATCGCCCGAGTCGTTGGATTCAGCGCGCGCGCGAGCAGAAAATGTTACTCTCAGCACTGCCGCGCACAAATTGCGTGCTTATTGGTGATTTGAATACTTACCCGATTGAATTGCCCATTCCGTCTATTATTTCAAAACTGAAGCGAATTGGCTTTATGCCTTTGGTAAAGGGGCCTACGTGGCACAGTCTTGCTAAACGACCGATTGGTTTTGCCCATATGCAGCTTGATCATGTCCTAGGAACTAAAGACGTGCAGCGCAAAATGAACGCTCAGATTTTGGATTTTCACTTGCCTTCAGATCATAGTCCAATTGTAGTTACCGTAGTTGCTTCATAGTAAAAACGATCGACATGTTCATTTTTCAATGGTTTGATTAGATAAATATGCCACTGTATCTAAGTAGTCATTACGCTTTTTTAACGGTATGGCGCTCAACCATTTACTAAGGCCTCGACGTATTTCGGCCTCAACAAGCGCGAGCGCATCTGATCCTTTGTTGGTTATCACAGTTGTATTTGCCCGCCTGTCTTCGCGACTATGGCGTTGATCGACCATTTCTAGTCGGAGAAGTGTCTTAAGCAGTGCGGTGATATGCGGTAATCCCACCCCCAACTCCTCAGATAATTGGCTATTGCTACACCCCGCAACTCCACTTTCTTGAATCAGTGACAAGGCCAACCATTCACTTTTGGTGAGTTCCTGCTTATCCAGAACTTTTTGTACAACTGTCGTCAGATTGCGCTCTGCGCGCATGTGCGTCAAACAAGCCCGAAATGCATGTAGCTGCGACTTCCCACCCATACTAGTAATGGTAGCAAACTTGCGCCATTACTGCTTATTAAGCTATGTTTATTTGTCGAAGTGCTTTAGATATTCACGTATGTAAAGTGCGGCCGTCGCACCTTCACCAGTCGCACTGGCAATTTGCATTGTAGCTCCAGCTCTGACGTCTCCGGCCGCATAAATGCCGCTAATGCCAGTTTCTAGTAGATGGTTTGTTACGACAAACCCTACTTCATCAGTTTTGACACCGCTTCCTTCCAAGAATTTAGTAGTAGGAAGTAATCCTATAAACACGAACACACCGTCCGTAGGGAACGATATATCTTCATTATCCTTAGTGTTGCGCGCTTCAACTGAAGTGACTTTGTTATCTTCTCCAACAATTGCTAGCGGCGAGGTATTGAAATGAACCGTTACTTTGTCGGCATGTTCTTTAAGTTCTTGTTGCAAAACATCGCTCGCCCGAAAACTTTCTCCTCGCACTAGTAGATCAATATGGCTGGCGAATTTTGTTAAGAACATCGTTTCCTGCACTGCCGAGTTACCCCCTCCAACAACCACGAGCCGCTTATCGCGATAAAATGCACCATCACAGGTTGCACAGGAATGCACACCTCGCCCATAAAACTCCTCTTCACCAGGAATACCTAATTTTTTATAAGAGGTACCGGTTGCAATTAAAACTGCTTTTGCTTTGAACTCACCACTTGTTGTGGCGAGTACTTTTATGTTCCCGTCTGTAGTAACTGACTGGACTTCACCGAGTTCGATTTGCGCCCCAAAGCGCTCAGCCTGGGCGCGCATTTGATCCGATAATTCCATTCCTGTTACGCCATCGGAAAATCCGGGGTAATTATCAACTTTGTCAGTGATTGCCGCTAAACCGCCGATAACGCCTTTTTCGAACAACAGTGTCGATATATCTTCCCGGGTAGTGTAAATGGCTGCAGCTAACGCTGTCGGGCCTGCACCTATAATTATCACGTCCCAAATTTTATCTTTATGTTCCATTAGGTACTTTCTAGCGTAATGTATTCACTGTTTAATGTAAAGTTGATTTTACTTTCAGTAGTACTGCCTGCATTAAGCCACTGCCGGGGCGAGACGAGCAAGATTATAGCCAACTATTACTTCGGTCGTATCGTCCTGACGCGTCACAACGGTTACCGGTACAGTCAATGCGCCACTCATACTTAATACTTCCTGGCTGCGCTCTGGGTTTTTTTCAATATTCACCTCTTGATAGGTAAGTCCTTTGCTCGTAAGCCAACGCTTGACCATTACACAGTAGCTGCAGGTATTGGTTGTAAATATTGTGATGTCTTTTGCCATTTTTTCTAAACCACCTTTTTTGTCGTTGTTACTATTATTTTCTACTTTGTTTTTTATGTATAGATAGTATACATAGCGGTTATTTTTTGTGCAAGTACTCTATATATAGCGTTTATTCTCCGATTTTGATCAATTTTACGACGAAAACAAGATCAGAGTCAGCCGGGATACTGCCAGATCCACTACTCCCATAAGCTAGATCAGCCGGGATGACAAGTCGGCGCGTACCACCCTCTTTCATGCCAATCAGACCTTGGTCCCAACCCGGAATTACCTGCCCCTGCCCGACAGCAAATTTCAGAGCATTGACACTGTTAAAGTTACCATCGAATTTTTCGCCGCTGACGGCCAATGTACCGTGGTATTTAACCTGCAGGCAATCTCCTGCCGCCACAGCCGCCCCACTACCAGGAACTAAGTCAGTTGTTTTTAATTCAGTTACATCCCCGTCCGGCTTAAATGCCTCTGGCTCGGCTTCCGAACTTGCTCCACTCACCGAACCAATTGCGCAGTTGTTGTTATTCGCTAGACCATCCTTTATGTCTTGCAGTGATTGTTGTTGTTTATTCTGGCGGTTAATGTCCCACACCACGATGGCACTGAAACCAATTGAAGTAATCAAGAATATGAATGCCATCGAAAGCCAAAAGACACGCTGAACTTTTGTCATAAGTCGTTACCCTCACTTAAACCTTATGTTGAAATTATTATAGCTTAACTGCTGTGAATTAATTGTAGTGATTTTCGCTTCAATACTACCGCAACGAGCGGTGACGATGCAGAATTTTTCGAGCAAAAGGAACAATTATGATAGTGAGCGGTATTGCTAGCATCGCGGCAGGCCCCACCTTTAAGTACAGCAACAAGCCTAGCACAATAGCCGCAAGGATAAGCCATTGAAGGAATGCTCCTCGGCTAATTTTTAGGCGTAAGTACTCTGCTCCCAGATAGTAGTACGGAAATACCGTTATAACCAAGAACGTGCTGCTTAATAGGCCAAATATCAGAGTTATACCCAGCCCTTCCCAGAACGGATTACTGAGCACCAGCGGGATGAGCGACACAATCGCCGTCAGACTGGTAGCAATAAGTGGCCGGAACCGCTCCTGCAGGGCAAGTGCAATTGATTCTGTTGCACTTTTGCCCTCCCTGCGAGCCTGATTTGCATAGTCAGTAAGCAAAATGGTGTTCTTTATACTGAGCCCTATAAGCGCAAAGAAACCAAGCATCGTAAAGAAGCTAAAGGCATTATCAGTTGCCAACAGGCTGGTCGTGATACCAAATATACTAAACGGAATTGCCAAAAATATAAGCGCCGGCTGCAGCAGAGAACGGAATTGCCAGACTAAGAAGAAGTATATTGCAAGAAGCAGCAGTGGGAATGCGATGATGAGTGCTTTAAACGCGTTTTGATTGTCACCCTCTTGGCCTATATCGAACGATATGTCGTCTGGGCTGAGACCATATACTGCCGTACGTTCTTCGGTGAATTCCTTTTCGACAGCGGCCTGAGCAAGTAACACGAGTGTACTTATGTCGGCTCCATCAAACTCTCCGTTGACTGATAGAAATTTTTCAGCGTTTAATCTGGAGATTGTGTCAGGATTAGCAGCAGACACTGTTTTAAATACCGCCGTAGTACCATCAGGGCGTTTTAATTCGACAGAACGCATAAACTCTTCTACTTCGCCAGCCAGACCGAGTGCAGAAGCACTATTTTCGCTCGCTATACGCACACCAAAGTTAGCCGTCGGCGGCCCAGCGTCAATTTGTGCAGTTTTAATAATAGCGCCGTCAAAATCTTTGAACGTTGCATTAAGCTTTGTTATGAGTTCTGGCGATTTTGGTTCACGCTTTTTGAATGACTGTAAATCTATATATAACGTGGCACCTTGATTTGCGCCCTGTCCAATGCTGCCTTGCCCATAAAACGATGCTTGCTTGAAACTATCACCAAGCGTGACATCAACGATATCAATTACACGGTCAGCAATTTGACCGGCTTCGATGATATTTGTACCTTGAGGATACGCAATCGTAAGCGCAATTTGATCACTGTCTTTGGTTGGCGCAAATATATTGAAGGTAACCTTTTGGAATAATGCCCCTCCCACTCCTATGAAGCTGAATCCTACCACTAACGCAATAATGCCCAGCGACCATTGACGTGGCCGATGATGCCTACTCCACAAAATCGGTCTTGCCAACAATGAAGCAACACGAGATTCCGACTTATGTGCTGGCGATTCTTCATCACCATCTTTACCAAGATGTTTGGGGCGAAGCAATACATACTTTGATACAAAAGGTATGAATGCTAAAGCCACGATAAGACTAATAAACAGACTTGCTATAACAGTTATCGGGATTGCCCGAATAAATGAACCAAGGATTCCACCGGTAAATAATAATGGCGCAAAGCCGATTGTAGCCGTGACAGTAGCCGCCACCATCGCCCGACTGATTTTTTTAGATGCCCGGCGTATCACTTCACGTGCATTCTTTAATTTGCGGCGTTGGGCATCGATTGCTTCGACCATGATAATCGTGTCATCGACGATGAGGCTCAGGCACAAGACGAGCGAAAATAATGTTATTACGTTTAATGAATAGCCAATTACATACAACAGGGCAAGCGTAGCGGTAATTACCAATACCATTGACATAACGGTGATGATTGAAGCCCGGATTGCTATTAGAAGTGCACACACAACCAGCACGGCAACCAGCCCTTCAAGCAGTGCGGTTTGAAGATTGTTAATTTGGTCGGTTATTTGAGGCGCAATACTGTAACTACGCTTCACGTTAACACCAAGCGTGTCGGATTTAGCAGCATTTAGGCTGTTCGTGGCTTCGGTAGCTTGCTTATCAAGTTTCAGAATATCTGCGCCGTCTGCACCTTTAATACCAATCGTAACGGAGTTATAGAAGTTATTCTGATCTGTTCTTAAGCCGTATCTATCAAATGTCGTCTGGCGCACCGCTGGCTTACCCGTTACAGGATCAACACCTCGGACATACGGGTCAATAACAGCAATATCTGCCGAAAGTGGTATCAGATTATCTCGTTTAATAGTAGTGACGAGTTCCCTCGCCGCCTCAACTAACTCGGAGGTTGTCTTGTCACCTTTTGGTGCGTACACCGAAAGCAATACATCATCACCGCGTTCATTGATATCGTTACCCAGCGGCTGGAAGTTCGCTCTCGCTTGTTCGGGCAAAATTGACGATGATTTTACCGCCTCTGCAATCGAATTGCTGGCAGTTTCAGAATTCGTCCCCTCTTGATACTCAATGACAATACTAAAGAAATTGCCACCGGCACTCGAGGTAACGTTCTTTACATCAGCCTGATCGACAATGAACTGGCTGAGTGGTTTGGCGACCTCGCTATCAACTTTAGCGGCATCGTTAACAAGGTACGGACCGTTGATCAAACTATACGGAACAGAAACATCCGGAAAGCCCTCTCGTTTTAATAGTGTCGTGTAGCTGGCGATACCAAACGCCAGAATAGTTAGCCAAATGACGAGTGAAAAAAGCGGCCTGTCAAAGGCCAGTAAGCTAATCCGCTGGAATAAAGTGAGGCGTTTCGGTTTTGCTGGTATGTCAGACACGTGTTGCTCCAATCGAAGTTAGTAAATTCTTTTCAATTACTGCAAGTATAGCTTGAACTTCTTTATCAGTCATCGTTCTACTCTGACTTGTCAGCGTAACGCGAAATGTAGTCTGCTTATTGGCACTAGCTTCGGTTTGATAAATATCAATTGGCGCAAGTGTTACAGAGCAGTCGTCCGGCACATTCTCAACCAGTTCCTTATTTAGATTTTTATAAAGCTCTGAATATGTCAGCCCGGCATCAGTTTTTATGCAAATATCCTGCTCAATACTGGGAAATCTTGAAAGCCGCGCGTAAGTCGAATTTCCGGAAATTTTCATCAGAGACGCCAGACTCAACTCAAAACCACTACAAAAATCTGGCAACTTTAAATTTCTCTTTACGCTTGGTGCGTATTCGCCAACTCGTCCAATTATGGTGTCTTTGTAAGACACAACAGCAACTCGTCCTGGTTGATAGTATTGAGCTGCACTATCGGAATCATTGTCATCTTGGTGTTTAAACATAATAAAGTCATCGGAAATACCGATACTTTGCAGGACAAAATTCAAGTACTGCCTGGCGTAAAAAAACGGCGCCCCAGATAAAGCAGAGGCTGCTTTTTTGTCAGCCGCGTAGGCAAAAGCGAGCCGATCAAATGACTGTGGAACATCGCCGTCCATCTTGCCTTTGATATGGCATTTGCCAAGTTCAAATAGGGCGAATTTATCAAACCCGGACTTAATATTAGCGTGCACCTGTGACAGTAGACTCGGGGTCAAACTCTGACGGTAATACTGCAGGCTTGGGCTCAATGCGTTTCTGATGTGATAAGAATCTGCCGGATCCTGGCCAACTTTTTTAAGTAGATCTCCGTGCACAAAGCTATAGGTCAGTACTTCGTTCGCACCGCCACCTTTGAATATTCTACGCAGGAGTTGCTTCAGAACAATTATGTCCTGCATGTTAGACGGATGCACCGGACGACTAGGCAGAGCCAGTGGAAGCGCGCCGTACCCGTAAAGTCGGCCCACTTCTTCGACAACATCTTCGGCAATTTGTATATCAGTGCGCCAAAACGGCGCTGTAAGTTCCAAAGATGCCTGCGGAGCATCATCCATAATTGTCGGGGGCTCGAATTCGACGTTCTTAAGTAGTTGGCGTATGTCAGAAGTCGGAATATCAGCGCCTAGTCTACTGTTTATAAACTCACTTGTTACAGCTATTTTTTTATTGTCTTCAACTGTTCCCTGTATGTCATAGGCTTCGGAAGCAACAGTGCCACCAGCGTATGTTTTAATTTCGTCAACTATTTTGGCAAGTACGCGGTCGTTCTGATGAGGACTCTGTCCCTTGCTAAAACGAGTTACTGCATCTGTGAATAACCCATGGCGCATTGATGTGCGCCGAATGGCATACATATCAAACGTGGCACATTCGATGACGATATTTGTGGTGGTTTCATCTACTTCGGTATCCTGCCCGCCCATCACTCCAGCGAGCGCAATAGCTTCTTTATCTGTAGCGATGACAATGTCATCTTTATTCAGTTTTATTTTTTTCCCGCCGAGCAAAGTCAGTTCTTCGCCCTCATGTGCCAACCTTGGGCCAATCGTGGCGACATCACCGCTACGGGCTTTGAGCTTATCGTAATCAAAGGCGTGCAGCGGCTGAGCTGTTTCTAGCATGAAGAAATTAGTGTAATCAACGATGTTATTGATTGGCTTACTACCGACACGGCTCAAAAAAGTTTGCAGCCACAGCGGGCTCGACGCAACCCTAACATTGCTCATAGCTTGTGCCATAAACCGGGGCACCAAAGTGCTTATCTCATTACTGACACGAAGTTCGAGTTTTTGCTCCACGGAATGCGTAATTGGTTGCCGATACCAATCTGGAGAAGTATATGATTGGCCAAGTATACCGGCTAGTTCGCGGGCTACCCCTAGATGACCAAAACAATCCGGGCGATGGGTAAACATTTTGTTTTCAAGCTCAATCACTACATCGTCGATACCGTAAAGCGCTTTAAATAAAGTCCCGGGCTTGGCTAGATCTTCTCCCACGTCCTGGGCAGTTATTTCCAACAACCCTTCATGGCTTGTGCCTATGCCAAGTTCGGATGGGCTGGCGAGCATACCATTACTCATTTCGCCTCTAATTTCACGAGCTTCTAGCGTAAAGGGATCTTTTTCGAGCGTGCTTGGCACGATAGTACCCGGTGGTAACCAAGCAACTAGCATGCCAGTTCGTACATTCGGTGCGCCGCAAACAACCTGGACTAAACCATTTTTGTTGCGGGCAACATCCTTCACTACTCCACTGTCGTCTATAAGACAAATGTGCAATGTATCGGCATTAGGGTGTTTTTCACAACTCACCACCTTGGCAACAACAATACCCTCGTAGCGATTTCCAAAATATTCTACACCCTCGACAGCACCAAGCTGTACGCCAATCCGCTGCACAAGTTCATCAACCCCGCCGCTTGATGGGTCTACACCACATCCGTAGTGTTGATTTATGTGCCGAATGAGATTCAGGCTTATTTTCACTTTAGTAACTCCTCAAGTAGTTCAGGAAAAATTTCGCCGCCTAAATCCTCATAGCAAAAATGCTTCTTACCGCTGATTTCTCTGTAGTCTATGCCGGTTATCTTGTCGCGAAGTATATCAACAGATTTGGTGATTGATGCAAAGTCATTGTCAGACGCGATAATCAGTAATCGCTCTGTTTGTTTCACAATATCGCTCTGTAGAGAAAAATCAAAAAAATCTACAGCATCGAGTTGATTTTCGGGGTTAATCCAAGGCGCAACCAGGACAACAGTGCCTGCTTTTACATGGGGGTTTTCAGACAGATAACGAACTAGGAATCCGCCGCCACAGCTATGCCCAATTAGAGCAGTGCTTGAATCGACAGCAAATTGTTCAAAAGTTTCCTTCCAATCTTCATAGATTGGCCGGTACGGCTTTGGCATCTCTGGAGTTTGAGCAAGGACGTTATTAATCGTCAACTGTTTCTGGAGCCAAGCAAGCCAATTGGCGTTCGATTGACTCGGCATTGCAGGATCATAGTACTCATCTCTGCTGGGTTTTCCGTGTAGTATGATGGCTTTTTTCACTTGAACTGCCTTAGGAACTTTAAATTGGCACTATGAAAATAACGGACGTCTTCGATATCATGCTTCAACATCACGAGGCGCTCGATACCAAACCCCCAGGCAAAACCAGAATAAGCGGCCGGATCAATATCGGCTTCTTTTAAAACGTTGGGGTGAATCATTCCGCAGCCGCCTAGCTCGATCCACCCTGATTGCGAGCAGATATTGCAGCCCTTTTGGTTACAAAAAACACAACTGGCCACAAATTCAAAACTGGGCTCCGTAAACGGGAAATAGAATGGCTGTAGTTTCACTTTTATATCTTTTTCAAAGTACGCACCGAGCCAGGATTTTAGCACCGCAATCAAGTGAGCGGTTGAAACACCGTGGTCTACATATATGCCCTCCAACTGATAAAAGGTGTGTTCATGGCGAGCATCAAGGTCTTCGTTGCGGAATACGCGATCTGGTATCACCGCTGCAATTGGCAGGTCGTTTTTTACTAAATCGTTCTTCCCGGCACGCAGTATGCGGTTCTGCATGGTACTGGTATGAGCCGGCGCAATTAAGCCTTCGTCGGTCACGAATGTATCATAGTCATCCCGTGCCGGATGATCAGCCGGAAAATTAAGACTTGTAAACATATGGTAATCGTCGTCAATCTCGCGTGATTCGTAAACGCTAAAACCCATCCGGCTCAAGATTCCTATGATGTGTTCCACTTCGCTCATCAGAGGGTGAATCGTACCCTGTGAAGCAGGAAGCAGCACTGGCTGATCTTTCACCGCCACATTGATGTCAAACGGCGCAGTGATATCAATCGATGGGTGTTCATCGGCTGTTTCAACAACTGAGTCTACCCAAGATTGCAATTCGTTCTTAAGTTCGTTTACTTCTTTACCAAATCCGGCTTTTTGGTCTGGTGGTAGTGTTTTAAGCTGATCATATAATGAGCCGAGTTCGAGCGATCGCATGATAGCCCGCTTGTCGTCTAGTGATTCAAAGACAGATTTTAGCGTATCAGCCACACGAGCAATATCAGGATTTTGATAGGCCATAATTGCTGTAATTATATCAGAGAGGCAGAAGCGGTTATACTATTTATATGGCAGATTATAGTTTCGATATTGTTAGTGAGTACGACAAAGCCGAGATGAACAACGTTTTCGACCAGACGCGGCGCGAGATGGCCAACCGCTATGACTTTAAAAATACTTCGGCAGCCATTGAGTGGCTTGACGGCGACAAGACTGGTTTGAAAATTACTGGCGACGGACAATACCAGCTTGATGCCATTATTGATATTGTCCGTAAAAAACTAGCAACTCGCGGGCAAAACCAGAAAGTACTCGACCTCAGCAAAGAGCCACTAACCGCCAATATGAAAACGACATGGCACGTTTCTTTCGTAAGCGGGCTCGATAGTGTCAAGGCGAAAAAAATCACCACTATCATCCGTGATAGTCACCCCAAGCTCAAAACCCAAATACAGGGCGATGCGGTAAGAGTCGTCAGTCAAAAAAAGGATGAACTTCAGGCGGTGATGCAACTCCTACAGTCTCAAGAATTAGACTTTCCCATACATTTTACAAATTACCGATAAAGTAATATAATTAGCATAATTATGGCTACAGTCGAACAGGCCTGCGTGTTACTTGATGACCGATGGCGACCTATAGGTGTTGCAAACAGTCCTGCTCACCCTGACAGCTGGGGTAGTGAACGCACCTTGTATATTGGAGCACAACTAGCCATCGCCAGTAGCTTTAGGGAAGGTCTAGGGACTGAAGTAAGCCCAGCACACCCAGATGGTTTTGGGCATGAGACCGCTGGCTTAGTACATGCTCATTTGGCTACTGGCAACCCAGACCGGGCAATGGTGGAATTTGACCGCTACATAGCCAGTGTTTATCCAAGCGGGTTTTCTGGCCACTATGTGCTTGGTCCGCATAAGCGACTCGGCATGGAGACAAACTTTATAGACGCGTTTGTGCAGCGAGCGATCAAACTACCAAACGGCGAACGAGTATCGCCACTCGCCGCTCCACCGAACTGGGCGATAGCCGCCGAGGCTATCGCTGGTCACCTCGAAGAAACAGGTGTAAACGCAAAAGATTGGGTAGCTGAACACTTTGATCTGTTATGCCGTAGTACGTTAGCACTATATCGAGAACGTGGGCAGAGCGACGGAATGCTGGTTCAGTTACACCAAGATGAACTAACCCTCAGGGATGGCCGGCTGAGAGATTTGTCGGTAGCTACTGCCAAGCAAGCAGGAGGAAAGCAAGGACCAGTTGGCCAGAATCTCGGCAGCATACGACAAGTCTTGTATGCTGACTCGGAAAACGCTGCCGACAAAGAGCGGTTATCTAAAGATCCCCGCCAAGGACGTCTTGGACGCAACATGAAGTATGCTCCAATGATAGATGTTGGCATAAATGCGCTTAATGTCGCTAATAATCGAGCCTTACAAAGGCTTGCTGAGCGATATAAATTGGTTATCCCCGAATCACTTGCTGATCTAGCTACACGAAGCGAACTATCATGGGCAAAGATTTGCGAACACGATGTACGATATTATCGTTTGCCAAGTTCCCGAATTTTGGACTCTGACATATTGCCGGGATCCAGCGAGGACGGTACCGGTCGCCCGGTGCCAATGGAGGGGTTACTGGCTATTGCCCGTGCTCGGCCATACCTTCAAAGTGCCCCAGCCCAAAGAAGGGTATATGAAACTTTGACTGCAGTTACTGAAGCATTTCCATTTGGTATACCAACTCACGCATATATTTCAAAAGCCGGTAGGTTGACTGCTCAAAATCAACACGACCAAGGCACTATTTCACCATCGCTCACACTAGAACTCGCTGCGTTATTAGCCCAATCAGAGCAAGCACGATTTCGCGAATTAGGTCACGAAATAGGCCGCAATACACTACGCTCGTTACAAAATGCCCCAGAAAATCATTTTCCCCGAACGCTTGATCCTAACAGCGGCGAATCAAATCAAGCCGGTCCTGTTACGAGACGAGTAAAAAGCCGCCGGCCAGACTGGATGCCAACCGCCGCAGCCATGGTAGCTACCGCTCGCGTGTTTGAGACATAATTTGCATCACGATAATAAGCGTAACTGCTATACTTTTTAGCAGTCATGGATGAGACTCTGCTAAAAAAATCTGTTATTGATGTTATAAATGCCAACGACCGCGGAACGCACACCGTACCGGCCGAAAAGCTCTATTCGCACCAGTGGCTATGGGATAGCTGTTTCGTCGCTATCGGCCTGCGACACATGAACATTAAGCGCGCACAGCACGAGGTGCTACGCCTGCTTCATGGTCAGTGGGCTAACGGTATGGTGCCACACATGATATTCGCCAAGGGCGACCAGCACCGTCGTGACCGCGAACTATGGCGTAGTTACGTTAGCCCGTTCGCTCCTGATCACCTCTATACCTCAGGCATTACCCAGCCGCCAATGCTGGCCGAAGCCATTGTAAGAATTGGTGAAAAAATGAATCTCGCCGATCGTCGCAACTGGTATCAGACCGTGTACCCTGGACTGCTTCACTATCATCAATGGATGTACAGTGACCGTGACCCGCACAATGAAAGTCTGGTTTTGTCACTACACCCTTACGAAACCGGCTTTGACAATACACCACCGTGGATTGTTAGCATGCGTGAACACAGTATGCCGTTTTGGATCACCGCTCTTGAAAAACTTAAATTAGAATCAGTCGTGACGTTGCTGCGCCGTGACACACGCTATATTCCGCCAGGCCAGCGTATCAGCACCATTGAAGCCCTCGCCTTTTTTTCGGCGCTGCGCCGTCTTAGACGTAAAGCTTATAATACTGAAAGAATCCTGTCTCGGTCGTTATTTGCTATAGAAGATCTGGCTGTTAATTGTATAGCCATACGCGCTAACCAGCATTTGCAAGATATCGCCAAAACTATTCGGCGAAAATTGCCGGATGAGCTGACACAAGACATTGCCCGAAGTCATGATGCGCTGGATGAGCTCTGGGACGCCAGTAGCGGGCAGTATTACTCACGCAATTTTGTGACGCATAAACTGATTTTAGAACCAACAGTTGCCACGCTTTTGCCGCTCTACAGCGGAGCCATTACGAAAGAACGAGCCAAACAACTGGTCGATTTATTGCACAGCAAACAACATTTCGCCGCCAAATACCCAGCACCAAGCGTCCCGCTTAATTCGACTTATTTTGATCCGCTGCGTTACTGGCAAGGGCCATCCTGGATCAATATCAACTGGTTAGTTGCAGACGGACTAACCCGCTATGGGTATAGCAAAGAAGCATTAATGCTTCGGCAAAAGTCGCTTGAACTAGTCGCTGCACACGGACCGTACGAGTATTTTAGTCCGCTCGATGGAACACCTGCCGGAGCCCGCGGCTTTAGCTGGACGGCGGCTCTCATACTTGACTGGCTGAGCTAAGAGTTTTTTCGCATACTGGTTAACTTAGCAACCACGGCTGAGACAATGTCGCTCAGTTTGGTTTCGGAGCTTACCGTCATATCAAAATTACGGTCTTGGCCAAATTCTTTCCAATCATTCCACCATGAATCAAGATTTTCCAGGTAGTTGTCTTTTGCGCGTTGATCTTTGTCTGGATTATCGCGAATTCGTCGACGCAGCATATCGAATGGAATATCAAAGCGTATGAGCATGATCTCGTAGCCATATTTTATTGCAAGATCTTCATAAAAGGCATACTGCCTGTCTACCGAGGCATCGACGATTACCAAGCCGTTGCTAGCAGTCTGCAGTCTCTCAAAAATACGCCTGACAACTTCTTTAACGACAGCTTCTCTTTCTTCTGATTCTAGGTTCGGCCAGCGATTCTGCAGTAGTTCACGCTGATCGTCGCTAGAAATTCGAACACCCAATAGCGATTTTTCAATTTTTTCCGAAGTTAGGGTTTTGCCACTGCCCGGTACACCACTCATCAGCACCAGACATTTGCGATGTGGCTCAGTAATAAATCGCAGCTGGGGCATGTATTCCTGTAACAACCATTGAATTTTCTCTTCTGATCCTTCCAGCATACTTACTCCAGCAAGGCTGCCTGTTCAGCTCGCTCAACGGTTTTGTCGGCCAGATTTTGCACTTTGCCAAGTTTACGCTCTATTGTGCGCGACTTGGTCGAAGCTCTATCAAGCTCATTCGTAACACCGATAAGTTTGTCACGCGTTTTTTCCAGCAGGCCACCGAAAGTACCAAATTCTTTTTTAACGTCGGTCAGTAGCTCCCAAACCGCTCCTGTTTGCTTGGCAATCGCCAGACTACGAAAGCCCATTTGAAGCGCATTGAGCATGGCTGTAACCGTACTAGGGCCTACAATTGCTACTCGGTAATCCCTTTGGATTTGCTGCATCAGTTCGGCTTTTTGCATGACTTCGGCATATATCCCTTCGGTTGGTAAGTATAGGTAAGCAAATTCAAGCGTCTTGGGCGGATCAATATATTTTTCGCGAATTTTTTTCGCCTCACGCTTAATGGTTGATTCTAAGTCCTTATGTGCAACTGCAAGCAACTGGAGGTCGGCCTTTTCCTGGGCGGTGACCAGACGTTGGTAATCCTCAATGGGGAACTTAGCATCAATCGGCAGCAGCACAAATTGATCATCACTTTCTTTGCTGGGAATTTTTATTGCAAACTCAACCCTTTCCGAACTGCCGGTTTTTATGGCAACGTTTGTAGTGTACTGTTCGGGTGATAACACTTGTTCCAAAATGGCTCCAAGCTGCACTTCGCCCCAAGTACCACGAGTTTTAACGTTGGTTAATACGCGCTTAAAATCACTAACGTTACTGGCCAGTTCTTGCATTTCGCCCAATCCTTTATGAACCTGCTCAAGCCGCTCATCTACACGCTTAAAACTCTCGCCGAGACGCTTTTCCAGCGTAGCCTGTAATTTTTCATCAACAGTCGCCCGCATGCGTTCTAGTTTTTCGGCATTATCTTTTTGCAGCAACTCAAGTTTCGTTTCGACAGTTTTTCTGATCTGTTCTAGCTTTTGGTCATTCTTGTCACGCAAATCTTCAAGTCGCTTTTCTAGGCTGTCGCGCGACTGAGTGATGCCGCTGTTTAGTTCTTGACGCAGATCTTTTTGGGCCTGCGCGTTTTCCTGGCGGCTTTTGCCGAATTCGTCGCGAACTGTTTTGTCGCTATCACTAGAAGTTTTTCTGGCCACTAAAAATACCAGCATGAGTGCGTTCAATGCGCCCAAAATAACCAATAGCGTTGCCATATGCTCTAATTATACGCGAATGAACCAGGAACTCATTTTCAGAACCTACTCGTGGGACTCGCCTTCTGCGGGTTCGTGCTCGGCCGATTCATTATGAGAATACGATTCAGGAAGATAGTTGTGTGACAACTGTACGGCGAAGGCCACGACGCCAACCCCGAGTATGAGCAATAGCGCTGATCCGTCGACAAGCCGGCGTTTCATATCTAGATGTTCATGGATAGTCGGGATGACATCACTAAGTGCAATGTACAGTAAAAACCCAGCGCTAATTCCAAGCAGCGCACCAATCGGTAGACGCTCATCGGAACCTATAGCAAATGTGATAAGCGCGGCAACTGTTGTTGCTAACGCACTGCCGATGTTAACCAGCAAAACGTGGAGGCGACGCATACCCCTACTCAGCAGTAATCCGAAATCACCTATTTCCTGGGGGATTTCGTGAGCTGCGATAGCGATTGTCGTAACGATACCGGTGGGAACATTGATTAAGAACGCCGTTGCTATCGCTACTCCATCAAGCGCATTGTGCAGTGTATCACCAACAATAATTAAGCCATTCTGGCGACCACTTACTATTTTTTTGTCATGCTCATGATGGTGATGAAACCAGCTCAAAAAACGCTCCATGAAAAAAAAGCCGATAATGCCGATGAGGGCAAACGTAAGAACGGTCTGCGGACTACTCGCTTCTATGCCTTCTGGTAACAAGTCAAGGAACACTGCAGCGAGCAAAGCTCCAGCTGCAAATGGTGTGGCGATCTTAAGCAGCACCGCCGCCAATGGTTTGCGGCTAATAAGCAATATGCCACCGATAAGTGAAATTACACCGCCGATAAGGGAAAATATCAGTACATCAAAATAGGTTGCCATAATGCAACAAGCTTAGTGTTTCATGAACAATCTTGCAAATTAGTTGCAATTAATGCTTCACGTAAAGGGGTGCTGCTCTTTTTCTGCAACTATACCGAAGCGTCTACTCCGCTATGGGCAGCACCAATTTCAAATCTTCACGGGCGGCAGCCATCATTTCTTTAAATGTAGTTGTTGCTTCTTTGAGTGATGTCTTGCGTACTTCCTGGGCTGATTGGATAACCCCTTTTAACGTATTTGCCCCTTTGTTGTTTTTATATATTTCACGGGCAGTTTTTATCTCGCTTTTCATGGTTTCGATTGCCTGCTTCCCCTGAGTCGGACAATTTGCTATAGCTTTTTCAACCGCAGCCTGTATGGCGCTCCTTAAAACCATTGCATCCGCCTGGCGGTTTGCTTTAAATTCGCTAATCGAGGCGGTAGTTGCATCTTTGAATACTTGGTTGGCGGTATCAATACTGGTTCGGCGAAGTTCGATAGCAGCTGACACAGCCTCAACATACGCTTCAACGGCGGCCTTTTGCTCGTCAGTACTTGCCTTTTCGCGCAATTTAGCAAAGTTATCTTGACGCTTTTTGTCCCATTCACCCCTTTTGTCGGTGAGTTTCTGGTTCTGTTGCTCCTGCCTCTCAACACGCTTTTCATTACGGGTCGTAGCGCTTTGATCAATCTTTGTCCGCTTTTCGTCGACTTGACCACTTAGCCTGGTTGATAAGCCAGTTATATTAGCACAAGCAGCTTGTGAATTTTGAGCAGTCACTTGTTTCGACGATTTGTCAGTAACAGGTTTTTGGGGGTTATTGCGCAGCTGCTCGCCTTGAGCAAAAGCAGCACTGGGTACTACCAAAGAAACAAACGCTAAACCCATGAATATAAAAACAAATGGTCTATAAATTACTTTCATTGACTGCATCCCCCATTGACTCCATAGCTCCTACCTCTGCCAAAGCATCGTTATAACTGTCTTTTTCTAGTTCTGCGGTGATAGATTCATCATCAGCTGCAGCCGCAGTAGCGACTGCTTCTACACCCTCGATTGTACCGACATCCTGGCTGGATAAGCTTGAATTGCCAGTCGAATTTTGATCGCTCGCAGAGCTACTTCCGCCACTATTCTGATGCATGACGTAGAACCCAAGTCCAGCCAGTAGGGCGACTATGACAATAATGAGCAGCCCTTCTACGACCGAAAATCCGTTCTGATTCGTTGTTCTCATTTTGTTATGTCCTTCATGTTACTTACGCTTTTTATTTTCTTATAATACGATTGATCTTCCCTGTTTTCAACTTGAGCTCGTATACTGAAAGAACATGGAGGCTCCTACTATCCCATTATCGGAACAACTTCGCCCTAAACGTCTGGCCGACGTACTCGGGCAAAAGCATATCCTACAAGATGGACAGTTACTGCATCAGCTGGTCGCCAGAAAGCAGCCCGCCAATCTTATATTTTGGGGACCGCCAGGTAGTGGCAAAACGACCCTTGCCAGAATAATTGCTAACGAACTAGAGGCTGATTTTATTGAGTTAAGTGCTGTTTCTGCGGGGGTGTCGGATGTTAGAGCCGTCATAAAACAAGCCGAACAAAATCGACGGCTGGCCATAAAAACCGTGCTTTTCGTTGACGAAATTCACCGCTTTAACAAATCACAACAAGACGCCTTCTTGCCCCACGTAGAAAGCGGGCTAATTACACTAATCGGCGCCACGACCGAAAATCCTAGTTTTGAAATTATAAGTCCGCTACTGTCTCGGAGCCGTGTCGTTACGCTGCAAGCTATTGAAAAGAAGGACATTATGACGCTGCTGCGTCGGGCATCGAAGCACCTAAAAATAACTCGCAGAATAAAGAATCCTGTATATCAATTAATCGCCGATCTTAGCGGAGGAGATGGCCGCGCGGCACTTAATATTTTGGAGTTGGCGGTGGCGATATCTGATGAGCAAATTACAAAGGAAACTATCCAAAAGGCCGTGCAAAGAAAAACTCCCGCTTTTGATAAAAATGGTGAACACCACTACAACGTCATCAGTGCCTTTATCAAATCTATGCGCGGCGGAAACCTACACGCCAGTTGTTATTACTTAGCACGAATGCTTCAAGGCGGCGAAGATCCCAAATTCATCGCGAGACGGATGATTATATTTGCAAGCGAAGATATAGGTGTCGCAGGCAGCGCGGCACTCAATTTGGCAGTTAGTACTTTTGCAGCCGTGGAACGGCTTGGTTTGCCGGAGTGCCAATACGCTCTGTACCACTGCGCTATCGTGCTTAGCGGCAGCAAAAAATCACGACTTGTCGCCGATGCTTTGGCGGCAAGTAGCCAGGCGGCAGCCGATCACCCCAATGCCGAAGTGCCACTGCATCTTCGTAACGCGCCAACTGATTTAATGAAGAATTTAGGTTATGGTAAGGGTTACAAAAAGTATGTTAACGATGATGAACTGAGTGGTTTCTTACCTGATGAACTTCAAGATTTCAAAATTTTTTAGACAGATTGTTCTGCGCGCAGGTACCTGCTCACAGTTCTCAAAACAGTTGGCAAGGCGTGAAATGGATGTGGTGCCAATAGCCCCACTAGGTTGTCGGTGTGTTCTTCGACGTCAAATTGCGGAAATTCCTGAGTAAAAGCATATACAGCCTTCGCAACTCTCGCCAGTTCTTGGCGGTACATAGTGGTAACAGCAGCAAGAACACGATACTTGAACGCAGCGACATTAGGGAAAGCTCCCGAGTAATCATCAATTAAGCTCAATAAATCGTCCTTATGTTTGCTCACATAATCGTAATGTAAACCACAAGTTTCTACTTCTTCAGCCAACATATGATAAATATCACGAGGATCAACCCCCACTGACGAGTGATACAGACTAGATAAAAACTCAGTTCGAATATGCGGATCAAGTACGTCTTGTATCAAGAATCGAGCTAAGTGATTGCTATACGATTGACGTCCAGATGGTTCCCTTTTCTCCATTCTAAAACCGAGCCTGATCCTTTCAGCTTCACGAAGCTGGGTGAGAAGATGAGTTATCTCATGGCGGGCTACCGAGTCAGTACGCACGTTAGCAGCTGCATTTACTGGGTCGCAATTTGCATCATTTATTGTTGATATAGTAACTTCAGTAGGCGTTGAATTATTAACCCAACCAACCTGAAGATCATCACCATTAATAATCAGCTGCGCAGCACCCCTGTTGATCACGACAGCCGCATCTGGATGTGCCAAATATAGATGCGGCGGATCTGCACCCTCCCAAAGATCCGTGGCAGTAATACTACGATGCTTACCAACAGGTGTATGATCATCACTAATCTTAATTTTTGTTTGCATATTTTGATCATCACCAAATGTTATTTGTATTTCCGCAATACTACCTAGAGGAATTGGCTGTATATCAGGTTGATCTGCCGATGTACTTTCGAGCACTATCAGTTCATCGTATCGTTTATTAAGACGGACAGCGCAGACTGGTATACCACCCTTTCGCGCTGTGGCTACTCCAGCAGTCGTCCGAGCTTCTTCGCGTACTTGAGCGGTGACTTCTCCATCTTTTTTAGTAAAAAAACTAGCGTAATCATCTCCCGAGCACCAGATCACTAGGCCTGATGTCAGACAACTCACTGCTATTTGGTTTTCGGGTTGTCGATTTAATACATCAGCGTACAATTCTGCGTCTGTATCGTGTTGGCGATAGTAGTCTGACAATCGCCGCATTCTCGTTAGATAAGCATTTATAAATGACCCTGCTTCCGCGCGAGGAACTTCAGGGAAGTCGGCAGCGAGTGCATAAAAATCGCTACCCATTACTTCTATATCCCTATCGGACTTCACACACTCTCGGGCAGATTTGATAACTTGGCATAGCAGCTGGCCAGTCATTAGACATCTTCGGGCGTACTCATTTGGTCCAATATGACGCTGTGCAGCCTCTTCAAAGGCAGCGGGATCAGTAACGCGAAATAAATCCGGACGATCTATTGTCAGTATTTCTCCAGACACATCTCGAGACATTAGAGTATTAAATCATAAATTATACAATAATCAAACATACCCGTGCCTGGGTATTTACTGGTAT
>JALHRM010000005.1:0-27190 GCA_022841445.1 Candidatus Saccharimonadota bacterium
TAGACGACGAAGCTATGATCCTGAAGTTTGCTGCTACAGCCGCTGCTACCACCCCAACCGGTAGCTACACTGTACAATCTGACTTCATTGCAACGGCAACGTTCTAAAGTAGGAGAATTACCAGACCTATTCATTCGTAAGAGTAGAGTAGTAAAATCTAGAGTAGTATAGAGTATACCTCGCCACATAGTAGGCGGGGTATATTTCTGTCATAGCGCATAAATGACCTAATCTGTGGATAACTGTGCATAAAATACTTGTGCTTACTTTGTTGCTTGTGGTATAAAGTGATTGTCTATATAAAATTAAACATTAAAAATAGGAAAATCTAAGATGTCACATCGAACGATCTCGCACTTTCGCGACATGACACTATGGCTGCAAACAGCCTTACTTGTATTTGCTTTAGCAATCCCAATATTATTGTCAGGCTCTGCCTACGCCGCTCCCACGCTTGCCGAGCGTGAGCTACAATCAACTAGTGCTCGACCGAGTCAAAACACTGACTTAACGTGGGTTTTTGATACAACTGCTGATACGGCCAACATTGACCATATTGAAATTGAATTCTGTGATACGCCGCTTGGTGTCTGTACTGCACCCGCCAATATACCGACCATCAACAGCGCTACTCCAACGGTGACATTAACTGGCTTTACTACAAACACCACAACCGCCAGTGACCGACAAAACGGTGATGGTGGTGGTACGAACAACCAGATTCGTGTCGACAAGACCACGGTTGATGCCGGAGCTAACTTAGATGAAGCAACTATTTCATTCGGTTCTACTGACTTCACTAACGACTCATCTGCTAATACCTCGTACTACACTCGAGTACGTTTCTACAGTGATACCGGTACGACCTTGGTATGGGAAGGTGTCTTTGCCCAAAGTACATCTCAAACTCTGACCGTCAACGCCAGGGTTCAGGAACGTCTCGACTTCTGTGTTGGAGCTACTACCGTAAACGATGCTACCACTACACCTGGCGCTGCTTGCGCTAACATTACCGGTACCAACGTGGACATCGGTAACGTAGAATCCGGATTTAGTAATGTCTCGCCAGTTACTGCCACCAACGGCGGTGACAACGAAAACGGTATTGCTATGGTGCGGACGAATGCCGTGAATGGAGTGGTAGTTGATTATAAGTCAATATTGAACACCTCCTCTGGCACCCTAAAAGTAACCGGCTCCACCTGTTCCGGTGTTTCCACCACTGACCAATGTTTTAATGCCTCATCCACCCAAAGTACACTAACAAACGGCACTGAAGAATTTGGTATGACCATTGCTGGCATCAACTGTGGAAGTACGACTGCCTACACCTGCACATTTGCCGCTGGTACTTACAACCTTGTCCGTGATGCAGCTTACGATGGTAATGGTGCTAACACTTATGTCACTGACACCGACCAAGTATCTGGTGCTACTAACGGTGGCTATGCCTGGGATGACTCTGCGGCTGCTGATCGTATTGCTAGCTCTGCCGGTTCGGCCGTCAAGGTTGTAGACGACGAAGCTATGATCCTGAAGTTTGCTGCTACAGCCGCTGCTACCACCCCAACCGGTAGCTACACTGTACAATCTGACTTCATTGCAACGGCAACGTTCTAAAGTAGGAGAATTCTAAGGTGTACGAAGGCCATGCGAGGACCGCGTATCATCTTATACAAGCACTGCTCATCGGGGCAGTGCTTGTCTTTTCACTTTTACCTCGTGATGTAGTAGCGGCTGACTTTGTGAATCGATACATTTCAGTAGCGAGTGGAATTGCCGGTGCAACGACAACACACAACTTTGGACTTACATACCCGACCACTGCTGTTGTGGGGTCAATGGAGTTTGAATATTGCACAAATTCGCCATTTGTAGGAATGGCGTGTACTGCCCCTGCTGGTCTTAATTTGTCGGCAAGTAGCTTAGCGTCTCAGACAGGTAACGTTGGGTTTTCCATCGATATTGTCAATTCAACATCTAATAGACTTGTGTTAACTAGGATTGCTAACCCAGGTCTTGCCGCTGCTTCAAGCTACAGTATCAGTGGCGTAGTTAATCCGTCTACCGTGGGACAAACTGTATACGTACGCATCGCCACCTTTACGAGTACCGATGGCACAGGTGCGCGTAATGATAGTGGAGCTGTGGCTTTTGCTACTACTGGCGCATTTTTGGTGGATGCGTTCGTACCACCATATCTCACTTTTTGTGTTGGGGTGGTTGTAGACATAAATTGCCAGTCGACCGCAGGAAATCTCATAGATCTTGGTGAATTATCTACGGCCGTCGCAAAAGTAGCTACCACTCAGTTTAGCGGAGCCACGAATGACCCCACTGGCTATGCTATATACGTTACTGGCTCAACAATGACTTCTGGTAACACGGTAATCCCACCACTGCTAGCCAACGCTGGTAGCAATCCTGGGACGAGTCAGTTTGGAATAAATTTGAGATCCAATAATTTGCCTACTGGAGGCGCAGAGCCAGTAGGGCTTGGTACGACCGCACCAAGTGCTCCATATAGTACTCAGAATAGCTTCCGATATGTAGAGGGCGAAGCTGTCGCAGCATCCAATTTATCAACAGACTTCCGGCGATTAACAGTAACGTATCTTGTGAATATATCTTCGTCCCAACCAGCCGGCTTTTATTCCTCAACGTTTAGCTACACTGCAGTAGCTGCATTCTAGTGGCATAACTGTCGTATTTTTGTACTACAACCTTGTAGATGACACTGAAGTGTATTATGCTAGTGTTAATCGAAAATAAGTGGAGAATTCTATGAGTTTTGGGAAGCGTTTTATCACTATTGTAATGTCTGTACTTTTCGCGGCTGTCGCTATCGCAATGCCTGTAATAGCTCAAGAAGATAACGGTGGCGGGAGTGGTCTTAGCATCTCACCAACCAGGAGTGAATTCAATATAGCACCGGGGACATCTCAAAAACTTGAGATTACTATTAGAAACGTAACGAGCGGCAGCATACTTGCACAGCCATTTGTTAACGATTTTGAAGCGGATAACATCACTGGTGGCCCGAAACTTTATCAGAATCCAGATAAACGGAATGCGGCAACTATCACTAAATTTCTTGCTGGTTCTCTTGGCGAGGTACTATTGAAGCCGGGTGAAAGAAAAGACTTGAGCTATGACTTAATAGTTCCGGAAGGTGCAGCACCTGGAGCATATTACGGAGCAATGACATTTAAGGCAACCCCCGCTGATGGTGCTGCCCCGCAACCTGGTGAAGTTGGTTTGACTGCTAACGTCTCCTCACTTGTATTAATCGAGGTGCCGGGCGACATAACCGAAAAAGTGGCCGTTACATCAGTTAAGGCCTACCAGACTACCAAGGACGGTGACAAAACATCCTCAATGTTTAGCACAGCCCCAGACAAGATAGGGATAACCGTAAAGAATCTTGGTAACAGTTTCGCAAAACCGTTTGGTACAGTGACTATGAACAATATGTTTGGCAAGCAGGTACTCAGCTACGAGCTTAATAATTTGCAACCGAGGGGTAACATACTCCCAAACAGCAGTCGAGTATTTACAGACAACATAAAAGGCATCAGTATGCCTGGGCGTTACAATATTACTGCTAACGTGTCTCACGGTAGAGGTGGAGAAATCATTGTTGCTAAAGCCAGTTTCTGGTATCTTCCTGCTTGGTTTATAGCCGTACTGGCTGCTATTGTGCTAGCTGTGGCGGCAGTTGCTTGGTGGCTGTTCAAAAGAAACTCTTCAAAATCAAAAAAAGCTTAATAATCGCCATTAACCATAAGTAGTAAACGTGCTACGCTATAGGAGTTAATAGAAACAATCTATAGGGTAGCACGTGTTTGTTTTATGCAAGTCAGTATCAAAAATATATATAGAAATTTAGTTCTAGCAGCTGGAATGTTTCTTGCCGTGATTGTCGTGGTATCGTCATTGGGGGTAGTTCAGGCGGCGTCTGATTCAGGAGCGGTGGGTTTAACGGGTACCATAAGTTCACCACCTCCCAAGCAGGGTGCTTCTATTAATGCTCCCGCCAATAACCAAAGCTTTAGTCAGCTGCCCATCACCGTTTCTGGTTCATGTCCAAATGGTCTGCTGGTCAAGATATTTAAGAATAATATATTTTCTGGTGCAGTGCAGTGCAGTAATGGTAATTACAGTATTTCTATTGACCTTTTTGATGGTCGAAACGAGCTGATCGCGCGAGTTTTTGATGAACTTGATCAAGCAGGACCTGATTCTAATACGGTGGTTGTTAATTTTGCGGACACGACGCCAGACATCAGTACTCGAGTAAGCCTTACCTCGCCATTTGCCAAACGAGGGGCTGCACCAGGCACACCACTCACCTGGCCAATTATTATTAGCGGTGGTACAGGCCCATACGCCGTTAGTATTGACTGGGGTGATAAAAAAGCGCCTGATTTACTTAGTCGACCATTCCCAGGAGAATTTATCGCACAGCATGTCTATGACCAAGCCGGCGTGTACAACATTGTCGTGAAGGTGACTGATAAAAACGGAGTAACGGCGTTCTTGCAACTTGTGGGAGTTGGTAACGGAACAATAGCCCAGCAAACCGGCACAGGGCAGGGCGGCAACGGCGGCACAGGAGGAAACGCAGCTGGTAATGGTGCAGGAGCTCTCAATACAAGTGCGACAAACACGATAGTTTTGTGGTGGCCGGTACTGCTACTTGTGCCGTTCACTTTTGTGGCTTTTTGGCTAGGGCATCGTCACCTAATGCATACAATCCGCAAAAAAATCATCCAAGGTGAACGCCCGTTCTGATGCTTGCATTGCCTAAAGCCTGTTTTGTAGCAAAGCCGCAAATACTGTTTTAGACTTGCGGCATATTACTGTGTCAGTCTATGCGCTTCTCCCTCGCCGTATTTTAGATACACGTATCGGTGCGATGCTCAATACTTTCTTGTACTATGCTCGCCTGCTAGCGTCAGAACCGCAGCGAATGGGTCCGGGCATAAAGCTTATTTCCTGAGAGGTTTGCGTCAAGCAAACAACAATGTAGGCGAGGACTTTTCGAAGCTTTTGTTCCTTAAAGAAATAACAAACAAAAGCGAGTTCCGCAGCCTGTTGCTTGTCTTGACAAGTTGTCTCATCAAGAAAATGAGCTGCCCGGTGGATTTTGACTACTTTTGACCAGACAAAAGTAGTAAACTTATTCATCTATGAGGAAGACAGTATATGTAGGTTTAAGCGGTGGAGTGGATAGCTCTGTAGCGGCTATGTTATTAAAAGAGCAAGGCTACACTGTCGTAGGTGTTTATATGAAAAACTGGAGTAAGGATTTGCCTGGGATGCCGTGTCCCTGGAAGCAAGACTACCAGGACGCCAAGCGGATCGCAGTGCAGCTAGGAATTGATTTTTTGATGTTCGACTTTGAAAAAGAATACTTTGAACGTGTAGTCCAGTACATGATCGACGGCTATAAAGCCGGCCGTACGCCGAATCCAGACATCATGTGCAATCAGGAAATAAAGTTTAAGCTATTTCTCGAAACCGCACTAGATCATGGAGCGGATTTTGTTGCTACTGGTCACTACGCAAGGGTCAATAAAGGTGTTTTGATGACCGCCAAAGACGTCAATAAAGACCAAACCTATTTTTTGTATCGGGTGAGTCATGAGGCGTTACAGAAAACAATATTCCCACTTGGAGAGCTAACAAAACCTGAAGTTCGAAAGCTGGCTGAAAAACATAACTTAGTCACTGCTGCGAAAAAAGAGAGTATGGGAATTTGTTTTGTTGGCAAGGTTGGCATTGCTGATTTTTTATCACAATATGTTGAATCAGTACCGGGGAGTATTTTTGATCAGAATGGTGTGAGGGTCGGCGAGCATGACGGAGCGATTTTCTATACCATTGGCCAACGTCACGGTTTAAGTGTGGGCGGTGGGCTGCCATTCTATGTCACCGGAAAAAATATGACCAAAAACGAGGTATACGTTACGACAGATTTACAAGATGACCGGCTATGGCGGCGTTCAATTAGCCTCACCGACATGCACTGGATTAATGGTCGGCCTAAATCAGTTAAAAAAATAAAAGTCAGGACTCGGCACCGCGCCGAAATGATAGAGGTGACAGACCTGAAACAAGTAGAAAGTGACTGGTTGATCGAGCTTGAATCAGACATCCGGGCACTTACACCGGGCCAGTCGGCGGTGCTGTACCAAGGCAATGTAGTACTAGGCGGTGGCGTAATTGCTGGTTAGTGCTTTGTTTTAAGGTGTTATCAGGGTAAAATAATGTCGATGAATGCACAGGAAATACGGAAAGCCTATCTAAGTTTTTTCAAAAAGCAGGGACATGTAGAGATTCCACGGGCGCTGCTGGTGCCCCAGAATGATCCAACCACCTTGTTTACTGGGAGCGGTATGCAGCCAATGGTTCCATATTTGCTTGGGGATGTTCACCCCGAAGGCCAACGAATAGTCGACAGTCAAACTTGCTTGCGTGCAGAAGACATGGATGAAGTCGGTAATAACCGCCACACAACCTTTTTTGAAATGCTTGGTAACTGGAGCTTGGGCGATTATTTTAAACGTGAACAACTCACCTGGTTTTTTGAATTCTTGACTAACAAAGTCGGTCTAGACCCGAATAAACTGTATGTAACATGCTTTATAGGCGATGATGATGCAGGTGTTCAGAAAGACACCGATGCTGGTGCAATATGGAAAGAACTATTCGCTGCAAAAAACATCGACGCGCTAGATGTTGAGATTGGCAGCGAAGAAGACGGCTACAAACGAGGTGTTAAACCAGGTGAGCGAATTTTTTATTACGACGCCAAGAAGAACTGGTGGAGTCGTGCCGGAGTGCCATCTAATATGCCAGATGGTGAACCAGGCGGCCCGGATAGTGAAGTGTTTTACGAGTTTGATGATGTCACGCATGATCCGAAATGGGGTGAGCACTGCCACCCGAACTGCGACTGTGGTCACTACATGGAAATCGGCAACAGTGTGTTTATGGCCTACAAAAAAACGTCAAAGGGTTTTGAAGCGTTACCTAAACCAAACATTGATTTTGGTGGCGGCTTAGAGCGCATTGCCGCAGCAGCCATCAACAGCCCAGACATGTTTAAAATCAGCCTGCTCTGGCCTATTATTGAAGGACTTGAAGGCCTTACTGGCAAAAAGTATGACGACCATAAACCCGCCATGCGAGTAATCGCCGACCATGTTCGCGCAGCCGTTTTTTTGGTAACTGATGGAGTTTTGCCGAGTAATAACGAACAAGGGTATGTAGTCCGGCGTTTACTGCGCCGCGCTATACGTTATGCTTTTGACCTGGGCATCGAGCAGGATTTATTAGCCCAAGTTTCACCGATTATTATTGATATGTATAAAGATGATTACCCTGAGATTGCCAATAACCAGCAAGCTACAGTGGAGGCACTGATACGTGAAGAAAAACTATTCCGTCAGACATTGCAGCGAGGTTTGCGTGAATTTGAAAAACTTATTTCGGTTAAGGGTAATATTAAACGAAAGCCTGGTGAATTAACTGCACAAATAGCTCTTCAAGAAGTTACCGGAGAGCTAGTATTTTTACTTTATGACACATATGGCTTTCCTGTTGAACTTACTCTCGAAGAAGCAGAAAAGCAGAATATACAAGTCGAAAATAACTGGAAAGAGGACTTCGATAAGTTAATGACCGAGCAGCGCCAGCGCAGTCAAACAGCTGGCAAGGGCGTGTTTAAGGGTGGCTTAGCTGATCATTCAGAGGAAACTACTAGATTACATACAGCACATCATCTACTGCTCAAGGCGCTCCAGCAAGTTCTTGGTGATCATGTGCATCAACGAGGCTCAAACATTACGGCTGAGCGGCTTCGAATTGACTTTTCACACCCCGAAAAGGTGACTGAGCAGCAGCGCGAAGAAATCGAAAAAATTGTTAACCAAAAAATAAGCGAGGACTACCCGGTAATCCGTAGCGTTATACCGCGCGAGCAAGCCGAGCAACTAAACGCCGAACATGAATTTAACGCCCAATATCCTGACATGGTGTCGGTGTACTCCGTAGGACCGAAAGATGCAACCGCCGAAGACCCCAAATTTGAGGACGCTTTTTCAATTGAATTCTGCGGCGGACCGCATGTTACTAACACTGGAATGCTAGCCAGTAGCGGCAGATCGTTCAAAATCACCAAAGAAGAAGCTTCATCGGCTGGCGTACGTCGCATAAAAGCCGTATTGAACTAGCTGCAACATCATAGACGCCATCTAAATCAGTTCATCTCTGTGGTATAATCTAATCTGATTATGCTTAATTCAATGCGGTCCTTAAAAGACAAATTGCCGCTTGATAAAATTACCAGAAGCGAGGGCAAAAAAGGCGCTCCGCTGGATAATTACATCGTGGCGCTAGATATTGGTACAGAATATGTAAAGGCGCTCATTGGTCGTGTCACTCCAGAGGGTGCAGAAATCGTTGGTATTGGCCGTGCTCATCAGGAACTAAGTGACATGCAGGCCGGCGCAGTGGCCGATATTGCTGGTGTTGTACAGAATTGTGACAAAGCCTTAAGTACCGCTGAGCAGCAAGCTGGTGTAAGTGTCAGAACTACGGTCGTTGGTATCGCAGGTGAGCTAGTCAAAGGGACAACTACAGCGGTAATATTTCGACGCAAAGAAGCTAACAAAGAACTTGATGTTGTTGAAATGGAACGAATCATCGCCATGGTACAAGAGCGCGCCGAAAAGAAAGCTCGGCAAGAACTGGCCTGGGAACTGGGCGGTAAGGATGTTGAAGTTCGCCTGGTAAACAGCGCCTTAGTGCGGATTGAAATCGACGGATATCCTGTTACCAATCCGGTCGGGTTCAAAGGCCGCGAAGTTCGTGTTGAGCTGTATACCGCCTTTGCACCGATGATACACATTGGTGCGCTAGAGCGTGTGGCGAAAGAATTAGACCTCGATCTGTTGGCTGTTGCCGCCGAGCCGTTTGCCGTTGCTCGATCAGTTATTGGTGATGATGCCAGTGCCACCATGAGTGCCATTTTGGTGGATGTTGGTGGGGGTACGACTGACATAGCAATTGTCAATGAAGGCGGAGTCGAAGGTACAAAGATGTTTGGTATTGGCGGCCGGGCGTTTACAAAAGCTATTGCCCGCGAACTGGACATAGAATTTTCAGATGCTGAAGCCCAAAAACTAAGCCTCGGCACGAGCCGGGTTGCAGCCGAAATGCTGCCTGCCATTCAAAATGCTACCAGCAAAACAATCTCGGTTTGGTTAAACGGTATCGAACTGGCGCTGAGTGAATTTAGTCGGCTTGATCATCTGCCCAACCGAATTCTACTGTGCGGCGGCGGTAGCAGCCTGCAAATGCTTGTTGACCAGTTATCGCAATCTGATTGGTATCGCCACAGTGCATTCACCAAAAAACCGATAGTACAACACATTCACCCAGATGAAGTGGTAGGCATCACTGATTCTACCGGCGGCGTATCTGACCATACCTACATCACCGCGCTTGGTTTGATGCGCGTGGGAATCGATACTCTAGGAAGTTCGGCTGGCGATGCACCATCTATTCGCGATAGACTAAATAACATACTTAAGGTTTAGCCCGGAAGTAATTATCATGAATCCATCCAAAGACACCATCTATGTTGACCCAGAAGACGAAATAACATCGCTTATTGACAAGGTTCAAAGTAGCGAACAAAAGATTGTGGCGTTGGTGCTGCCGAAAAGAATGACTGTGCTGCAAAGCGTGGTAAATATGCGTCTACTTAAAAAAGCAGCCGATGATGCCAGCAAACGGCTGGTATTAATAACGAGCGAGGCGAGCCTCTTGCCACTTGCCGGAGTGGCGGGGGTACATATTGCCCGTAACTTGACTAGCAAACCGTCGATACCGCCATCTCCTGTTGATGGTAGTAGTGCCATCAACGAATCTGATCCTGTGGTAGAACAAGGTGAAACTGACGATACGCCGGTTGACAAGGCTGCTGCTGTGGGGGCGTTAGCCGCTGCATCAGATGATACTGAAACAGTGGAGCTGGATGACGTAGAACCGCCAATTGCCGACAAAGCTAAAAAATCAAAAGTTGCCGGAGCGAAGTCTAAAAAAGACAAAAAACTGCTTGTTCCTAATTTTGATAAGTTTCGTCTGTGGCTGCTTATTGGAGCGTTGGCCCTAATCGGTCTGATTGTATTTTTAATATTTGCAATTTTTATCTTGCCGAAAGCCACCGTCACTCTTACAACCGAAACAATACCAGTTAATGCGACTTTAACTGCTACAACATCTGGACAAGCCAAAGAAGTTGACGAAGCAAAAAATATTCTACCAGCTGCTGTGAAAGACTTAAAACAAGCCACCAGTGAAAAAGCGGCTGCCACCGGGCAAAAGGATGTTGGTACCAAAGCAAGTGGAGTTGTTACTATTACCAACTGTACTGATAACGGCGTTGCTATTCCAGCTGGCACCGGTATAAGCAAAGATGGACTGACGTTTTTAACAACCGAGACAGTTAATTTGGACGAGGGGGAATTTACGTCTGGAGGTGTCTGTCAGAATAATGGTGATCATGTCGAAACAGTAGACGTTATTGCACAAACTCCCGGTGACAAATTTAATGTTGCGCCGGTTAGTGGTTATCAAGTCGCTGGTGCAGCTGGCGATGTGCGAGCAAGTGGTGGGCAAATGTCCGGCGGTGTTAGCAAGGTAATCCGGGTTGCAACCGATCAAGATGTCGATGGTGCCAAGCAAAAGATTGCTACCAAAACCGCCAATAGTGCTGAAGACTTCTATAAGCAACTGGAAAGCACGGGGAGTGTTGTGTTGCGAGAAACAGGCACAAATAGTGACCCCAAGGTAATTATTACCCCAGGTGTTGGGCAAGAAGCCACCGAAATTACCGTCACACAAGAGGTTACCTATAGCGTGATGACGGTCGCTAAAGATGATCTGACGAAGTTGCTGACCAATGCACTCAAGAAAGAAATTAACACTAAAACTCAAGAACTAAGCCCCGGTGATGTGCTGGAAAAAGCGACTCTTCGTCTCAGTGACCGTAAGTCGCCAACTGATGCCACGCTGACGGTCGACAAGTCGACAATCGCCCGCCCGATTATTGACACGGAAAGTCTTAAACGAGAAGTTGTAGGTATGAAAAGCGGTGAGGTAAAAGGTTTGCTGAATAACCGCCCCGGCATAAAGCAAGTAGATGTAAAATTTAGTCCATTCTGGGTGTCAAATACTCCAAAGAAAACCGACAAGATAACCGTCAATGTTAACACCGGTAATTAGTGACCGTGCAGTTTAGCGAAGTAATTGCGCTTGATGTCGGCAAGAAACGAACCGGCCTGGCGCGAGTTAATCTGATCGCCAAAATTCCTGAACCGCTACAAACTATCGAAACGAAAAATGTTTTGAAGTTGCTCCCTGACGTTATTAAGGAGCACGGTGCGCAGGCTTTGGTGATCGGTTTGCCACGTGGGATGCAGGCCCAGGAGACCGAGCAAACCGAGTGGGTGAAAGAATGGACGGCGGAACTCGCGAAACATATCAAGCTACCATTTTATTGGCAGGACGAAACGGCGACTTCGCTTGAAGCGGAGAATATGGCGAAGACGTCGTCGAATACCCCGGCTGCCAGTATTGATTCGCTGTCGGCCTGTATACTACTACAGGATTTTCTAATGACTCCGGAACACTTGCGTTGGAAAATCGAAGGACAGTCATGAAAAAGCGTACGATTATTGTTATTTGCTCTATTGCACTATTCTTGCTGCTGGTGGTTGGAGGCGGGCTGCTATATATAAACAACGCCTATTTACGTAATTTGGCGCCAGTGTCAAACAGTACAAAAACTCAATACTTTAGCGTTGAACCAGGTGCAACCGCCAGTCAAATAGCGCGTAATTTAGAATCAGCCGGATTGATAAAAAGCGCCTCAGCATTTGAGTTTTACGTTCGTGAGCAAAACGTTCGTGACAAGCTACAAGCTGGCACGTATATTCTCAGTCCCGATATGGGAACAAAAAAAATTGTTACCAAACTTACTGGTGGGGAAATTGCCAGAGGGTTGCTGACTATATTGCCAGGGAAGCGACTTGATCAAATCAAGGCCGCTTTTTTGGAATCGGGCTATGATCAGGCTGCAGTAGATGCGGCCTTTGTTGCCGACCAGTACCGTGATCACCCTGCACTTCAGTCTTTGCCGGCTGGTGCTAGCCTGGAAGGCTATCTATACCCCGATTCGTATGAACGACTTGTCACAACAGTACCGAGCACTATTATTCGTGCCTCACTTGACGAGTTGCAGCGGTATCTAACGCCTGACTTGGTAGCGGCTTTTTCTGCGCAAGGCCTCAATGTTTATCAAGCACTTACCGTTACTTCAATAATTGACCAAGAAGTGTCTAAAATTGAGGATAAACCAGTCGTTGCTCAAGTATTTATGCGTCGGTTGCGTGAAGGAATACCGCTTGGTGCAGACCCGACATCCCGCTATGCATCCTTACTGGCTGGCCTTAATGAAACCGACTATAGTTTAAATTCACCATACAATACCCGGGTGGTTGTAGGTTTGCCACCCAGCCCGATCGGCAATGTCACAATCAAGGGACTGCAAGCTTTGGCTAAACCAGCCAACACCAATTATCTATTTTTTGTTGCCGGTGATGATGGTACGACACATTTTAGCTTCACGCAGGCCGAACACGAGGCTTTAACGAAAAAATACTGCACCAAACTGTGTGTGCAGTAACAGGGGTGACAATGCGGTATAGTATTGCCTGACAGCAGTGTTTTTGCTATACTACTAGCTGGTGGGCAACCCGTAAACCTCCACCTCATACATCCAAATATTACGCGGTTGCAGTAAACGTCAGCGGAGAAATCACAGACATGGTCGTGTCTGTATTAATAAATAAGCTTCTTCGGGGCGAGTCCGCAATCAGCGGGCAGGGGATAGTATTAGTAAACTTAACCCAAAGCGACTTCCGGTACTGAGCCGATCTAGTCGTCCATCAATCAAGACTCCTAAACTTAGCCGACGCACCAAGCGTAAAGTAGTGCGATCGAGTTTGCTTATTGGTAATGCCGTTCTGCTCGTCGCAGTCGGTATTTTTGTGTTTGCTAATCGCACTGCTAGCCAGACAGTACGTACCAGCACAATAAATAGCGCAACACAGTTAGCATCGAGTTCTCAAACACCACTCGACCAGCTATCCTCGGCAGAAATCGCAGCACAAGTGGCGCTTGTCACGCGTCTCAGTGAGGCAACTGCAGTTCGTAATCAGGCAGATTCTGAAAATGCTCAGTTGGCAATCGTGCCGAGTGATGCCAGTATTGTGGCGAAACCTCAAGTTGTGGCGACATCGCAAAAATCCAAACGTGACATCGCCCGCTACAAAGTCCAGCCCGGCGAAACGTTGAGTTCAATTGCTGCCAAATACGGCTTAAAGCCGGAGAGTGTCCGCTGGAGTAACGGCCTCAGCGGCGACAAAGTAGACGTAAACAAAGAACTGTTGATACCACCGGCGGATGGAATTGTTTATCAAGTAAAGAGCGGTGATACCATTGACGCTGTATCAAGCAGATTCCAAGCCCAGAAAAATTTGTTTGTTACCGTTAATGACGCTGAAAGCGGTAGTCTTGTGGTTGGTGAACATGTTTGGGTACCAAACGGCGTTTTGCCGGCTGTGGCAACATCAGCGCCTCGGTTTAGTGCGGCAACTTACGATGCTTACGCCTTTGGTTTTAGCCCGTCTTATGGCAGCAATGGTTACGATTACGGATACTGTACTTGGTATGCCGCTAAAAAGCGCGCCGCAATCGGACGCCCTATTCCAAGCAATTTAGGTAATGCGATTACCTGGAAGACTCTTGCTGCTCGAGCAGGCTTTGGGGTTGGCACAACACCTGCAGCCGGAGCAGTTATCTGGACACCAGCCAGTTATGGGTATGGACATGTCGGGTATGTTGAGCGGATTAATGAAGATGGTTCTGTTTGGGTTTCAGATATGAATTCCAGGGGTTTTGCAGCCATGGATACATCCAGTGGTGGCGCAGGCGGCTGGGGTAGAATTAGCTTTAAGTTATTATCACCGGCCCAGGCAAGCGGATATTGGTATATTTATTAGTTGTAAAAAAGTAGCAGCTTTACCCCAATCGGCAAAACAGCTACCCTAGTTACATATGTTTATAGATAAAGTAAAAGTACATGTTGTGGCAGGCGATGGCGGCAACGGAAAAGTAAGTTTTCGGCACGAACGCTATGTTGACCGTGGTGGCCCAGACGGTGGTGATGGTGGTGATGGTGGTGATGTAGTGGTTGAAGCCAGTCGCAACCAGAACACACTTGCAACCTATCGGTACCAAAAACTTATTAAAGCCGAGGATGGTGAGACCGGAGGCACTTCAAAGAAGCACGGCAAAAACGGCAAACATCTAGTCATAAAAGTACCTGTTGGAACAGTTATTGCCGACGAAAAAGGTAGTTTGCTCGCCGATTTACATGAGGACGGTCAGACATTTATTCTTGCACACGGCGGTAAGGGTGGCTTCGGTAATGCGCACTTTATAAGTTCTACTAGACAAGCCCCGCGAGTGGCCGAAAAAGGCGAAAAAGGCGATGACTTTGAAGCAGTACTTGAGCTTAAAATGATTGCAGATGTTGGTCTAATTGGCTTGCCGAATGCCGGTAAGTCAACACTACTTAGTGTTATTAGTAATGCCAGGCCGGAAATCGGGGACTATCCATTTACAACACTAACGCCCAATCTTGGTGTCGTCGACATTGGTGACAACAACAGTTTATTATTTGCAGATATTCCAGGTTTGATAGAAGGTGCTAGTGAGGGCAAAGGTCTCGGCGATCAATTTCTGCGTCACGTGGAACGCACCAGCGTACTCGTGCATCTTATTGATGTCTACGCTGATGACTATGTTACCGCCTATAAAACAATCATTAAGGAACTGGCTGCCTATAGCATTGATTTAAGTAATAAACCCCAAATTGTAGCTCTGACAAAAATAGATGGTGTTGATTCGGAAATACTGGATGACATAAAAAAGCAGCTCACCAAGGTAATACCTAAAAGTACCCCCGTTCATGCCATATCCAGCAAGAGTAAGACTGGATTACAAGAACTGTTGTTTTCTGTAAGAGATATTGTTGCTACACATCGTAAGAATGAAGTGGTGCCTGAAGCTGAAACGGATAGCATTCCGGTAATTCGTCATACTGCCGATGAAGATGAATGGTATGTTCATAAAACTGACATCGGCTACCAAGTTACCGGTCGAAAAATAGAACGACTGGCTAGTCGTACAAGATTTGGTGATTCATTCGGTGAAGAGCGGTTGCTGGACATTCTTAAAAAGCTAGGAATTTTGCGGGAACTACGCAAGCAAAATATTGAACCTGGCGACCATGTATACTTCGGTAAAAATGAACAAGATTATCTGGAATATTAGCGGTGTCGCAAACTGACTCACCAAATTCACTAAAAAGTCGGATCAAAAAACTCAATGAAAAAACTGTACCGGCAGATGGAGCTTGTGTGCTGTATGTTATGGGGCGTGATCAAAGAGTGGGGTATAACCATACCCTGCTTGCAGCCCAGAAACATGCCCTTGCAGCCAAGTTGCCACTGGGGGTGGCGTTTTGCTTATTGCCGCAAACAGGCTTCAGAGCAAGAGAGCATTATGAATTTATGCTACGAGGCTTGAAGTTAATCGAAGCAGACTTGGCAAAAATGAGCATACCGTTTATTTTGCTTGTCGGAGATACCGTTGAGCGATTACAGTCAGCTTCAACTCATTTTAAGCCAGCAGCGGTTTATTTTGACTTTAGTCCTTTGGTAGGATCACGGAAGCGCCAAAATGAAGTAGCCCGACGGCTTGATTGTCCCTGCTACGTCGTTGATACACACAACATAATGCCGGTCTGGGTAGCGAGCAGCAAGCAAGAGGTTGGTGCGCGTACATTGCGCCCCAAAATTCGTCATCACTTGCCGACATATTTGGCCGCGCCAGAACCGATTAAAAAGCATCCGCATACGTGGCCAAAAAGGTGGTTCACGCTACATGACATACAAACAAACATTAGAAGTAGTGTCGATGTACAAAAAAGCAACGGACAAACTGAACTACAAAACAAATGGCCAAGCGGGGAAAAAACTGCCAATGCCTCACTCAATGACTTTATTGAGAATAGGTTGAAAGGATACTCCACCAACCGTAACGACCCTGCAGGCGATAATCTGAGCCGACTAAGTCCATATTTACACTTCGGTCAGCTGAGCAGTTTAGAAGTTGTTTTAGCGGTGTATGAGGCTGTCCGTGCCGATTCTAGTTTACAGGCCGATGCCGATTCTTTGATCGAAGAAATGGTCGTCCGCAAGGAGTTATCTGATAATTTTTGTTACTATAATTCGAACTATAAATCATTAGATGGTGCCCCTCAGTGGGCCATAAAAAGCCTCAAAAAACACGAAGATGATCCTCGTGAATTTATATATACACTTAAAGAACTGGAATTGGCTAAGACACATGACCCGGCCTGGAACGCTGCACAGCTGCAAATGGTGAAAAGCGGAAAAATGCATGGCTATATGCGAATGTACTGGGCAAAAAAAGTTTTGGAATGGACGGAAAATCCCAAACAGGCCTTGGAATATTTGTTATATCTAAACGATTTCTACTCGATTGATGGAGGAGACCCAAATGGCTATGTCGGGATCTTGTGGAGCATTGCTGGGCTGCACGACCGGCCATGGGTAGAACGGTCTATTTTCGGCCAAATCAGGTACATGAATTACAATGGCTTGAAACGTAAATTCAAAATTGACGCTTACGAGCGAGAGTGGCTTGGGTTACCCGGTATTTAATCTGGTAGATGGTGAGTCGTTGGAAAGTTTTCAAGTCTTCGGGTTATAACGCCTGGCTGCGATGAATACCATTCAACTGCATCGCGCAGTGTTTCTTCAATTGGCCTGTAGGAAAATCCGAGATCTATTGCTGCCTCAGAACCATCATATCGTGCACCATGACGTAGATTCCGATACAATTCCAACTTGGATCTGATACGGACAGCGCGTTTTAATCTTTCAATTTCAATGGCCGCGCGGAATTTATTATTGCCAACTATTTCGAATTCGCCCGGAGTGCCGGTGATAGTATCAAGCACCCTAACTAACTCAGGTAAAGTAATTATGTGGCCTGATACGATGTAGCGCTGGCCGGCCTTTCCCAGCCCATGTGCACGGACAATGGCGTTAGCACAGTCCCGTGGGTCTACGAGACTAATAGCAGAATCCGGTAAACGAGTCGGCAGGCCATTAATGTAGCCTATAAGCATCTGTGCGGTGCCGGAAATACGACCAGGCCCCTGGACTGATGCCGGGTTTACGCGCACAAGTGGTACATCATGTTCTTTAGCAATTTTTAGTGCATTATTTTCGGCAATTAATTTCGTTTTTTCATAAAATGACAATACCTTACGAGTACGAACCGTGTCTTTATCAGCAGTTTCATCTTGCGCTTCACCAACTGTCACCGCCGAGGAAACAAGTGTTACTGGTCTTCGGTAGGGCGCAGCCGATTTTATTATCGTAGAGGTAGTTTCTATGTTTGAAGAAACTAACTCCCAAGAATCACGTTCATCAGGATCAAATTTCGTCTTACCGGCAACATGAATAACCGATCCGCAGTCGCCCATAGCTTCGTTCAGGTCGAGGGATGAGTCTCTTAAATCAACTTGTACCGGGGTAGCACCTAGCGCAGCAAGTTTCGACGAACCATCGGCAGTCCTGGTGGTACCGTATACTTCCAAACCTTCTTCGATAAATTGTCGGGCTACTAACTCACCAATAAAGCCGGTTGCGCCGGTGACAAGTACAGGCCTTGTTGCTTCCGGATGCCGATCCTGAGGCACACGGTCAAAGCTATACGCCATAAATAATTCTCATATTTTGATTACTATACCATGTTTATTCACCCGCATCTCACGATTGAAAGCAAAATGAGGTAGGATAGGGAAGTGACATTCTACTTTTATGACCTCGAAACAAGTGGGATTAACCCACGAACGGCGCGGATTATGCAGTTTGCCGGACAACGGACAGACGACAGACTACAGCCTATCGGCGAACCAGATAATATCTACATTCGCTTGACGGAGGATGTTGTTCCCGAGCCGGATGCCATCATGGTAACGGGCATTACACCGCAGCATACCCGCTCAGAAGGGATATCTGAAGCTGATTTTATTCAGTATTTTAATGAACATATCGCAACAGCCGGTACTATAATGACCGGCTTTAACAATGTGCGGTTCGACGACGAGTTTATGCGCTACATCAATTGGCGGAACTTTAGCGACCCATACGAGTGGAGTTGGCTAGAAGATCGATCACGCTGGGATTTGCTGGATATGTCGCGGATGATGCGGGCGCTCAGACCGGAGGGGGTGCAGTGGCCAGACACACCAGAAGGTATACCGACTAATAAATTGGAGTTGTTGGCCAGTGCAAACAACATCACCCATGATAGCGCGCATGATGCACTCAGTGATGTCAAAGCAACGATCGGTTTGGCGCGACTTATACGCGACAAGCAGCCAAAACTTTTTAATTACCTTCTTGGTTTGCGAGAAAAAAAGCGAGTTGAAGCTTTTGTTCAAAACGAGCAGATGTTTGTGTACACCAGCGGTCGCTATGCTGGTGAATTCCAAAAAACAACTATCGTCTGTGGTCTCGCCAAGCACCCGAAAAAGCAAGCAACACTGGTATACGATTTAAGATTTGACCCAACTCCTTTTTTGAAAATGAATGTGGATGAGCTTGTTGATGCTTGGCGTTGGCGTGCGAAGGATGACCCTTACACTGGACTTCGTTTACCGATAAAATCACTGCAGTACAATCGCTGCCCAGCACTTGCACCGATTAGTGTGATTGCATCTGATGGTGCCATACAAGAACGTATTGCACTTTCAGCAGAAACAGCACGACGGTATTACAAAATTCTAATCAGCGCCAAAGACTTTAGCAAAAATGTTGTTGCAGCTACGAAAATAATTGATCAGGAGCGCACGGATTCATTTGCTGCTTCCACCAGGCCTGATGAGCAGTTGTACGATAAATTCGTGCCAGATGCGGATCGTTCAACCATGCGCATGATTACGGCAGCCACTTCAGAAGAAATAACTAAAATAACTCCAATTTTTAAAGACGACCGACTCACTGGTCTATGGCCGTTATATAAAGCTCGAAATTTTCCTAAATCTCTCACAGAGGAAGAAGTTCAGCACTGGGAGGCGTATCGCTCAGATGTAATGCTGTCGGGGCAACCAAGCCACTATGAGGTGTATTTTAACCGTTTGGCGGAACTATCAAAGCAGGCATCTCTCACTGAGCAGCAGAAATATATTCTTGAAGAACTGCAGTTATGGGGACAAAGCATCGTACCGGTTAGTGAAGTAGCTTGAACGATGAAAATCACCCCCATTCGTACACCAAGAATAACGTCAAGATCAACTACCCTTCTGGATTTGCTTGATGCGGTTTTAGATTATCTTCCTGAGCGCAGTGTGCTGGCTATTACTTCTAAAATAGTATCGCTATGTGAGGGTAGGACGGTGCCGGTTTCTGAAGTGCCCGACAAGGATGCATTAATCAGGCACGAATCGGACTGGTACTTGCCATCGTCAATTAATAAATATGACATTACTTTTTCAATTACTCAAAATACGCTTATTCCAGGGGCTGGAATAGATAAGTCGAATGCCGAGGACTGCTATGTGCTTTGGCCGCATGATCCACAAACTACCGCTAATATGGTGCGACAATATTTGAAAGAACGGTTCAAACTGAACTTGGTTGGAGTTATTCTGACTGATAGTACATCGCGACCGCTTCGGTGGGGAACAAGCGGCATCGCTTTGGCATACAGTGGCTTTGTTGGACTGAAAGATTATCGAGGCACAAAGGATCTGTTCGGCCGTGAGTTTATCTTTGAAACGATGGACGTGGCGGGTGGTCTGGCAGCTGCAGCAGTGGTGAATATGGGCGAGGGGGCAGAGCAAACTCCGTTGGCAGTTATAGAGGATGCGACCAACATTGATTTTCAAGAACATGACCCAAGCGAGGAAGAACTGGGGGGATTAAATATTGCCGTGGAAGACGATATCTATGCCCCACTTCTTAAATCGGTTAAGTGGTTACGCGGCGACAAGGCTAGCGGCGAAACAATTCTTTGAACCAGTTGTATAGTCGCTCACCGCGCTGACGATTTCCGAAAAATATACCTATTCCCCAGAAAGTAGCAAAAATGCCGACAGTGAGCCATAACTTTCCGCCAATCGAGATGATCAACCAAAGGCCTAGCGCAAGTATGAGTGGCGTGATGATATCGTAAAAAATCATAATTCCTCGATCTTTTGGAAAAGATTTTTTGGCGGTTTCTGCAATGTAATCACGGAATCGGTCAAGAATTTTTTGAGCCCATTCATAATTTTGGGCTAGAATTGCCAGTCCAATAACTATTAGTGGTATACCACCTGGCCCTGGAACTGGTGACAGAATAATCCCGGCAATAATTAGTCCGAAACCAGCAATGTCGATTGCGATTCGCTTATGCAGACGTTTGGAATTTGATGTGTGCTTAGGTGCCTTGTTCATAATTCCCCAACACTCTTATAGAGATACCTATCTTTTTTAATTCGGCAAGCGCTGATTCTAGTTTCTGTTCGCCGCCACCAACTTCAAGGTCTATATAGAAGCGATACTTCCAGCGTTCCTCGGCAATAGGTCTAGATACGAGCATCGTCAGGTTAATATCCGCGGACTTAAAAATACCGAGTGTATCGTACAAGGCTCCTGGTTGATGAGCAACATCAAACATAAGAGATGTCTTATTTGTGTTGCGTGATTTAATTGACATCGGATATAAAATTAAAAACCGAGTCATATTTAGTGGATTATCTTCAATATTTTCTGTGATGATGGATAATCCTGCAGCTTCAGCGGCATCTATGTTGCAAATTGCCGCATTGGCTTTATTGACAGTTTCGGCGACATGCAGTGCCGCTGCAGCAGTATCGCGCCAGTTATGGAGTTTTGCAGCCGGAATATTGTCGGCAATATATTTTTTACATTGTCCAAGTGCGGCCGGGTGTGAGTATATATTTTTTATTGATTGTGTTGTTGCCCCGGTAGTTGCTGCCAGGCAGTGATGTATCGACAGGTATTGTTCGCCACCTATCCATACATTTTCATGATCAGCTAGCAAATCGTAAACTTCGTTGATACCGCCGTAGATGGTGTTTTCGACAGCGCAGACAGCGACATCAATCGCACCATTTTGTAGGAGCTTGAATAGCTCGGTAAAATCTTCGGCCTGTGTTATGTCTTTATCAGAAGCATCAGAAAAAAACAGCTTTGCTGCTTGGTGATGATACGAATGCCTAACACCTTGGATACCAATTTTCATGACTTCGTCAGTGTAACATATAGATTTACAGCCATGCTCACTACTACTACACCTCAAAACAGCGTATAATAATTTGGTTCATGAGTAATGTACTACGGATACAAGGTGCGCGTGAGCACAATCTTAAGAACATCAGTTTAGAGATACCACGCGATAAACTTATTGTTATTACCGGGCTTTCGGGTTCCGGTAAATCTTCATTGGCATTTGACACCATTTATGCCGAAGGTCAAAGGCGTTACGTCGAAAGCCTAAGTGCTTACGCTAGGCAGTTTCTTGGATTGATGGAAAAACCGGATGTTGATCAGATCGAAGGCCTTAGCCCAGCAATTAGTATTGACCAAAAATCGACTAGTCGTAATCCGCGCAGTACCGTCGCGACGGTGACAGAAGTATATGACTATTTGCGACTGCTGTTTGCTCGCATTGGCGTGCCGCATTGCCCGGTCTGTAGCAAGCCAGTAACACGCCAGACCAGTAATGCTATTATCGATCAAGTATCATCTATGGGCAAGAACGAGCGCATCATGATTCTGGCGCCGGTTGTGTCAGATAAGAAAGGTGCTTTTGAGCATGTGCCAGAACAGTATACCCGAGCCGGATTTGCCCGAGTAAGAGTGGACGGTGTGGTATATGCGCTTGATGAGTTCCCAGAGCTCGATAAGAACCACAAACACAGCATCGAAGTAGTCGTAGACCGTCTGGTTAATAACGAAGAAAGCAAAGGACGGCTCGTGCAAAGTGTTGAACAGGCGCTTGGCTTGGCTGATGACCGACTTATCGTTAATAATGCCGACCAACAAACAAACCAACATTTTAGTATCAAGTACGCTTGTTTGGACCATCCCGACCAACCAATACCGGAACTTGAGCCGCGGACTTTTTCTTTCAACAGTCCGCACGGTGCTTGTCCAACGTGCACCGGGTTAGGGTCAAGACTCGAAGTTGATCCGGAGCTGGTTATTCCAAATGGCAGACTTACCATTGCAGAAGGTGCAATTCGGCCATTCAATCGTGTAAGTACCGATGCGTGGTACATGAAAAAAATGCAGGCCGTGGCTGATCGCTATAAGTTCAGCCTGCACGTACCAACGAGCGAACTAACGCCAGACCAGCTTGACAAAATCATGTATGGAACTGGCACTGAACGCTATACTATTTCGCTTGGTTCCGGACGAAAGTTCGACACCACTTACGAAGGCGTAGTTACTAATTTAGAACGACGCCACAAAGAAACAGACAGTGACTTTATGCGCCGTGACATTGAACGGTTTATGCAGGAACGACCGTGTCATGCTTGCAAAGGTCGCCGCCTAAAGCCAGAGGTTTTAGCAATTACAGTGTCTGGTCAGTCAATTATGGACATATGTGAGCGTAGTATTGATGACGCTGCTGAATTTTTTAAATCACTGAAACTAAACGAAACTGAAACTAAAATTGCAGCACAGATATTTAAAGAAATCAACGCCCGTTTAGGGTTTTTGGTAGATGTTGGATTGAATTACCTCACACTGGCGCGTTCCGCAACAACACTATCCGGCGGCGAAGCTCAGCGTATTAGGTTGGCTACTCAGATTGGTTCCGGTTTGCAGGGAGTATTGTATGTTTTGGATGAGCCGAGTATCGGTTTACATCAGCGAGATAATGAGCGTCTTATTGCTACGCTGGTTCGATTGCGCAACCTTGGCAACACTGTAATCGTTGTAGAGCATGATGAAGAAACTATTAAGACAGCAGATCATCTGGTTGATATTGGTCCGGGTGCTGGCATACATGGAGGCAAGGTTGTTGCCAGTGGTACGCCAAAAAAAGTCGCCGAAAGTAAAGAAAGTGTAACGGGGCAATACCTACGAGGCGAAAAGAAAATTAAAACGCCAAAAAAACGACGGCCTCACCCTGGCAAAGAATTATTCATAAAAGGTGCAAAAGAACATAACCTCAAAAATGTTGATGTTGCCATACCGCTTGGTCAGTTGGTGGTAGTCAGTGGGGTCAGCGGTTCAGGTAAATCCAGTCTTATAAACGACATATTGGCCAAAGAATTAAGTGCACGGTTAATGCACGCCCATAGCGTTCCCGGTCGCCATGATGATATTGAAGGTATCAAACAGCTTGATAAAGCGATTATTATTGACCAGTCGCCAATTGGCCGCACACCGCGATCGAACCCTGCCACATATACGGGATTATTTACTCCTATCCGTGAACTATTTGCGGCCACGCCCGAAGCGAAAATTCGTGGCTACAGCCCCGGTCGGTTTAGTTTTAATGTAAAGGGCGGCCGCTGCGAAAATTGTTCCGGCGACGGTGTTATTAAAATTGAAATGCATTTTTTGCCGGATGTCTATGTGACGTGCGAGGTTTGTCAGGGCAAGCGCTATAACCGCGAAGCGTTGGAAATACACTTTAAATCAAAGACCATAAGTGATGTACTCGCCATGACATGTGACCAGGCTTTGCAGTTCTTTGAAAACATCCCGGCTATTGCACGTAAATTGCAAACGCTGGTGGATGTTGGTTTGGGTTACATTACGCTTGGTCAGCCAGCTACAACGTTGTCAGGTGGCGAAGCACAGCGCATTAAACTCGCTAGTGAGTTATCCCGTCGGGCGACTGGCCGGACACTATACATACTGGATGAACCAACAACTGGTCTGCATATGGCGGATGTTGCCAAGTTGCTTGATGTGCTGCATGCACTCGTAGATACGGGTAACAGCATGGTAGTGATAGAGCATAATTTGGATGTTATAAAAAACGCTGATCATGTCATTGATATGGGTCCGGAGGGTGGCGAAGCTGGCGGCCAGGTTATTGCTAGCGGCACCCCTGAGCAAGTCGCTGAAGTCGCTAGTAGTTACACCGGACAATTTCTAAAGAAGGTGCTTTAAATGGCTGTAGAGGACATATTACCAATTAGTGATAGTGAGCATTGGAAAGAAGCACAGCTTGAGCGTGCGAATCTAAAACTTGGTATTGAGCATAGCGATGGTGAATATCATCTTGGAGTTGGTCAAAGGCTCGCGGTGACTCTAGTTCAACTAGCTGGTGCTCCGCAAATCTGGGAGTATGACGACAGTGTAGATGTGTTAGATCCAAATATTCTTAAGCCAGCAGAAGATTTTATGATTGGTGCGAGTCATCTTCGCCTACCCCCGATGCCAGACGAAAGGCTAGAGGCAATTGGGCTTCAATGTCTTTTGTACGAAGCGATAAGTCCTGGGAGTACAGTTATTTCACTCAAAGTTGTAGGTGGCTCCCAGTTTTCAGAACCAGAACCTACTTTCAGGGCTACAATTATAGTCAGTAGCTAAATATTATTTACGACTACCTTTTCGGCGGAACAGACTGCCGAGCTCTTCTTTTAACTCGATTCGTAGTTGGCGGCGTGTCTCGGCATTTTTGGCAACGTGCCAAAAAGCAAATGCAAATGACCCAACGGTAGCCAGTATAACTGCAGGCACAAGGAACTTATCAAAATCTGGTATTAAACCGCCGAGCCAGTAGCCGAGCAGACACAACCCCGCGCCCCATAAAAGTGCTCCGATAATATTGTAAGTAGTATACTTGCGCCGGTCCATACTACCGACGCCAGCGACAGTAGAAACAACTGTTCTCACAATCGGGACAAACCTCGCCAGAACGATTGTTGCTGCGCCGTATTTCTCAAAAAAGTCATTTGCTCGTTCAACATATTCTGCCTTGAATAACACACCTTCTTTGCGAGTAAATACTCTTGGGCCTGCTTTTTTGCCGATTTCGTACCCTACCTCGTAACCCACTATAGCGGCGATTACCACTGTTGCAACAAGCGCTGCGATTGGCAAATGCCCCTGACCGGCCAAGAAACCCGCAGCGATAAGCAGGCTGTCGCCCGGTAGGAAAAATCCGACCAGTAGGCCGCTCTCCGAAAAAACAATAAGCCCGACAATGAGTAAGCCACCACTTAGAATAATATGTTCAACATCAAACATGACCGCTTCATTCTAACAGAAGTTGAAGCTTTTTATGCTATAATAAGTCGCAGAACAAGGAGTAGTATAAAATGTCAGACGATGTTGTGTTGAAATTGGAAGAACGAGAAGTAGTCGGAAAAAAACTTGGAGCAATGCGGCGTGATGGCTGGGTTCCGGCAGTTATTCATGACCACGGCAAGCCCTCAATTCATGTTATGGGTAGGCAGGCAGAAGTTTCGAAAGCCTTCAAGGCTGCTGGCAAAAACCAGCCAGTTGATGTCACGGTGGGGAGTAAAAAATTTTTGACGCTTATTAAACAAGCGCCCTATGTACCGCTAAAAACTGATTTGCAGCACGTGGTGTTCCAGGCTTTGAAGCAGAATGAAAAAGTCGAAGCCGAAGTGCCGATTATTATCGAAGGCGATGCACCTGCCGAAAAACTTGGGTATATGGTCTTGCACCAACTCGATAGTGTACAGGTACAGGCATTACCGAAAGACTTGCCGGAAAAACTCGTGCTTCCTGCCGAAAAATTAGCAGAAATTGGCGACAAATTGACAGTGGCCGACCTTCGCGCTCCCTCAGGTGTGGTCATTTTGACAGAGCTCGAACACACCATCGTAACCGTTACTGAAACGAGAGCAAGTTTGTCTGAGCAACAAGCCGAAGAAGATGCTGAAACTGCCGACGCGAATGCCGAATCAGCCGGTGAGCCAAGTGAAACTGTTGAATCTACGGCAGCTGAATCAGAAAAATCTGAATAACGTTAATAAACTGTTAGTCCTCTAAGAATCCGCCACTTTGGTGTTGCCAAAGTTTTGCATACAGACCGTTATACTTTAGTAAGTCTTGATGCTTGCCTTCTTCAACAATCTGACCATCGTCTAATACCACAATTCGATCCATTTTTTGAATGGTGCTGAGTCGATGGGCAATAACAATAGCTGTTTTGTCTTTCATGAGCTCCCATAGTGCCTGCTGGATGGCACGTTCGCTTTCCGAATCAAGAGCCGATGTTGCCTCATCCAAAACAAGAATCGGTGCATTTTTAAGCATTGCGCGAGCGATAGCAATCCGTTGGCGCTGTCCACCAGACAACTTTACGCCCCGTTCGCCAACCAGGGTGTCGTAGCCGTCTGGCAATTTCTTTATAAACTCGTGAGCAAATGATTTTTTGGCTACTGCTACGATATCGTTATCATTTGCCCTTGGATTACCATAGGCGATGTTCTCTTTTATGCTGCGATGGAATAGAAGCGGTTCCTGGGCAACATAGCCAATAGCGCGTCGCAAATCCTGTTGGCGGATAGTACGAATGTCATGACCATCAACCGTAATCGATCCTTCCTGGATATCCAGAAAACGCAATACTAAACGTGTGATTGTTGTTTTGCCACCACCACTAGGCCCAACGAGCCCGATCTTCTCGCCGGGCTTAACATGTAGGTTAAAGTTTTCAAATAGAATTTCCTGACTGGCGGCGCTATCTTCGTAATGAAAAGATGTATTATTGAATCGCACCTCCCCCTTGGTTAGTAACACTGCTTTTGGATTTAGCGGATCCTGGATATCAGGCGGCTGTTCAAGTAGCTCAGTCATTTCCTGTGCGTCGCCGGCGACGACTTCTAGCTGACGAACAATGAAGCTGCTGCGGCGAATATTGTCAATAATTTTTAAGATGTATAACTGGAACAGTAAAAATGTGGCAATTTGCAGTTGTCCCTGGTGGACGGCAAATATGCCAC
>JALHRM010000005.1:27200-39110 GCA_022841445.1 Candidatus Saccharimonadota bacterium
ATATGCCACCGGCCAGGACGATCATTTGGAGCACCACACAAAATACTTCAATCAACCGGCCGTTACGTATGGCACGGAACCAGCTTCTTATGAAGTAACGACCCCTTTTCTTATTAATCTGCTCATAGCGGTCAATTTCAATATCTTCGGCGGCAAACGTTTTTACGTTTATGGCATTCGTGATGACGTCAGCCAGTTCTCCTACTTGTTCACTTTCTTTAGCAATAGCAGTACGCCTCATTGGCAACCGTCTAATCCCTAGCACAATTACGATGTACACGCTTATAGCCCATATGGCGAGCACACTTAGGCCTATTATCGGGCTATAGAACGTCATAATACCAACAGCAACAAGCACAGCAGTAACTTGCGGTATGATGTCAAAAAATACCATATCGGTAAACAGGGAATATGATTTAGCAAACCGACTAGCTTGGGTGACGAGTGAACCCCCAAAACGATTTGTAAAAAAAGAGTAGTCTTGTCTGACTAAGTAATTAAAGGCGTTTCTGTAAAGCAAATGGTCTACTTTGTGGTGCTGCTGGGCGATGCCGTGAATATCAAGCAGGTAAATGGCTACGACGATACCGAGTTGTAGTACGCCGGTAAACACAAGTAACCCGACGTGAACAAAGTCCTGCTTAATAAGAATATCGAGCACGCGGGCGATTAGTAGCGGCACGATGACGGTCTGCAGCGCAACGAAAAGGCTGAACAGCAAACTCAGTATAGCTAGTCTCTTAAATCCAATCAGGTAGCGGATATACAGCTTTAGTGCTTTGAGGTTTGGTGACGAAATAAGTACGGATTTATTTTTAGAATCATCGGACATGAACAGCTAATCCTCCAAGAATCCACCAGATTGATGTTTCCATAATGAGGCGTAGACACCGTTTTTGGCAAGTAATTGTTTGTGGGATCCCTGCTCAACAACGCGACCATTATCAAGCACGATAATACGGTCTAGTTTTTGTACGGTACTAAGGCGATGAGCGACAACGATAGCCGTCCGACCTTCCATGAGTTTCCATAGCGCATCCTGAATAAGTACTTCACTTTCACTGTCTAGAGCACTTGTTGCTTCGTCAAGAACCAATACAGGTGCGTCTTTAATCATTGCCCGGGCGATGGCAACACGTTGTCTTTGCCCCCCTGATAATTTTACCCCGCGTTCACCAACTAGCGTGTCGTAGCCCTTCGGCAGTTTACTAATGAATTCATGGGCATGAGCGAGTTTGGCAATTGTCTCGATCTCTTGCTGGGTGGCACTGGGTATACCATAGGCGATATTCTCGGACAGGCTGCGGTGAAACAGAAGTGGCTCCTGCGGCACATAGGCGATATTGTCTCGCAGGTCTTCCTGCTTGATACTGCGTATGTCTTGGCCATCGATACTAATAGCGCCACTGTCGATGTCGGCATAACGAAGCAGCAGCCGGGTAAGTGTTGTCTTCCCCGATCCAGAATGACCAACCAGGCCAACTTTTTCACCGGCGGCAATATCAAGGCTTAGGTTTTCGAACAGCCCGTCGTTGTTTTCGCTGTGAGTAAACGACATATTTTGCAGCGTGATTTGACCTTTTTTTATGGCAACTGGCTGAGGCTCATCAGGATCTTTTATGCCTGGTTTAATCTGCAGTATTTTTACCATGTCACTCGCATCACCTAGTGCTCGGTTGTATTGGCGTAGTACGTTTTGGAATTCCCAAAGTCGATGACCAATGGCGGCAGTATAGGTAACAATCAGAAACAATGTAGCAATGTCTGTACCCGACGACCCTGCACCAATCACGGCAATAAGCAAGGCAGCAACCGCAATAGAAGATGTGACCATACTGGCATATGTTTCGCGGATGGTAGTAGCTCGCATTGAATCTTTGCCTTTTGATCTCGTCAGACTTACCGCTTTCCAAAATCGGCTTTTTTCATATGCTGAGCTGGCAAAACTTTTGATTGCCATAACATTGGTAATGGCGTCGGCTAACGCACCTGTCTGCTTGCTCTGAACTTCTGATTCGATACGGTTTGCTTCACGTACTGGTCGAGAAAAATAAATTGTTCCGATAATGTAAATTGTCGATAGGATCACCATTGCTGCGGCATATAGCGGCGCTCGTGGCGCTAAAATAATGATTGTCGCCGTCATAGCAATAACCAATGTGTATAGATTAAACAACGTCGCATCGGCAAATCGAACATAGGCACCTGTCAGTTTATTTGATTGTGATACTAGCGACCCGCCAAAGCGGTTGGCGTGAAACCCAGCACTCATATCAACAAGATGACCAAATACCCTATGGGCAATATCTCGAATTACTTTTAATTCAAGGTTCCATACTAGCCAAATATTGAGCCTCCAGGCTGCAACTCCGGTGCTAAAAATAGCGATTCCGTAGGCAATTATGTATCCCCTGAATTCTCCCCAAATATTTGCAGGATCATAATCTCGCTCGCTTATTTTTTGCAGTACTTCTGAAATAATGTAGGGCGCCAAGAAGTCACTTACCAAAATGGTTATGGGGATGCTTATAAGTAACGGGAAAAGTAGTCGTTTGTATCGGGTAGCATGATGCCAAAAAAGATTAATTGTTTTACGGTTAATTGATTGTTTCATCTTCCGCGAAACTCCTTAGCTCACGGTTAGTTTTTTGTAGTTTTAAAAAGTTTTAGTTTTTTACAAAGAGTGCATTACTTGCGCCAAAAAGAGCAAATTGAGCTTCAAAATCACTGAAAAGTATTTTGTACATTATTCTTTTCGCCCTTTCCGTTAGCGTTGTATCTTAGTACATAACGCTAGCACAATGCCATGAGCAATGTCAAACATTTTATGCTCGAACTGTCAAATCTGTTAAGATAGAGGTGATGCAAAAAATCGTACTGTTTTATAAATTTGTGCCAATCGCTGATACCGAAACTATCATGCACTGGCAGCGTACGCTCTGCGAAAAGCTAGAGCTCAAAGGCCGGATAATTATTAGCGAGCATGGTATTAATGGAACGCTCGGTGGTGATTTGCAGAACTTGAAGTACTACACCAGAGCAATGAAGGCGCATTCTCTGTTCGGGGCAATCACATGGAAGTGGAGTGATGGTGGCTCCGAAGATTTCCCTCGGTTGAGCGTTAAAGTTCGCGACGAGATTGTCACGTTTGGCAAACCTGAAGAGATTGAAGTTGATAGTAGCGGCGTTAAAAATGGCGGCAAGCATCTTAGTCCCGAGCAGGTACATAAGCTTGTACAAGCACGCGGAGACGATGTTGTTTTCATGGATGGTCGCAACGCTTACGAAGCAGCAATCGGGAAGTTTAAAAATGCCGTTGTTCCCAACACTCGCACAACCAAGGACTTTGTTCGTGAATTAGAAAAACCGGCTATGCAGAAATTGAAGAATAAACCGATTGTTACTTACTGTACTGGCGGAATTCGTTGTGAAATATTGTCGGCAATGATGAAAAATCGAGGATTTTCCGAGGTGTATCAAGTCAAAGGTGGTATTGCCAAGTACGGCGAGGCCTATAAAGACGAAGGTTTATGGGAAGGGAAAATGTACGTCTTTGATCGTCGGATGAATGTGGCATTTAGTGATAAATCAAAAGATATTGGTACATGTAGTTCCTGCAGCAAAACGACCAGCAATTACGAAAATTGCGCCAACCTTGCTTGCAACGACCTGGTATTACTCTGTAAAGCATGCACAAAGCGTAGTCATTTTTGCTCCAAGAAATGCCATAAAACTCATCGTGAGCCAGCCAGCGTTTAAATTCAGTGACCTTGATAAAAAGCTTTTGGTTCGCCAAAAAGCAGCTGGGTTTTTGGACTACAAGGATTTAATGCTACAAAATGTGGCTAAAGACGTCGATGTTCAAAAATTGAACTCAGCTAGGCTGCAAACACGTATGCAGAGTATGCTTACTGCGTCACGCGGTGAACGTGCTGACAACCAAGAAAAACTTGGCAAGGGTAAAGGTTTGGTTGGACTCGCCGGCCCGCAAGTTAGCATTCCGTTACGCATTATCACAGTAGATGTCGATATTGGTAAAAGGCGCAAAAGCCTTGGTCGGCTGCAGGGATTTATCAATCCAAAAATAGTCTGGCGTAGCCGCGAAACCGCTGAATCCATAGAGGGATGCTTTTCAACAGCGAGAGTATGGGGACTTGTGCGTCGGCCGATTGCTATAAAAGTCGAAGCCTATACATTCGAAGGTAAAAAGATTTCGCGTGTGTATGAAGGCTATACTGCACGTATATTCCAGCATGAGATAGATCATCTTGATGGCATCCGTTTTCCGGAGCGTATACGGTCAGATAATAAACGTCATTGGGTCAATCAAGAAGATATGGCTATCTACAAAAAATCTCCTCAAAAATGGTCTCTTCGAGTTTCACTTGATGAGTGGTACCAGCTGTGTGGTCTGAAATGAAGTCGAATATAGCTTTGATTGGCATGCCAACGGCCGGTAAGACAGTCCTGGGGAAGTGGTTGGCGGACGACTTTGGTGTGAGCTGGCTGGACACAGACCATATGATACTAAAAAGTGAACCGGATCTTATACAAAAATATGGCGAAGAACATTTTCTAAAAATCGAAGAACAGGTATTACTTGGTCTGGATATGACTGGCCACCTCATCAGCACAGGTGGCAGTGCAATATACTCCGAAAAAGGTATGAAACAAGTAGGTAAAATTTCATTTATCCTATACATCGAGTTAACACTGCCACAGCTCCTAAAGCGTACTGAAGATTATGTAAAACGTGGCGTTATAGGCGCAAAAGATAAGTCATTCGAAGAATTGTTCGAAGAGCGAGAGCCGCTCTATAAGAGGTACGCTGACATAACCATTTCATTTGCAGGACTACCCACCTTGGAAGAGCAATATCATAAGCTTTATAAAGAGATTATCCAGCGCGACATTGCAAAATCATTAAAAAACAATACTAGTTAATCGGTGGTGTAATCTGGGATACTATTTTTATGATGCAGAACATTTTGATACAGCAAAAACTAGCAAATCTACCAAAGTCTCCGGGCGTCTACCAGTATAAAGACAAGGTCGGCGAAATAATCTACATCGGTAAGGCTGCGGTGCTACGCAACAGGGTCAGGCAATATTTTCAGGCGAGCCGTGCGCGAGATGTAAAAACAGATCTACTAATTGCTGACATTGCTGACGTTGACTGGATAACGGTGCAGAGCGAGGCTGATGCCTTGTTTTTAGAAGCAGAATTAGTCAAACGCTATATGCCTAAGTACAACATCTTGCTACGTGATGACAAGAGCCTGCAATATATTCGTATAGATTATAAAAACGACTACCCGACAGTAACAATGGTGCGCCGGCCGTTGGATGACGGTTCAGAATATTTTGGTCCGTACATTAGCGGTTACGCAGTTAAAAAAGCATTGCGAATTTTACGAAAAGCGTTTCCTTTTGCTTCGTCAAAACCAACAGCCAAGCGTGCCAGTTTGTATTACCATTTAGGCCTGGATCCTGGTCTTGAAGAGGGTAAGACATCGATTGTTCAATATCGCGCTAATCTTCGTAATCTTATGCGCTACATAAGAGGTGAGCGTGAAACAATTATGCTTGCAATGGAAAAACAAATGAAAACCTTTGCCAAAAGTCAGGACTTTGAAAAAGCAACGATTATCCGGAATCGTTTGCAGGCTTTGCAGCAACTTAACCGCCAAATTTTGTTTTCCGACCGCGAATTGCTTGATATAAGTAAGGACAAAGGTTTATCAGGACTCGAGGAGCTACTGCAGCTACCAAAACCGCCAAAGCGGATAGAGTGTTACGATATCAGCCATCAGCAGGGAACCGATACTGTTGCCAGTATGGTGGTATTTGCTCACGGGCTACCCGACAAAGCTAATTATCGTAAATTTAAGATGCGGCTACCTGGCAATGATGATTTTGCTCACATGAGAGAAGTTATAAAACGCCGGTTGAGTGATAAAAACGTAAAGGCCTGGGGGCTGCCCGATTTGATTGTTATTGACGGTGGCAAAGGGCAACTGAGTTCTGCAATAGAAGCCCGTACAGAGGCAGAAGTCCACATTCCTATGGTTGGTCTCGCCAAAAAAGAAGAAACAATTGTCATTCAAAAGCAATCGAGTGTTCAAAATTTTAATGTAGAGTCTATAAAAGATATTGCAGTGCAACAACAGGCATATGTGCAAGATTCGGATGATTTTTTGATGGTTTTATTACCCAAGCAGTCTGACATAGTAAAGTTGCTGCAGCGTATTCGCGACGAAACGCATCGTTTTGCGATAAGTTATCACAGCACCCTCAAACGTACCCGTCAGACAAAGAGCTTGCTAGATGAAGTACCTGGTGTTGGCAGAATGACAAAACAGAAACTACTCCGTCATTTTGGGTCTTTAAGCGGTGTAACTGCGGCATCCCGCGAAGAACTTACAACTGTAGTAAATAAAAATACTGCATTAGCGGTATATGCGTATCTTCATCAAGAAAAAGACGAAAAGGCGATACAATAAATAAAAATGAAACCATCAAATAAATTTTTTGAAGCATCGTTTTTTCTGGATAATTGTAAGAGGCTATTGAATCAAACAAACGCAAAACTGATCGTTGTATCTGCCGCAGCGCGTCTTCAATCAAACACCGATGAAGCCTACCCATTTCGGCAGGACAGTGATTTTTGGTATTTGACCGGGATAGAAGAGCCGGGCTGCTTACTTGTGCTGACCAAGAGTGAGCAATTTATTATTATGCCGCGTCGTCCGGCTCATGCAGATATGTGGGAGGGCGCTATAGATTTTGAAGCACTTAAGCTTAAGAGTGGTATTGATAACATTATGGCCAACAAAGATGGCTGGAAGGCTTTACATGGGCTGCTCAAAAATTCTCCTAGCATTCATACCCAGTTTGCTCCACCACCGTATCTGGTGCACCACCAGTTTTATGTCAACCCAGCTCGGCATGAATTGATTCGTAGATTAAAGCGAGCGAAACCTGACATACAACTTACTGATATTAAGCCACACATTGCGAGTATGCGACTACTCAAGCAACCTCAAGAAATTCTTGCCATGAAACACTGCATGGATATAACGGGTGCTGGAATTAAGAAGATTTTAGCCGAACAACCATCAACTGAATACGAGGCAGAGGCACTTCTGACATATGAATTTCGGCGCCAGGGTGCAACTGGTCACGCCTTCGCGCCAATTTTAGCAAATGGAAAAAACGCAACGACACTACATTATAATGCTAATACTTCAAAACGTCGCAATCAGGATATGTTACTAGTTGATTGTGGTGCGAGGGCAGAATTTTATAATGCCGATGTAACTCGTGTGCTACCTCCAATAGCCGGCTTTAGCACCAGGCAGCGAGAAGTCGTATTGGCGGTAACAGAAATTCAGCACTACGCCTTTTCAAAAATAAAAAAAGGTCTTGCAATATCTGAATACGAGCGACTTGTCACTGAACGCATGGGAGTAGCACTTAAAAATCTTAATTTGATTTCTAATGCCAAAAACATCCAAAGAATAAGACGGTATTACCCGCATAGCATTGGCCACCAGCTTGGTTTGGATGTGCATGATGTAACTAGTAGCGGGGGTAAGCTGCAAGCAGGAATGGTTATGACCGTCGAACCAGGCATTTACATCCCAGAAGAGGGAATAGGCGTCAGAATTGAGGATGACATACTCATCACTGAAAACGGTTATGAAAACCTAAGCGGCCATTGGCTGCCGACCGAGGAATTGCTACAATGATAGCCAACACTGCTATGAAATTTATTATTCGCTGGTTGATTACCAGTCTTGGGTTATGGATTGCTGCGGCCTTGCTTGGTCCAGAGCGTCTAAGTGTTGGAGGCGAATTATTCACAGTTTTGGTAGCCGGTTTGGTATTGGCGCTGGTTAATACCGTCATCAAGCCATTTCTTATTATTTTGTCATTGCCGGCTATTTTGCTAACGCTCGGTCTGTTTATGATTTTTTTAAATGGCGTACTGGTATACATCGCCAGCAAACTGTACGAGCCGCTTTTTGTTAGCAGTATTTGGGTGGCGGTAGTTGCCGGTTTGGTCATTGGCTTGGTAAACTATTTAGTGACACGTATTTTCGATAAAGAGTAAGGCGGATATTTATGACAGCATGGAACTATATAACTATCGTATCAACGTTTTTGTTGTCGTTCTTGATTTTGATTCAGACCAGAGGCGCTGGTTTGGGGGCAGGACTTGGCGGCGGCGGAGAAGTACATACTGAACGGCGCGGATCGGATAAGTCGATCCACCAGCTAACTATAATTACAGCGTTCGTTTTTGCTGCCAGTATTTTGCTCGGCTTGGTAACCGCTAGCTAAAACCAACAATTATCGTAAGTAAGGAACCATCATGAACGCGAGAGTACGAAAATTGTTTCGTCGCAGACGCCGTGATGTCATAGAGCTTGGCAAGCAAGCTAACGAAAATGTTGATGCTCTTCTTCTAAAGCGCATCACAAATCTTGTAGAAGTCCGCCGATTTGTGATTTTGTGGACGCTACTGTTTGTGGTGTTAATATTTGCAGGCATATATCAGTTTCGAGCAGTGGAGAAGTATTACCTGACACTCCAACCAGCTCCTGGGGGTGTTATGAGAGAAGGCATGGTAGGCTCTTTCTCCAATGCTAACCCGCTATACGCCAGTGGATCTGCCGATACTGCTGTTAGTAGAATGGTTTTCTCGGGGCTTCTGACCTATGACAAGCGAAACAATCTGATAGGAAATCTTGCCGATAAATGGGAAGTCGACACGACATCCACGGTGTACACAGTCTCTTTACGCCCAGATGTCAAATGGCATGATGGTCAATCTTTTGACGCTGACGATGTGGTTTTTACCTACCAAAAAATACAAGATATCGATGCTCGTTCGCCGTTGTTTGCTAGCTGGCAGGGCATTACGGTAACAAAGAAAGATAGCTACACTGTTATTTTCAAGCTTCCCAATGCGCTCGGGGCGTTCCCGTATGCACTAACCAATGGCATTGTACCGAAGCACTTATTGGAAAAACTGCCTGCAGAAACACTGCGAAGCGCTACTTTTAATAACAATCCTGTTGGTACGGGGCCTTTTAAGTGGCAATCACTGGAAGTCAGTGGCACTAGTACTGCTGACCGTGAACAGCGCATTAATCTGGTTGCCAACAAGGACTACTTTATTGCCGAACCCCAGCTTGACGGGTTTAATCTAAGGATCTTTCCAACTACCCAGCAGTTAACTGATAATTTCAAACAAGGGAAAATTATTGCTGCCAGTGGCTACGAAAAACTGCCGAACGATATTAATGAAGAAACAGTTGAACAACACCATACACCTCTAACGGGTAATGTGATGGTGTTCTTTAATACCACCAGTCCAAAGCTAACTGAATTGCAGGTAAGAAAAGCACTTACGCAAGCCATCAACAGAACAGATATTGCAGCTCAGATTAGACAGAGCGCCGGGGTGACGAGCGGGCCACTGCTTCGTGGGCAGCTTGGATATGTCCCAGGGCTTGAACAGTTGCCTCATGACCTGACAAAAGCAGTAGCCGAACTTGAAGCAGCAGGCTGGAAGGTTGGCGCAGACGGAATACGTGCTAAAAATGGAACTCAGCTGAATATAAAACTACGTTCGCAAAATAACCCGGACTATATAAAAGCTTCACAGCTTGTTCAGAAAGCTTGGGCGGGCATTGGAGTAAAAACAGAACTAAACTATTTAAGCAGTGAAGACTTACAGGCGACAGTTATTGCCAATCGTGATTATGATGCCCTGTTGTACGGCATTAGCATTGGTGTAGACCCGGATGTATTTGCCTATTGGCATAGCACGCAGACAAGTTCAAGCGGTATTGGACGATTAAATTTAAGCGAGTATCGTTCGCAGACTAGCGACCAGGCACTGGAAGCCGGTCGTACGCGCAATGATCCGGCACTACGCGCCCCTAAGTACAAAGCATTTTTAGATAGTTGGATTGCTGATGCGCCTGCCGTTGCACTGTATCGACCAAGCTATTTGTATGTTTCGAGGCTGCCTATCCATTCTATGCCGGCATCGTCATACAACAGCGGTGCCGATCGCTTTAACACAGTACATCTCTGGCAGATTCGCGAAACCAAACAAACAAAGTAAGGGCATGGGCTGTGAGCGATTACCATAACAAACGAGCTGTAGAGATTTTGCAGAAGATACACTATGTGACAATTGCAACCGCATCCAAAAATGGAAAGCCCTGGAATAGTCCTGTCGCCCACAAATATGACGATCAGTTAAATATTTATTGGTTTTCAGACAAAGAAAATCAACATTCTAAAAATGTCCGCGAAAACGAAGATGTTTTTATTGTCATTTATGACAGCACCGTAGAAGAAGGCAAAGGAGAGGGTGTATATATTAAAGCAAAGGCAGTTGAGCTAACTGATCCCGATGAGATATTATATGCGCGTCGAATAAAAAAAGGTGCAGACTACCAGGGCAGCCCCGACGAATTTTTGGGCGATGCCTCGCGGCGGGTTTATAAAGCCAAGCCACAAATATTATGGATGAATGATGCAGAAATAAAAGATGGTATTTTTTTGAGAGATTTTCGTGTGAGTATACCACTAGATGTCATTTGTAGCTTGTTGGTAGCTAGTGGTAATCCGCAACATTCTGCTTAACTAACATATAGATAATTAGGTACCTACTACAATATTAAGTTTCCTCAAAGTAGTTTTTAGGCCAGCGGTTCGTTACTATAGCAGCAATGAACGATGTGCCTTCAAGATATTGGATTGATCTCATGGCGCCGCTATTTTGCGGTAAAAAAATTATTTTGGCTGGCGGTGTTGCGGTAAGCCAGGTCGCACGCGCTCAATTCATAAGTGATTATGGGGCGGACGTCTTTATCCTCGCCACCGAAGGAGTAGGTACCGGTGAACCGCCGACTGGCACCAACTGGCTGGCGCTTGATCCTCCAAAGTCTCATAGTCTGATCGAGTCGATCCACGCAGGGCAATCAATACTAAAACAGCTACCCGATCATGCGCTGAAAGCGCTTGATGAATTTGACCCCGATCGTGAGGCTCTTGTCGTGGGCACTTTTTTGCACGAACACGAATACGTTGCGGGGCGAAGGTCGCTGATGTACCGTAAGCCGGAGTGGCTAGCACTTGATGATAAAACCGTTATTGATGATCTATGGGATGACATAGGTGTAACGTGTGAGGAAGCGGTGGTTGTACCAGTAGATAAAGCCCGTATTGAGCTTGCAATGAATAAAATAGACCAAGGCGATGGAGTTGTCGTTAGTGGGGACTCACGAGAAGGAGTTGGTGGTGGTGCTAGTGGCGTCCGTTGGGTTCGCACCAACGCTGATCTTCAGAGTGCAACTGAATATTTTCAAACAGTAAGTGACAGGGTACGGGTGATGCCGTTCATGGAAGGAATCCCATGCAGTATCCATGGCATTGTATTCGATGATTATGTTGTCGCGCTTCGTCCGGTCGAAATGGTGGTACTGCGAAAAGTTGCTACGAACGAATTTTTTTACGCCGGAACAGCTACTTTCTGGGATCCTCCTGACCCCGACAGGCGCTATATGCGAGACATGGCCAAGCGAGTAGGAGCCGCTCTGCGAGAAAAAGTTGATTATAGAGGTATATTTACTATTGATGGAGTAGTAACAAAAAATGGTTTTCGTCCGACCGAACTTAACACTCGCTCAGGGGCTGGAATGAAATCATTGCTGGCAACAGCGCCGGATTTGCCGATCGAACTGATTGCTCAAGTTGTTGCCAGTGGATTTGCTGCAGACTATAAGCCAGAATTTTTGGAAGATATCGTAGTAAGTTATGCCGATAAATATCGAGGGGGAGGCACGTGGGCGGCTATTGACGCCCACGTGCAACAAATTGACAGTC
>JALHRM010000005.1:39120-74515 GCA_022841445.1 Candidatus Saccharimonadota bacterium
GCTAAAAGATCAAATGACTGGGTTTGGGATGCCAATGGTCCGTACACTGTTAATATCGGGCCGAGCGCCCTAGGTAGTTTTGTTAGGTTAACTCCTTCAGATAATGCGATTGAACCGGGACAATCTTTTGCGCCAATTGCTTGTAATTTCTGGAATTTTACTGACAAAAATTTAGGAACAAATATCGGAATGCTCGAACCTGCCAAGAATGTCGTTTTGTAAAACAGCAGTACTACACCTGCAAACGCTAACGATGCAACTAGGACTACATAACACCGAACGGTATAATCACCATTACGTACATGAGTGCAACAGTAATAATGTGATCCTTCGGGTGTTTTCGGGCATGCTTACGGTACACCAGCGCAAACACGGTTTCAGGTAACTGATGAATCAGGATGGCTAACTGCCAACTCATTAGGGAATGTTTTCTACTTCATGCGTTTCTGCGACAATTTTCAGTAAATCGGCATGGCATACGCCATTAGACAATATTACCCCAGGTATTTCACGGTCATATCGGAGTACTGACCCATCAAGTGCTGTTACACGCCCGCCCGCTTCTTCAACAATCAGCGATGATGGACCAATGTCGTGGTAGTCGGCATCACCTTTGATAATGCCAACACCCTTTCCTTGTGCCAACAACATGGCTTTGTAGCCAGTGCCCGGCACGGGTTCTTCGACTCCACCAGCCTGTGAAATTTTAGCAAGATATGGAAAAGACGAAGCTTCTAGTAGTACATACCCGCCGTTAATTTTGTGGTTGTTAACATGAATTTGACGGTCATTGCAAAAAGCCCCTTGAGCTTTGATTGCATGGTACATTTTGTCGGTAAATGGATTGTAGATCACGCTCATTAGAACTTGCCCATTTTCGGTAAGTGCAAGCATGAATACACTGTTTGGAATACCAAGAATAAACGCTTTAGTGCCATCGATCGGATCACAGAGCCATTGATACTTTTCCTTGCCAGTTCCCGAATTTTCTTCTTCACCAAGCAGTCCATGCTCCGGGTAAGTTTCGGCGATAGCCTTAGCGACTGTGGCATTGATTTGCTTATCTATTTTTGTCACAGGAGAATTGTCCGATTTTATCTCAATCTCATACTCCTGATCAAAGTTGTCGATAATAATCTTACCGGCCTTACCAGCTAATTGTTTGGCAAATTGCAGATACTCTTCCAAAATATTTCCAGTCTGGTCTAATACTATGCAGCTTTGGTGCGGACGAGAGGACTTGAACCTCCACGGGGTTGCCCCCACTAGCTCCTGAAGCTAGCGCGTCTACCAATTCCGCCACGTCCGCATTAATGTATAGCAGCGGTATTGTAAGGGAAACGTGGTGCCATCCGCAAGCCGTACATGCTATTATTGTTACGAATAAAGCGCTATAGCTACGACATGAGGGAACAAGTATGAGTAAGATTGCCCATTATCTCCAGGAGCATCTCGTTGGTGAAGTAATCACCACCACCGAAGCTCGGCGTCATTTTGCGTTTGATGCCAGTATCTTACAAATAATGCCCTCACTGCTGGCATATCCTCGAAGTGAGAACGATATACGCAAAACAGCCCGTTTTTGCTGGCAAATTGCAGAACGCGGCAAGGTAATCCCGATTACGGCACGTGGCGGTGGCAGTGATACATCCGGCGCATCTATAGGTAACGGCATAGTCATGGTATTCCCGGCGCACATGAACAAAATCATTACACTTGATCCTCGCAAACAAATCGTTGAAGTTGAAGCCGGTATCAATATTGACAAGCTCCAGCAAACGCTGATGACGCATGGTCTGTTTTTACCGCCAACCCCGCCATCAATGCAGTATTCTACTCTTGGCGGCGCACTGGCTGACAACGCCAACGGGGATCGTTCCGTTAAGTACGGCTCAATCGGGGAATTTGTTGAGCAACTTCGCGTGGTATTGGCAAATGGCGAAGTGATGGAAACGAGGAGGCTCAGTAAACGCGAACTCAGCAAAAAACTAGGGCTTTCATCATTCGAAGGCGAGATATACCGAGGTGTTGATTCTCTAATAGAAGAAAATAAGGATGTGCTGAAAGAAGTCAGGACTCGAATCTTGGCGAAACGAAACGTTGCTGGCTATAATCTCTTTGATGTAAAGCGCAAAGATGGCTCGTTTGACCTGACGCCACTACTGCTTGGCTCACAAGGTACGCTAGGAATCATCAGCGAGGCAACAATGCAAACGTTGCCACACAATCCCTCTACAAAACTGGCATTACTGTCGCTGCCAACCATTGAAGATTTGCAAACATGCTTAGAAAAGATCCTGGAACTTAGCCCCAGTATGGTTGATTTTGTGAACGGCACCTTGCTCGAACAGATCGCCCATATAAACCCAAATCAAATTGCCGGAGTCTTGCATAGTCCGGGTGCAGCAGCAATATTGATAGTTGAGTTCGATGATCCAAAAGACGCTAAACAGACAAAAAATATAAAAAAACTGCGCAAAATAGCCGACAAGTATCATGCCGGGTTCCAAATAGCCGAACATCTTGAAGAACAAGACAATTTATTAGCAGTACGGCGTAGCGTTGCCGTAGTTATGAATCATGTCAACGGCCAGAAAAAGATGGTACCGGTTGTCGATGACGTTGCTGTACCGGTGAGCCGTTACGCTGAAGCGGTTCAGAAGATAGAAACTCTGTATACGGCATTTGATATGCCGGCTTCTGTTTGGGGGCATGCTGGAGACGGCATTATCCGCGCACAGCCTCAGTTTGATTTGTCGCAGCTAGGTGAGCGTCAAAAACTATTCAAAATCATAGAAGAAGTTAATAAATTTGTCGTGGGCTTAGGTGGTAGCGTGTGTGCATCGCAAGGTGAAGGTCGGTTACAAGCTCCATATGTTTCATTGATGTATGGAGCAGCGGTGCAGGAACTATTTGTCCGTACTAAAAAAATATTCGACCCGCACAATATGCTAAATCCAGGGGTAAAACTTAATACCTCAGTTGACGACCTTAAATCAATGCTCAGGAACGAATACAGTCACGGCCACCGTATCGAACACATGCCCCGAACATAGAGGTAATGGCGTGTAAATATAAAACCACCGCAGAACGCGGCGGATTAGTACTGGTGGGCGCTGAGGGATTCGAACCCCCGACCCCCTCGGTGTAAACGAGGTGCTCTAGCCAACTGAGCTAAGCGCCCAAATTATTAATACTCGGTGATAATACCACGATACTTTGGTGGGCGAAAGAGGACTTGAACCTCCACGGCCTTGCGGCCACTAGCCCCTCAAGCTAGCGCGTCTACCAATTCCGCCATCCGCCCAGGAATCGAAATCACAACTCATTTTACTTTAAAAAAACAAATTATTCTATCGATAATGACATAGATTGGCAATTTGTGATTTACAGCTTTGTTAACGTACAATGAAGATACATAGAGAAAGAGGTTTATCACATGGAAATAGTTACCATAATTGTCATTGTTGCAGTGGTTCTGTTTGTTATTATTCCTGGTATACGTATTGTTAATCAGTACGAACGCGGTGTGGTTCTTACTCTTGGGCGCTACACTGGTATGAAAAACCCAGGTTTGCGGCTTATTATTCCGTATATTCAGCGCATGATAAAAGTCGATGTTCGTTCTACGCCAGTTGACGTCGCTAGTCAAGAAGTTATTACCAAAGACAATGTCACGCTTAAGGTGGACGCCGTTGTCTATTTTCGTGTGACAAGTGCCGAACGAGCAGTGCTTGAAACGAGCAACTATATTTATGCGACTACCCAGTTTTCTCAGGCAGCACTTCGTGATGTCGTTGGTAATGTTGATCTGGACGGACTTTTGTCGCGTCGAGCGGAAGTAAGTCAGCACATTAAAGACATTGTTGATGTTCAAACAGACCAATGGGGTATAGATGTCGAAAATGTAAAAATTCAAAATATTGAATTACCGCAAGAAATGAAACGAGCAATGGCCAAACAGGCAGAAGCTGAGCGTGAGCGTCGCGCCAACATCATCGGAGCTGACGGCGAAAAGCAAGCCGCGCAGACACTGGCCGAAGCAGCAGCAATGCTGGCGACAACACCAGGTGCTATTAACTTGCGCACCCTCAACACCCTCGAGCGGATTAGTACCGAACCATCACAAAAAACGATGTTCCTATTCCCGGTAGAACTTATTGACGCACTACGGGGCGCTTCAAAGCACTAGCGATTTTTGTCGGCTTGCAGTTTGCGGTCGATGCAAGCCAGTTGTTAACCGAGGGGGTGACGATGGCACTAAAAGACAATATTCATCGTTTAGCCGATGAACTGCAGAAACGGGCGGATGATATGCAGCGTCGTCTTTCAGAACTTAACAGGCACTGCAGTGACCTTAGATCGGATACTCTTGAAATGGAACGCCAAGTACAAGACCTTAAGCGTTTCGCCGAAATGGTGGATCGTATCGAAAAAGGCCGTCTGTAAAAAAATCCTCCATGAGAGGGTGAACTTTTACGGCGGTTAGGCTATAATTACCAAGTTGTTTTACTATGTGGCTCTTTAGCTCAGTTGGTAGAGCAGAGGCTTGAAGAGCCTTGTGTCCCCAGTTCGAGTCTGGGAGGAGCCACCAAATAAAATGTCCCAATTTTGGGGCTTTTTATTTGGCTTGTGATTTTCACAAGGACTCGAACTGAAAGTTCGGACGAAGTATTAGCGAATTGTCTGGGAGTGTAAAATTTTTTTCGCAATTGACAGGCATTAAACTTGGGAGTATAAAAAGTCCAAACACAAAGTACCAAAAAAGCCTGAGCCGTGGGGTGCAAAGGCACTTTGACTTATCAACAAGCGGTGGAGCTTAGCTACTTTAAAACAAGGAGGGTGTATGAAAAACAAGAACCTGTTATGGCTCGGAGTTGCCATAGTCGCTGTAGTGGCTTTTATGGCGATTTCGGCGGGGCGCAGCGACGATACACAAAACAATGCCAACTCTGATGGCAACAATACTACCGTTACAAAAATGAGCGTAGGGCATATTAACCTGGCGAACGATCTTCCAGCATTCGTAGCAGAAGAAAAGGGGTATTTTAAGGACGAAAATCTTGATGTAACCCTCAAAAAGCTTGATTCCTCAAAATTGGCTACTGATGCGTTGTACGCTGGCGATATAGACGCTTCAGCTGGTTCATCAACAGTTCCTTTACTTGGAGCTGAAAGTACCCAGCCTAATAAGGCGAAGGTTTATGCGCTTGGCTACACTGGCAATTCCGAAAAAACGACGCTTGGCGCGTTCGTTGTCAAAGATGATTCACCATTTGGCACAGTGAATGACCTAGTAGGCGAAAAAATCGCAGTGTTTCCTGGTGGCACTGCAAAAATTCTCTTAACTCGCTACATGCAAGCTCAAAATGTTGATACTGCCGACATCGAATGGGTAGAGCAGTTACCGAACTTGTGGGCGGCCTCATTACAAAGCGGAGCCGTTGATGCTGTTTACGCGTATGAGCCACAGCTAACTATCTTCAAGCAAGATAAAGCGAACCCTGTACGTGTCATGGGGTACGGTGCTCTTGAATTCGAAATAGATCCGCTGTACCTTGGCGGTGCGACAATTAGCACGGACTTCATTAACAAAAATCGTGAAGCTGCCAAATCCTACATTCGTGCTTACTACAAAGGTATAGATTTTATAAAAAATAATGAAAAAGAAGCTCGTGAAATCCTTGCAAAATATACTGGTGTTCAGCCCGTTGTAACTGCTGCTATGAACCTTTACCCGGATGCAAAACTGAACGACATCAATCGTGCCAAATTCCAGCAGTTAGCGGATATCCTTTTCCAAGATAAAAATATTTCAGCTCAAGTTGATACATCCAAGATGTACGTTGATGCCGCGCTTACCCGGTAGTTTAGCAACACTATAAAAACGAAAGCATACACCGAATTATGTCCGTACGTCTTGATATAAATGACATAAAAAAGGTTTACGAACAAAATGAGGGGGCTCGTAGCTGGCAATCGCTGATTAAAAAGCAAAAGCCCGGTAAGCCGTTTACAGCTTTGAATGGCTTAAGCGTGTCGGTTAAAGCAGGGTCGTTTACTACAATTTTTGGCCCGAACGGCTCAGGAAAATCAACATTGTTTCGACTTATTGCTGGACTCGATGAACCGACCAAGGGATCAATCGAAATAGATGGTCAATCTGCAGCTACTGCACGAATCGGATTCGTCTTCCAGAACTATCGAGATTCAATGCTTACCTGGCGTACGGCCATCGGTAATGTACGTCTGGCGCTTGAAGCTCGCAAGGTGCCTCCGGCCGATCATGAAAAAATCGCCATGAACTATCTAAAAAAAGTTGGTATGGGCCACGTTGCAAATAAGCCCTTCTATAGTCTAAGTGGTGGTCAGGCTCAATTGGTTTCTATCGCCCGAGCCTTTGCATATGAGCCAGACATCTTGCTGATGGATGAGCCGTTTAGTGCGCTTGATTTTCAAACTAGTCTACAAATGATGCAAGCCTTGCTAAAGCTATGGGAAGAAACCGGCATCACCACACTGTTCATATCCCATGATATTGACGAAGCGGTGTATTTAGCCGACCAAGTAATGGTACTGACGAAAAATCCGGGTAAGCTGCAAAAAATGGTGGACGTAAAACTTCCTCGGCCTCGAAGCATTTCAATGCTGACTGACCCTGCATTCTTCAAAATTCGAAGTCGTGTTCTCAAAGAGTTTGAAAAGGGGAGTAAGTGAACAAGCTACGCGCGTTACTTAGAACGCGTAGCTTCTATGCCGTCGCCGGACCAACGGCGTTCGTAATATTGTGGTGGGTGTTGTCGTATTGGAATAATTCAGCCGCCGATCCACTTGTACCAAAGTTGTTTATATCAACGCCGGACCAAGTATGGAACAGTTTCTGGGAACAGGTGACGACCACAGATACTGGGGCCACATCATCCCTTTTTGAAGCAGTTGTTGATACGCTTCGGCGGTTAGTGGCTGGATTTGCCATTGCTGCAGTAATCGGCGTTCCTATCGGTCTGGCCATGGGTTATTTCACCAGAGTTTACTACAGTCTAGAGTTCTTTGTAGACTTTCTGCGTTCCATCCCCGCAGCAGCGATTTTCCCGTTATTTATCCTCATATTTGGGATTGGAGACCCGTCTATCATATCGGTGGTGACGTACGCCTGTGTGTTGATAATCGTTGTCAATACCATTTACGGTGTCCGTAGTGTCAAGGAATTACGTCTGATGTCGGCCAAAATTATGCGTCTCGGCAGGCTCGACATGTTCCGTAAAATCATACTCCCAGAATCGTTGCCGTATATTTTCGCTGGACTGCGTATTGCAATCAGTTATGGCATGGTAATTGTTATCTTCAGTGAGATGTTTATAGGGACGGATAGCGGCTTAGGGCGCCGAATTATCGACGCTCAGACGGTGTATCGTATCTCGGATATGTATGTATCAATTGTGCTTACCGGTCTGATCGGCTACCTACTCAATAAACTGGCACTGTTGGCCGAGCGTAGGATTATCCACTGGGAAGGCAAGTAACTAACAAATCACTAGTTTTGAAAAGTATAGGGTTTATTTTTCAGGTTTAGTTGGTGTTGGTTTTGTAGTGGTGACGAGCAAAGTGCTGACAAATGCCTGGACACCGCCGGCGATAAAACCAAATATTTTCTTGAATACACCAAAACTCGGGCCGAAGAACTTTTTGAGCACCGGGCTGCGGTCATAAACGAAAGTAAATAACATAACTACTAAAATAAGCAGGAATTTTTGCCACTCGACAATATGTATATGGGCAAAATCTTCGACCAGCATGATCGTACCTATCAACCCAACAATGACGTAGGCGGTAGATGCCAGACTTGGTATAAAGTCAATAAGTCTGAGCATTTTTGGCGCTAAGAAAATCATTCCCGCAATACCGATTAGTACTCCAGTTACAACGTAGACAAAGTTATCTGATAAACCAACAGCTGTAATGACATTATCAATGCCAAACACTAGGTCGGCGAGGGCGATTTGGACGATGACTGCTTTGAAGGTTTTAGCTTTCTTTTTCTTGCCATTATTGTCATGTTCATCCAAGCCTAAGTGCGCCATGGCGAGGTATATAAGGTAGAGTGCTCCGATTGCTCGGATCCATACATTCTGGATGATAATGGTTGCGCCCAGCAAAGCAAGCACACGGAAGACAGCCCCGAAAATAATACCAATTCGAATGGCTTTTGGTTGGAGTTCTTTGGGTAAATTACGAGCTAACGATGCGTTAACTAGAGCATTGTCGACGCTGAGCAATAGCTCAATAATAACCAAGCTGGCGATGACAGATAAGAATGATGATAGTTGAAATTCCATGGACGCGCTTTAGTATCGCTCAAGGGTCAGGCATTTGCAAGCTGTTGAGTGGCAGTTAATGCTCTGTTATAATCGGGCGGTCAATTAGTATGCGGGTGTAGCTCAATTGTTAGAGTGAAAAATGCCAGTGGCATTTTGCAAGAGAACTTTTCAGATTTGTAGCTGGCTACAAGTATTAAAATTCTGGGGTCGCGGAACGTGACCTTTCTTGCCAGGCCAAGGAAGTGCACTTTGCAGAGTGCTAAATCCTCGGTACAATATTGACGTCACAAGCGGGTGTAGCTCAGCTGTTAGAGCGCTTCCTTGCCAAGGAAGAGGCCAGGGGTTAGAGTCCCCTCACCCGCACCACGGAAAGTGCCCCACGTTTTGTGGGGCGTTTTTCGTGTATGGGCTAGGGCTCTAACCCGGCGGGCATTAACAGCCAGTGGCTGTTAATGTTTTCTATGCTTGGCCGAGCGAGAAGCTTTAGTTTCGAGTGAGCATGACAAGGAGTCCCCTCACCCACACCAAAAGGTCAATTCGGACGCCTTGGCGTCTTTTTTACTGCTGATAATATGTTGATGAGCACTGAATGTTAGAATTTGATTGAGGACTAAGCATAATATAGAGGAATAGGTAAAATGGCTAAATATGTTGATGGCTTTGTGTTGGTAGTACCAAAAGGCAAAGAAGCAGAATACCAAAAAATGGCCGAAGAGGGGCGAGATTCCTGGATGAAGCATGGTGCGCTTCAATACTTTGAGTGCCGTGGCGATGACCTGAAACAAAATGAAATGGGTGACCAAAAATCACGGGCTTATAAAGAAATGGCCGGCGCCGGTGATGATGAAAACGTCTGGTTTTCTTTTATAGTTTTTGAATCCAAGGAACACCGCGATGAAGTAAATAAAAAAGTTATGGCTGAGATGGATGAATCATACAGCGATCAGACTGACTTTGAAATGCCAAACGACATGACAAAGATGGCATATGGAGGATTCGAAGTCGCCGTTGAGGGCTAAATAAAACTACCTATATTTTGCTAATATACGTGTATGGCAGAGATTAAGACAAAAGTTACCGACGCCAGTGTCGAAGATTTTATAAATGGTGTCAAGAATGAAACTCGTCGTAAGGATGGTTTTGAGCTGCTCAAAATGTACAAGCGAGTAACCGGCCTTGCTCCCAAGATGTGGGGGCCGAGCATGATCGGCTTCGGTATTTATCACTACAAATCAGAACGTAGCTCGCAGGAAGGTGATTGGCCGCTGGCCGCCTTTTCACCTCGCAAACAAAACCTGACCCTATATGTTTACCCAAATAATTTCCCGGAACTGCTAAAAGACTTGGGTAAGCACAAAACCAGCAAGGGTTGCTTGTACATCAACAAGCTAGATGACATCGACACTAAAATATTGGAGAAGCTAATCACTGCAAGCTTTAAGTGGTCGAAAAAAGAATTTGCGTAAATACTTGATATACTTAAGAAGATGCAGAAAATAGCCACAAGAGTATTCATTTACGCCTCCGCGATTTTCGGCATCCTAGGTATTCTAGTAGTTCTCACGTCTTCGGAGAAGGATATTGATAACTCTGACTTTAATAAGTTATTGATGAAACTGCTCATAATAACTGTTTTCATCATCCTGCCCTCGTTCGCGCTTAGTGTTGCCGGTAAGTACCTAAACGGCAATCAGAAATAGAAAAAGGTTACTGCGATCCTTGTTGCCGAAATCGGTACACGATTTGCCGGAAATAAGGCGGCAATTAGTAGACGACGACCCTGGTTCCTTCAGGGACTTTATTAAATAATGCGCGCGCACCTTTAAAAGAACTGACATTGACGCAACCATGGCTGCCTTCGCCCGGATTTACGACTGGGTCGGCTGCAAAATCTGGGCTAAAGTGCACGGCTTCATCACCGTTATAGAAAATAGCAAAGGGCATCCAGGCGCCGTTGTACAGGCTGGAGCGATGATCAATACTCTTCGACTGCACACTAAATACACCCTCGTCTGTACGGAAGCGCGGTGCGCGGGTGTCACCAAATCGTGATGCAAGGCGCATGGTAGTGCGGCCATTTACAATTAATCTGGTAAGGTTTTCTTCCTTTGAAATACATATGGATTTACCAACCTCCGTGCAAGCTGTTGGAATACCGCGGAAGTCTTGACCATTATTAAGTGCACGCCAGGTTAGTCTCCCGACATTTCGTGTCGGCAGAGTCCCGTCAGTACCACGCAAACCAAGTTGTATTTGAAAACTGGCTACTTCGCCAGCAGTGCCAGGCCCGAACACTCCATCGACTCCACTCGGCGCAAGGCGCCCTAGCCGAACAAGACCGCGCTGCATAACTCGCACACACGAACCCTTGTCACCCGGATATAAAATTGGACGGCTTTCGGGTGGAGTGGCTTCACTGCATTTGCGCACGGCAGCAGTGGCATCAGTGGGACTAAGTATTCCACCTTGATCCGGTACTCCAAAGGCTGCAATTACGCACGTGCCCGCAATGGCTGCTCGTCTTACGGCCGGTTTTCGTACTAAAATTCCTTGGGGCGGGAGGTGGTTTGGAAACATAAACATATTATAACATGTAAATAGTTGTTTACTAGCATGCTGATTTCATTGCCGCATGAGACTTACGTAAAAAACTTCGCTATAATCAAATAGTTATAAAATCCGGCGCGTTGGCCGAGGAGTTAGGCAGCGGTCTGCAAAACCGTTCACACGAGTGCGACTCTCGTACGCGCCTCCATTATTACCGGGCGAGTGGCGGAATTGGTATACGCGGTGGACTTAAAATCCGCTGACCAAAAGTCTTGAGGGTTCGAGTCCCTCCTCGCCCACCAGCTGTGCTATAATTAAAGGACAATTTAAGGAGTTAAAAACCAAATGACAATGTGGATAATCATCGGTGTTGCCGTTCTTCTGGTAATCATCGCGGTCGTTATTTATAACGGTCTCGTGGCGCTGCGTAACCGAGTTGAAGAAGCCTGGAGCGACATTACTGTACAGCTGAAACGACGCTATGACCTTATACCTAACTTAGTGAGTACCGTACAGGGCTATGCCAAGCACGAGCGTGAAACTTTCCTGAACGTAACAGAAGCGAGGGCAAACGCTTTGAACGCTCAGGGTGTCGCCGAAACCGCCAAAGCCGAAAACATGTTCGAGCAAGCCCTTAAAAGTATTTTTGCCGTCGCGGAAGCATATCCTGATCTAAAAGCCAGCCAGAACTTCCAAGATTTGCAAGCTGAACTCGTTGACACAGAAGATAAGATTCAGGCTTCTCGACGCTTTTATAACGGCCAGGTCCGAGACCTGAACACTCGTATTCAGACCTTTCCTCCGAGCATTATTGCGAGCATGTTTGGCTTTAAAGAACGAGAATTCTTTGAGCTCGATGACGCACAGTTCGCTACTGTGTCTGAGCCAGTCAAAGTCGACTTTGACGGCAAAAAATAAATTCGTTTCTAAATGGTAGTTAATTACGAGTAACACACCTGATGTATCAAGAAATAGCCAGAAATAAATATAAAACCATTGTTTTGTTGATGGGATTTATCATCCTGCTGGCGGTTGTAGGGTGGGCAGTGAGCCAATTGACTGGTCAGCGCAGCATGTTCTTTTTCATCGGAATCGGTTCGCTAGTCTACGCGTTGATCAGCTATTTCGCAGGCGCAAAAATGGCATTGAAAATTAATGGCGCCAAGGAAATATCCAAGAAAGATAACCCCAGGTTGTGGCGTATTGTTGAAAACCTATCCATAAGCGAAGGTATGCCTATGCCGAAAGTTTTTATAATGAATGATCCGGCTCCTAATGCTTTTGCCACCGGCCGTAATCCACAACATTCAGCGGTCGCAGCTACCACTGGATTACTTGATATGATGACTGACAGCGAGCTTGAAGGGGTTATGGCTCACGAACTTGGTCATATTAAGAATTACGATATTAGGGTAAGCACAATAGCCTTTGCACTGGTAGGTATTATATCGATGGTTGCTGACATGTTTTGGCATATGATGTTCTGGGGTGGTGGTGACGGTGATGACAGTGCGCCGCACCCGATTTTTTACATTGTTGCGATAGCCTTAATTGTTCTCGCACCAATTGCAGCTACCATGTTGCAACTTGCGATTAGCCGCAAGCGTGAATATTTGGCTGATGCGACAGGTGCGCTCACAACTCGTTACCCAGAAGGCTTGGCAAGTGCACTTGAAAAAATCGGTCAGTACGGTAGCACTATGAGAAAGCCCAACTCTTCTACTGCTCACATGTTTTTTGCCAATCCGCTGAAAAGTAAAAGCATGATGAGCTTGTTTAGTACGCATCCTCCGGTTGAACAGCGCATTGCACGACTCCGAGCCATGGATGCAGAACATGGCAAGTAAATAGTAATGACAGATCTATGTTGGATGTAGCGACATGGTAAATAAAACACAAACACAGAACGCAAAAAAAGTAGAGCCAGCTGCCAGAGACTCATCAAATCGTACGCGAAAACTTAATAAAAAAGATACTAAGAAGCAGGCAAAGCGAACGGTTGCAAATAAACCAAAACTTGCTAGCGGACTTATGCTGATTAAAGGCTGTTTGCAGTTTTGTTCTAAGAATGCGAGGCTGCTTGTACTCATCAATCTTGTTTATATAATCCTTCATGTTTTATTGGTCCGCGGTCTATCCAGCCCCATAGATGTAACGGATTTGCGTGACACAATTGAAGAAGCGGCCGATAACCCTTCAAAGACAGCAACTACCTTGAGTGTATTCAGTGTGTTAGTATCGCGGGGTACTAGCGGTAGCGACGTATTGCTTCAGTTAATTCTTTTTATTCTTATTAGCTTAGTGATGATCTGGACGCTGCGACAGCTATTTGGCAATAAAATAGTGACGCTCAAGCAGGCATATTACAATTCGACATCGCAACTTGTACCATTTTTGCTCACAGCAGGGTGGGTATTCTTGCACCTAATTCCGCTTGCGATTGGGACAGTACTGTTGCAATACGCTACATATGGCGGTAGCGTACCCGGCCTTGAACTACTCATTATAATTGTCGCTTTTTTTGTGCTGGCAGGCTGGTCACTTTATTTGGTAAGTGCTTCGCTGTTTGCGCTGTATATCGTAACGCTCCCTGATATGACTCCGTTAGCTGCTTTACGATCAGCAAAACGGCTGGTGCGATACCGACGCATAAAGATCTTGCTTCGGCTGGCGGTGCTGCCAGTATTTTTACTGGTAGTATATGCAGCTGTGCTGTTGCCATCGATACTGTACCTTCCCGCATTGGCAGAACCGCTTTCATATGTATTGTCTATTGCCAGTGCAGCGTTTACTCATATTTATATATACCACCTATACCGTGAGCTACTTAAGTGAACAAGTCTGCAGCCAAGAAGCGAGTTGATAAGTTAAAGAGGCTTATCAATGAGTACCGCTACCAATACCATGTGCTGAATAACTCAATTATGTCAGAAGAAGCGGCCGATAGTTTGAAGCATGAATTGAGCGAACTTGAACAGGCCTATCCTGAGCTACTAAGTGCAGACTCGCCATCACAACGAGTCGCTGGTGAGCCATTAGCAGGATTTAAAAGCGCCAAGCATTCAAGCCGGATGCTTAGCCTGAACGACGTTTTTGATAGTGAAGAACTGGGTGGCTGGGAAAACCGTATTACTAAATTACTAAAACTGGATACTAGTAAAATAGATTATTTTGTAGATATTAAAATGGATGGCTTGGCATGCGCAGTGGTGTATGAGGACGGCACATTAGTACAAGCTATAACCAGGGGTGATGGCTTTGTTGGTGAAGATGTTACCGAGAATGTGCGGACTATCGAATCAGTGCCTTTGGTTTTGCGCGAAACTGCCAAATCTAAGCAGTTTTTAAAAGGTCGCACAGAAGTACGAGGCGAAATCGTTATGTATAAATCTGACTTTGACGCCTTAAATAAACAGCGAGCCAAGGCTGGTCTGCCGCTATTTGCCAACCCACGAAATACGGCGGCTGGTACGATTCGTCAGCTTGACCCAAGGCTGGTAGCTTCTCGTAAACTACATTTTCGTACTTATGATATGCTGCGTGATGATAATTCTGAACTTTCGACCTATGAATATGTCTACGAGCAGCTGGCGGAACTTGGCTTTTCGGTCAACGCCGATGCAAAAGTTGTTAGTAATGTAGCAAATATTTTGGACTATGCAGAGCAATGGCAAGACAAACGCCACGAACTCCCATTTAACACAGATGGTTTAGTTGTCAAAGTCAACGACCGGCGTTTATACCGTGAACTTGGCGTTGTCGGGAAGGCTCCACGTGGTGCAGTAGCGTATAAGTATGCCGCAGAGCAGGCCACTACTAAGGTTAAAGACATATTTGTGAGTATTGGTCGAACTGGTGCTGCGACTCCTGTTGCCATGTTAGAGCCAGTCGTTATTGCTGGAAGCACTGTCCAGATGGCGACTATGCACAACGAGGGCGAGGTTGCGCGTAAAGACATACGTATCGGGGATACCGTTATTATTCACAAGGCCGGTGATATTATCCCAGAAGTTATCGAGGCGTTGGTATCGCTCCGTAGTGGATCAGAAAAAAAATTCATTATGCCCGAATCTTGCCCGGAATGTGACACTAAGCTTACTAAATTAAAAGATGAAGATGCTGTCTGGCGATGCCCAAATAATTCCTGTCCGGCACGGACTTGGCGTCACATCCAGCACTTTGCGAGTAAGGGTGCACTAGATATCGAGGGCATGGGCGAAAAAAATGTCCAAGCACTTTTAGAATCTGGACTAATCAAGGATAGTGCTGATATATTTGCACTTTCGGAATCCGACTTGCTGCAGCTGGAACGGTTTGCCGATGTCAGTGCAGCTAAACTAATTGCTGCTATACAAACAAAAAAATCACCGCCGCTAGAAAGATTTATTTTTGGGCTTGGTATCAGGCATGTTGGCGTGCAAACGGCCATTGATATGAGTCAGCAATTTGGATCGATGGAGGCGCTATGTGCGGCAACAATTGAAAAGTTGCACGACGTTGAAGGTATCGGTGAAGTCGTCGCCGAAAGCGTCGTGGTCTGGTTTTCGGAGCCGCATAACCAACAGTTACTAGACAAGTTCAAGCAAAACGGTTGTTGGCCAGAGCACGCTATTAAAATCGAAGGCTCGCTAAGTGGCAAGCATTTTGTCGTAACCGGTACACTGCACACCATGAGTCGTGACGAAGCTGCGGAAGCCATACGGGCAAGAGGCGGGATATTTCAAAGTTCCGTTGGCAAGGAAACTGATTTTCTGGTGGCAGGCGAAAATGTCGGGGCGTCCAAACTTGCCAAGGCCACAAAACTCGGCACCACGGTAATAGATGAAGCAAAGCTAGTAACGCTACTTAAATAATGGATGCGATTAGCACAAATGAGCTAGTCATTTATCTGGCTGTAAGTTTTGTTGTGTCAATTTTTGGTGGCATTGCCGGTGGAGGCGGTGGGTTCATAACGACACCACTGTTAATTTTCTTGGGCCTGACTCCTGCCCAATCAGTCGCAGTCGGTAAATTGGCCGGTTTCTCGATATCTGTCACTTCACTAATCGGACTACGCAAAGTAAAGATAGGCTCAAAAAAAGAACTCATTATCATTATGGCTATAGCCTTAATTATTGGGCTGCTCGCTCCATTTGTCATAAAAACCTTGGATGATGAGGTCTATAAAAGACTACTCGGCATACTACTATTGGTTATGATACCGATACTGCTGTATAAAAAAGTCGGAATCAAAACTACCTATCCAAGTAGGCTCAAGAAAATCTTCGGCTATTTTCTGATATCTATAAGCATGTCACTACTGGCCGTATTTAGCGGGGGTTTAGGTGTGTTAGTTAACATCGTTATGATGGGATTTTTAGGTATGACCGCTTTGGTGGCGAGCGTCACAAAGCGCTACTCCCAATTAATACTTAATGGATCAGTGGCAATAGGATTGCTTTCATCGGGGCTTATATATTGGCCGGTTGCTATTGGCGCTATGTTGACCGTTGGCCTAGGTGGCTATATAGGGGCAAGACTTGCCTTCAAAAAAGGCGATAGTTTTGTAATGGGAGTTTTTATTGTTTTAATGTTCATATCGGCCGCGTGGTTACTAATAAGCTAAAGCAAAGCTGAGGGAAATTATGTGCGGTATCGTTGGCTGCATCGGGGTATCAAACGCTAAAGAAGTGCTACTAAATGGCCTGAGTCGTTTAGAGTACCGAGGCTATGACAGTGCTGGCGTTGCTCTGGTCAATAATGGTGACGTCATTATTAATAAGTGTCAAGGTAAGGTCGGGCAACTAGCGGACAGCGTAAAAAATGTAGCAAACACCTCTACAACAGGAATCGGTCATACCAGATGGGCGACACACGGCGTACCGAGCGACGTGAACGCACACCCCCACCAAGGACATAACAAACGTTTTAGCTTAGTGCACAACGGCATAATCGAGAACCATGCAGCTTTGCGCGAGCGGCTCGAAGACCAGGGAATTAATTTTACTAGCCAGACAGACTCAGAGGTACTTGTTTGCCTGATTGAATCGATTGCGGCGATGTCTGCCGTGTCGGGAGAAGAGGCGGTGCGACTTGCGCTCAATGAAGTAGTAGGAGCCTATGCAATTGTGGTTCTGGACAGTGAAGACCCCGACCAGTTAGTCGTTGCTCGTAAAAGTAGCCCACTTGTTATCGGCGTATCGAAAGATGCTTACTATGTGGCCTCCGATGCGACACCGATAGTCGCATACACAAAAGAAGTTATTTATTTAGAAGACAACCATATGGCAGTACTGGCAGCAAGCAAACCACCAGTTATTTTTTCCATAGACAAGGCCACTCCTAAACCACCATATATAGAAAACCTAGAAATGGATTTGCAATCGCTTGAGAAAGCCGGTTATGAGCACTTTATGCTCAAAGAAATTCATGAACAGCCTACTTCCATCGCAGATAGTCTGAGGGGGCGGCTGTCAGGTGAGCGAGCTCTAATAAAGTTAGGCGGCATAGAACAATACGAAAACCGCATGGCTTCTGCGAGGCGAATAATTATAGTTGCCTGTGGTACTTCATGGCATGCTGGTCTGGTGGCGGAATATGCATTTGAACAGCTGGCCGGTATATCTGTTGAGGTCGAGTATGCCTCAGAATTTCGCTATCGCCAGCCAATTATTACTTCGGATGATGTAGTTGTCGCAATTAGCCAATCGGGTGAAACTGCTGATACGCTAGCCGCCCTAGAACTGGCAAAGAGTGCAGGTGCGCTAGTAATAGGAGTATGTAATGTAGTCGGCTCATCGATAGCTCGATTTACTGATGCAGGTGTTTACACGCACGCGGGGCCGGAAATAAGCGTTGCTTCAACAAAGGCTTTTACGGCACAAGTTACTGTACTGACGGCTATGGCACTCCGTCTGGCGCAGATAAATGATCATATTAAAAAAGACGTAGTCAGTCAGATTCGTGATCAACTACTGGAAATTCCTGGATTCGTTGAGCAAATACTTAAAAATACGACGCAGTATGAAGCAATTGCCAAAGATCTTAGGGACGTGCGGGATGTTCTCTATATCGGCCGCGGGTTGTCGTTCCCGGTCGCACTTGAAGGTGCACTGAAACTCAAAGAAATTTCGTATATACACGCCGAGGGTTATGCTGCAGGAGAGATGAAGCATGGTCCGATCGCACTCATCGATACCGACACGCCAACGATAATCATTGCCCCGGGTGATAGGCATAAAGACAAGACGCTGAGTAATCTTCAGGAGATTAAAGCACGGCAAGGTAGGGTGCTGGTTGTGACGAACCAAGCGGATACTTCGCTCAAACAGCAGGCTGATTGGCTTATTGAAGTACCTCCAACCCATGAAGTGCTCACGCCACTACTTACCTGTATACCAATACAACTTCTGGCTTACTATATTGCGAGGCAGAAGGGTTGTGAAATTGATCAACCACGCAACTTAGCCAAATCAGTCACCGTTGAATAAATATTGACAAAATTACGAAGGTATATAATCATAAGCTCATTGGGTTGGTGCGCTTAAGGCTCTCTTGTTCCCGGTTATTATTCCAAAAACAAACATCCACTAAAACAAAAGAGCCAAGGTGGGCGCGCACCAGCCCTTTTTTGATGCCTTGTGCTAAAATAACATTTGTATTATTTGGGGCATTAGCGCAGTTGGCTAGCGCGCTTCCATGGCATGGAAGAGGTCATCGGTTCGAATCCGATATGCTCCACCATTTCAGTTATTCGATTAGACACAAGAACGGTACAATAGACATATGGCAAAAACTAAGCGTCCAAATCAAACCGTGCTCCGAACTGGTAAAAGTAAACTTCCTACTCGTTTGAATGTTAAATTATTACAGACTCTACTTTGGGGGGCTGGAGGCCTAGTCTTTGTAGTTAGTGCATTTTTCTGGTATACGCAGGTGTACAGTAGTCCTGAGCGAGTATTCTGGGGTATGGTTAGTAACAATCTATCAACCGCAGGTATAACCCGGACAGTTACGCAGAGCCAGGCCGAAAACAAATCTTCTGAATCATCAATGCTTAGTTTTGGCGCAGAACCTGGTATTGCAGTGCTTAAAGATATCAGTCAAACAGGCGCGGAAGGATCCAGTAGGGTTCTGGTAGAGGGTATCGGTACCAGAACGTCTGACTATCAACGCTATACGCTTATCCAGAGAAACGGCACTGACGGTAAGCCGATTGATTATACTTCTGTTCAGGATAAATGGGTCAAGACTGGTAGTAACGAACAAGGAACCGAACTACAGCCTCCGCAACTGTTTAATCAGGTACTGCTAAGTAGTTTCATATTTGGCAATGTTCGCGCTGAAAAGCGTGGTGACGTAGTGGATGATCTTAAAAAGGCCTATCAAGTTGATTTTAGCAAAGCTGCCAAAATGAGAGCAGCCGGTAAAAATGCATATACTTACGATGTATCTATAAAACTCCAAAATCTAGCCAGTGCTCTACAAAAGTATGGTCAAGCAACAGGGTTAGCCAGTGCTGCAGCCATACAGCCGAGTAATTATGCCGATAGTGGTAATATTGACATGAAAGTGACTATTGCAATGGCTTCCCGGCAGTTGATAAAGGTGGATTATGCAGCGGCCGGTATTACCGAGCGATACGGCTCGTACGGAATAATAAAAGGTGTTCAAGCTCCAAGTGAAACGATTACGCTGCAAAAATTCAACGAACTCATTAACGCTATCGAAAAATAACAGCGCTTAAGCTACCATTAGAGGAGTAATTCTTTAGGTAATATACGGCTATGCGACCAGATGAATATTCGCAGGGTTCCAACCTGCGTCCAAACAACTCCCCTCAATCCCACAACGGCTTAAGACCACAGTCAAATCGTGCTCGAACGTTATTTAGTCCACCCGTCCAGTTGCCGGGCACGCAGTTTAACCAGTATTCACAACCACCACCGAACTTACCTACCCCCCAGCAGGTCAACCAGGCCGTGCCATCAATGAATCCAGCTCAATTTACACAAATATCGCCGACGCAGTCCAAAAGGCACACCAAGCGCAACTTACTGATAATTACTGCAACCGTGGCAGTTATTTTTATAGGATTGACTAGTTTTTATGCACTATATTACTTGCCACGTCGACCAGATGCCGTGGTGGCAAAGGCGCTTGCCGGCACTATGCAGCTACTGCTTCAGGGTCAAATGTCGGCCAATGTCAGTGGTCTTGCCACCTATACAAGTACTGAGCAACAGGGACGCCTCCGCTCTGAAATATCTGGCTCACTAAATGCTAGCCAGGGATTTTCTATAACGGCGACGAATACGTTGAGTCAGGCCGAGGAATCGCAAGCTTTCAAGACATCACTACAAACAAGCGATTACAACGACTACTATGTAAAACTTGATGCCAACGACCGTCCATTGCCGGATGCCCCGCCAGAACAGCCAGGTATTGCTCAGCCAACCGGCGAAAACGAGGGTATATATCAGTTAATAGAAACTATCCAACAAACCAATGACAAGACGTGGTTAAAGATTACTGACGAACAGTTCAAAGAAGTACTTAAGCAGCAACGCGAAGACCAAGCGGCAGATGCCCGAATTCCATTAGTGCGTCTTGCGGTCATATATCGAAGCGCACCTTTTATCAGTGTTGATGAAGTGGTAGGAGTTGAGGATATATCAGGACAGGAAAGTCGTCATTACAAAGTCATGCTTTCGCATCCACAACTGCGAGCATTCTTAGGGCAGGTTAAAGCCCAGCAACTTTCGTTTGCGGGTTTTGGCGACAAAGACGTCGACCTATTAATAAGTCGTATAAATAATGGATTTTCAACCTTCGACGTATGGATTAATGAACAGGGGTATGTAAACCAACTGTCATTTGAATTTAAGCCGTCAGACGGCGAAGTAGTAAGAATTCGACTCACTCTTAGTGATATAGGCACTCCCCAACCGGTAATTAAGCCAAATGACAGCGAGTCACTACGGCCACTACTCGAGGAAGTATTGGGGGTAAATGACACTAATACCGTTGCGCCGTCAACCGAAACTCCCGGGGGTCGTGACGCCGAAAGGAAAGCCGATATCAAGGCGATCCAATCAAAAATTGAAGAATTCTATGCTTTAAATGGGTCATACCCTCTTAAGCTAAGCGACATCAAAGATCTTGCCGCAGAACTCTGCCGAGACCCAGGCGGCAGCGGTACATGTGCCACGCCGGATTATGGCTATGTGGCGCTTCGCTTCTCATCGTCGCCGAGTGTCACAGTAACAACTGATTGCAATAATTCCTCCGAACAATGCCAAAAATTCATTCTGTTTAGTTCTAAAATGGAAGCAGAGACAAATCCGTATTCTGTAACTTCTGAATGAAATCGCCACATAACCCTGTTGACACTATTGATTCCCTGAACTTAGCCTTATAATATAGCCAATGCAGATTGTCGTTGATTCCTTTATGGTTAATTACCAAAGAATTGGTAAAGGCCCAATTATCGTATTCGTACACGGCTGGGGCGACAACCATAAAACATTTTTGCAGCTTGCTCAACAGCTATCTAGGACTCACGAACTCGTGTTGCTCGATTTACCGGGGTTTGATGGGCAACGCTTACCGAAAACATGGGACCTTGCTGATTATTCTGAATTTATAGCAAGTTGCCTGAAAAAGATCGATGCCAAAACTATAACCGCCTTGATCGGACATAGTAATGGTGGCGCCATATGTATTTCTGGGTTGGCATCCGGCACACTAAAAGCAAATAAACTTGTGTTACTCGCCAGTTCTGGTGTGAGAGATGTAAATTCGTCAAAGAAATCTACCTACAAGGTTTTAGCAAAAGTCGGCAAGGTGTTATCTCGGCCTTTGCCACAGCGCCGACGCCAAAAACTTAGGCAGGCATTGTATGATCGTATAGGTTCGGACTATTTGCTTATCCCAGAATTAGCCGAGACATTTAAGCAAATAACTAGTCATGACGTTCGTTCCGAGTCCAAGAAAGTTGAAGTGCCGACATTGCTGCTGTATGGGAGCGACGACACTGCGACCCCTCCGGAGTTTGGTGAAATTTTACAGCAGCAAATACCTAATTCAGAACTAGAAATAGTTGATGGTGCCGACCACTTTTTGCATCATAGCCATGCATCATACATAGCAAGGCGTGTAGCCGCGTTTCTAGGGGAAAAACAACGTGTTTCGTGAACTATTAAGTTTATACTTACCGGGATATTCTAAGAGCATCATATATATGCTGCAAAGCACTGAATACCAGGTTCGGCCTTACCTTGCATGGTTTTGGCGAACCAACAATTTTTCTAGGGTTATGCATCGCCGGACTTTAGTCAGAACAAGGGCTGCGGTGGCACTATTGCTTGTTCTAAGAGCGGGGCTGTTCGTATCCTATATTACTGGCGCATGGCTTGTTATTTGGGGTCTCCAAAATAGTGAAGTTACGCTAGCATCGCTCGGTGTTACAGCAATGGTCGTAACGCCTTTAGTGCTTGCTCACCTTGTAACCTTGCCACTGCTCGTCGGTCGCTGGTTTATTGTTGCTCCCCGTGAATATGCAAAGATTCGTCGTTCGGCTCGATTATTCGCAAGCAGTAATGCTACAAAAATAGCCATAGCGGGCAGCTACGGCAAAACATCCATGAAAGAAATCTTATTAACCGTGTTGGCAGAAGGTAAAAATGTGGCAGCGACGCCAGCCAATAAAAATGTCGCGATCAGCCATGCACAATTTGTTGAAAAATTATCGGGAGACGAAGAAGTAATAATTATAGAATTTGGTGAAGGCGCACCAGGAGATGTAGTTAAGTTCACCCGTACCACCAAGCCGGACATAGGCGTTATCACAGGGCTCGCACCGGCGCACTTGGATCGTTATAAAACACTCCAAAGAGCTGGCCGCGATATATTTTCACTAGCCGAAGCGCTTAAACCGTCGAATGTTTACGTCAATCACGAGTCTGAAGATTTGAAAAAATTCGTCCGACACGGTTACTTTTTGTACGGCCAGGACGGCGTTGCTGGCTACCGGGTCAGCAATGTAAAAAATAGCATTCAGGGCATCTCATTTCATCTCAAGAAAGGCACAAGTGTGTATAGACTCCACAGCTCATTGCTCGGAGAGCATCATATCGGTCCCTTAAGTGTGGCGGTTATTATCGCCGAAAAACTTGGTCTAACAAAAAACCAAATCGAGAAGGGAATCTCACTGACTAAGCCCTTTGAGCATCGCATGCAGCCGTTTCTTCTCAATGGTGCATGGATAATCGATGACACCTACAATGGTAATATTGACGGAATCAAGGCTGGTTTAAGCTTACTAAAAACATTAGCTGCCAAACGAAAAATATATGTCACGCCAGGACTTGTTGACCAAGCCAGGGAAACAAAGCGTATTCACCACGAGATGGGCCAATATATCGCAGCCGCAGACCCCAATCAAGTAGTTTTGATTCGTAATTCTGTGACAAACTACATTCTTGATGGATTGAAAACGGCTAATTACCAGGGAAAGGTTACCGTAGAGCACGATCCGTTGACCTACTACCAAAACCTAAAGCACTTTGTAGCTGCCGGCGACATAGTATTACTGCAGAATGACTGGACTGACAACTACAATTAATCTTATTTAATTGTGTGTAGTAATTGTATTTTGTGATAAGCTCATTTAGTGAGTATAGGTTCAAATGATTTCGTTAATGCGCCTGATATGCCGGAGGGCAATCGCGGATTAACAGCACTACCTTCGTATCGCATCGACTGGACGGATACCCAATTTGCGACCGAATTGAACCGCATTAGACAGGCGACTGCGATAGAGCGAGAGTGGTTCAACGCAGTCCCTCATCAAGTTTTTGATGACGATGCCGCCATAGAAGCGGCATTTTCTCAAGGATCGCTCGTAGCAATTGCCCCAAGACAAGGACTATTTCCAATATGGCGACTACTAGACTGGAGCAATGAGCGCAGTGATTCTGCCCATCCCTTCAACTATTCTCCACCTTATGCTCGGCCGGAAGTTTCAGGCTTGCTCGATTTAGTTGCTGATGCCTGGTACTCGCAGCAGGATACGCTAGATGACGGATCGTATTATTTGTTGCCGGTCACTTCGCTTGTGCGTAGCACCCAGTACCAAGCTGCACTTACGGCGTCGGACGGCCGAAAAATCGCTATTGATCCAGCGACCGATGGTATCAGCAGTCATCAGTACGGCTTCGCAGTCGATATTGATGCATCTGGTGTTTATCGCTATATACCTGGTACGGATAGTGTCGTCCCCATCAACCCACATCAACCTGGCTATGCCGAAGCTGAGCCGCGTATCATCAAGGGGCGCAACGACCTTAGAACCATTCTTGACGGCCTGAGTGCGGAACAAGTAGTTAACTACTGTGAAGAAGTCCCCGAAACTAAAGAATGGTGTTTCCATATTTGCGTCAACCCGACAATACCAACATCAGAAATTCTACAAAAGCTAACCAATCAAGGAGTGCTATTATGAACAGTATGAAAACAGTTGCAGTGATTTTCGGGAGTCGGAGCGCAGAGCATGATGTTTCCATCGTGACAGCACTGGCTAGTGTTATTAAGCCGCTGGAACTGAGTGGTCAATATCAAGTCGAAGCGGTATACATTGCTAAAGACGGTCGCTGGTTTTGGGATGACAAACTCAAAGATATTTCACTGTATCAATCTGGCGAAATTGATGACTTTATGCGGAAAGCGCCGGATGTACATTTATCATTCAAAGATGGGTTGACGCTTGTAAAATCCAGCCAGTTTGCTGGTCGTAAACAGTACAAAAAAGTCGATATCGTTTTTCCTGCCACGCATGGCACCTATGGTGAAGATGGCTCCTTAATGGGACTACTTGAGATGGCAGACGTTCCTTATGTCGGCTGCGGATTATCTGCCAGCACGATTTGCATGGATAAAGTCTTAACCAAACAAGTCGCTGCTTCGGCCGGTATCGCCAGCACACCTTGGATATGGTGCACATCAGCCGAATTCTCTGCTAACCCCAAAACTATCCTAGATCGTATCAAGCCGCTGAAATATCCGTTATTCGTAAAGCCGGCCCACCTCGGCTCCAGCATCGGTATTAGTAGGGTAGAAAACGCCAAGGAACTTATCAATGCCCTGGAAGTTGCTGCGCACTATGATGACAAAATAATCATAGAACAGGGCGTTAAGAATCTGATCGAAGTTACGCTGCCGATTATTGGAAACGACACGCCTAAAGTCGCGTACCTGGAGCGACCAATGACCAGTTCAGAAGATTTCTTTGACTTTGACACCAAGTACATGCAGGGTGGAGAAAAAGGCAAGGGTAAATCCGGTGGCGCTAAAGGTGCGCAGGGCTACAGCGAAATTCCGGCCAAACTGCCCAAAAAACTCCAATCATTGGCAGAAGAAGTTGGCAAGCAGACATATAGTGCATTGGGTTGCAACGGTATTGCCCGGGTAGATATGCTAATCGATGAAAAAGCAGGCAAAGTAATGCTCAATGAAGTGAATCCATTGCCAGGTGGCCTTTATGCACACAACTGGAGTCTAGCAGGTACCAGTAATATTAGTTTGGTTGAACAACTGGTGCAATTTGCCGAAGCGCGACACCAACACCGCCAAAAACTGGCGACCTCATTTTCGACTAACTACCTCAAACAGTTCTAGCACTATGCCAATTTATCGATCGACACGAGAAGAATTAAACTACCGGAGACATCGCCGCAAAATTGGTAAATTCGAATGTCAGTTTTGTTCCATTAAAACGGGCGATCCGCAACTAATACGGCAAGCCAATGCATTCAAAATCATCAGGAACATCTTTCCTTACTCAACCTGGGATATGCAGAAAGTTACCGACCATTTGATGATAGTGCCGATCAAGCACACCAACACCTTGAAGGATCTTTCAGATAAGGATGCCGTCGAGTATGTAAAATTGATCTCTCATTATGAAGGCCGTGGCTATAACATCTACGCGCGTGCACCATCGTCGATTATTAAAACTGTGGAACATCAGCATACCCACCTCATAAAAACAGAAGGATCGGTCAAGAGTCTACTGTTTTGGATGTATAAGCCATTTTATGTTCGCTTTCTAAAATAACAAAAAGCCCTCACATCTGTTAAAATTGGCAGTAAGATAAGAGGTTAATTTATTGATGCAGCGATACAATCCGAAAGAGATAGAGCCAAAGTGGCAAAAAATCTGGGAAGACCAGGGCTTGTATCATGCTTCAGAAGATCCAGATAAGCCAAAAAAGTATGTGCTTGAGTACTTCCCATATCCAAGCGGCGCGGCCATGCATGTCGGCCATGTCCGTAATTACACCATCGGCGATGCAGTATCTCGATATTACCGGATGCAAGGCTTCAATGTGTTACATCCTATGGGGTGGGATTCCTTTGGCTTGCCAGCCGAAAATTACGCTATTAAAACTGGCGTAAGTCCCAGGAAAGCAATTGACGACAACACGTCGCACTTCAAGCAGCAGCTTATGCAGATGGGTTTTGGCTACGACTGGTCTCGCGAAATCGATAGTTCCAAGCCTGAATATTATCGCTGGACACAGGAGTTTTTCTTATTGCTTCACAAGCGTGGACTGGCATATCAGCAGGAAAGTCTACAGTGGTGGTGCCCAGTCGATAAGACGGTTCTGGCGAACGAACAGGTAGAAAATGGTAAGTGCTGGCGATGTGGCAATGATGTCGAGAAGAAATCGCTTAAGCAATGGTTTTTCAAAATAACAGACTATGCAGATAGATTGCTACAGGATCTTGATGAGCTGGACTGGAGCGAATCAATCAAGTCCATGCAACGCAACTGGATCGGCCGCAGCGAGGGGATGCGTTTCAAGGCACCGGTTAAAGATACTGAATTAGAAATAGAAACCTTTTCGGCACACTTTGAAGCGTTTACTGCTGATACCTTTGTTGTGATCGCACCAGATCATCCTATGCTGAGTGTGCTGGTAAAAGGTTTACCTGAAGAGCAAGAAGTGTTGGATTTTTCCGCAGAAATGGTGAAAAAGCGTGACACACAAGGCTATGCCGATGAAGAACATGTCGAGGGCATCTTTACTGGGAGATATATTATTGACCCAGTAGGTAATGGCGACCTGCCTATCTGGGTGGCAAGCTATGCCTTGTCCCACTACGGTACCGGTATTGTGAAATGTTCTGCGCATGATGAAAGAGACTTCCGGTTCGCGAAAAAGTACGGGATCACACTTAAGCCGGTACTATTCCCCGAAGACCCTGAAAAAGCCAAAAAAGTAAAAAATCTCGAGATTTGTTTCACCGATATGAAAAAAGGGATTTTGACGTCGCCGTTAGAATTCGATGGTAAAAAGGCTGGCGAAAACCGTCAGCAAATCATCGAATATCTTGAAGGTAAGGGTCTTGCTACCAAAACGGTCAGCTACAAGATCCGCGACTGGCTGATCAGCCGTCAGCGCTATTGGGGCGCACCGATTCCAATCATCCATTGTCCAAAAGACGGCGCGGTTGCAGTACCGAGCGACCAACTTCCAGTTAAGCTACCAGAAATTGAAAGTTACGAACCTAGCGGCGATGGCCGCAGTCCCTTAGCCAGAGTTCCAGAATTTGTGAACACGACCTGCCCAACGTGTGGCGGCCCGGCTGAGCGCGAAACCGACACAATGGATGGCTTCGCCTGCAGTAGCTGGTATTTCTTGCGATTTGCAGATCCGCACAATGACAAGGCGGCCTTTTCGGCTGACAAAGCAAAATTTTGGTTGCCAGTCGATGACTACATTGGCGGTGCAGAACACGCCGTCATGCATCTGCTTTATGCGAGGTTCTGGACAAAAGTCATGTATGACGCAGAACTGATTAAATTTAATGAGCCGTTTACGACACTTCGAAATCAGGGAATGATACTTGCTCCGGACGGTCAGAAGATGAGCAAAAGCAAGGGTAACACTATAGAGCCAGGCGGCCTAATTGACCAAGGTTATGGTGCAGATGCTATACGACTGATGGAATTGTTTATTGGGCCTTGGGACCAGGCGGCTAATTGGAGCGTGGAAGGCTTAGGCGGCACGTACAGATTCTTGAACCGCATATGGACACTAATCCACGAAGATATGAGCATTGATTCACCGACTATATTGGCACAGGATGCAGAAGTATTGCCAATTCAAAAAACGCTCAACAAAACTATAAAAAAGGTCACTAATGATCTAGAAAATCTTAGCTTTAACACTGCTATAGCCGCAATGATGGAGTGCGTCAATGAACTCTATAAAGCGAAAGAACAAGTCAAGTTTGATCAAGCAGCACCCATATGGAGACAAGCAGGAGAACAATTATTGCAATTACTAGCACCGTTTGCGCCCCATATAGCGGAAGAACTTTGGAGCCAGCTGGGTCACACGCAATCAATTCACGTGTCGCAGTGGCCAAAGTGGGATGAAAAATATCTGGTTGAAGACACCATTACTATTGCCGTTCAGGTCAATGGTAAAGTACGAGCTGAGCTACGATTGTCGCCAGATGTGACAGATAAAGATGCTATTGCAGCTGCCAAAGCAGATCCAAAAATTCAAGAATACATAGCTGGAAAAGACCTTAAAAAATCCATTTACATCAAGGGTCGCTTGGTCAGCTTAGTAGTGTAGTTAGCCGCAACTAACTGGCACAGTAATCTCGGTAAGATTCACTGTGCGGGGGTCTGAAATACCGTTCAACTGCATAATAGCGTTAACAGCTGGCCTAATATCTTTGTCGTCCGAAGTAATCTCTGCAGCATGCTCGCCAATAGTCCCTTTGAAAGGTTCAATGGTTGTAGCTGACGTGCAAGTTACATCATTACGACTGTAAAGATCAAAGGCTCTATCAGCCACTATTCCGACACCTAATGCAGCACTCAGTGCTAAGGCCGTAAGACCTGTGCGACGCGAGATGCGACGCAATTGTGACGGTGCCTCTGGGCGCCCCAGAGGTTTTGCAGCTGCTTCTAACTCACCTATGGTCGGTATATGCGGACGACCAGAAATTGCGCGGCTGGCACGCAAGTGACTTCGGGTGAATGGCCCTTTGTTGAACTCAGGAACATTACCTATAAAATCTCTAGACATGAGTATATATTACAATACTTATTGTAAAAAGTCAATGTTTTGTTGTCGAATATATCTGCTTCGTATATACTATCACTTAAGTCGAAGTGAAAAATGTAAGGAGTTCTATTACCTATGGGAAAGCCTAAGAAGCGTACAACCCCACGGCGTACCGGTAATCGTCGTAGCCACTTGGTATCCAAACTGGCAAAAGCGGTAAACGCTAAAAGCCCGGTCAAAGTTCGCAAGATAAAGCCGGAAACCGAACAACCAGTCAAGAAGTCAGTTAAGAAGCCTGCACCAAAGAAAGTAGCGAAAGCGTAAGCATTTCACTGACCAACCGCGTACGGTATACTAGTAGTTAAGTACAGCGAGGACGTTTAACAATATGGCATCAAATCGTCACCTAGGCCGGATAGTAGCTTTGCAGACCTTGTATGAGCAAGATTTTCGGCGTGAGTGTAACGATGAACTGCTGGACCTCAATGACGTACTGCAGCGAAACATCGGTCGCTACAGTGAAACAATAGAAGACAAAGACTTCATAGAGCAACTAGTGAATGGTGTTGCGGCTCGCGAAAAAGAGCTTGATGACATCATCCGTCCGGTCGCACCGGAGTGGCCTATTGAACAGATTGCCCGAATCGACAGAATCGTTTTACACATCGGTGTGTATGAACTATTGTTTGACACTAGTGTACCGCCAAAAGTTGTCATTAATGAAGCCGTAGAGCTAGCCAAATCTTTTGGTGGTGACAATTCATCGAAATTCATCAACGGTGTTCTGGGCACAGTGCTTCGCAACAAAGAAGAAGCGGACGGTGCTAAAGAGCAGCCAACCAGCAAAAAAAGCCCAACAAAGCCAGTAAAGAAGCCAACCACGACTAAATCAACAAAGTAAGAACAATACGTTATGAAGAGACCACGACCATTACAAGGATTTAAGAAACTCGTTACTCGGCACAGGCCGGCAATTAACGAAGTTGTGCGCGAACCTACCGCCGGGGGTGTGGTATTTCGACGAGTCGGCCAAAGGCCGTCTGATGTCGAGATTCTGCTTATCCAGGATGCCAAAAATCGTTGGACTATACCGAAAGGACACATTGAAGAAGGTGAAACAGCACGCGCTACAGCCGAGCGTGAAATTGGTGAAGAAACAGGGGTAAAAAACGTTAAAGTGCTCAGTTGGTTAGGTAAGATAAACTTCCGTTATCGTCGTCAATCAAGTTTAGTGTTGATGACGACGGAGATATTCCTGGTGGAAGCTGTTGGTGATACCGACAAGCTCAAACCCGAAGAATGGATGAATGGCATTAAGTGGTTGTCGGTTAGTGAAGCACTCGAAAAAATCGAATACGAAGACATCGGCAAATTAATACTACTTGGACTTAAAAAAATTCGAGCAGGAAGCAAGGCATAAACGGGGCATGGATTTTACGGTTTACCAGCAGTTTGCGCGCAGTCATTTTGGTGAAGAGTTTAGCGACCTTAGCTTGCTTATTATGGCGTTTACCCATCGGTCGTATCTTAATGAGCACAAAAAAACCGCTCAAGCACATAATGAACGTTTGGAATTTTTAGGTGACGCCGTACTTGAGCTTGTTGTTACGGAGTATCTTTATAAAAATTACCCAGACCCAGAAGGTATTCTTACGAATTGGCGCAGTGCATTAGTACGAACCGAAAGCATCAGTGCGGCAGCAGCTCGTCATGATTTTGAAAGTCTGCTGCGGCTTAGCAGGGGTGAAAAGCGGGGTAGCGAACGAGCGCGTGAGCAAATATTAGCTAATTGTTATGAGGCAGTTATCGGTGCTTTATATCTGGACAGGGGCTATGAGGCCGCTAAAATGTTTATCGAAAAGTCACTATTAACTACGTTTGACGAAATCCTGAGCTCAGGTTCTTGGATGGATCCCAAGTCTAGACTACAAGAAGTCGTTCAGAGCAAAGAAGGCTTTACTCCACATTACAAGGTGCTAAGCGAAGACGGACCCGACCATGAAAAAATATTCAATGTTGGCGTTTTTGTGGACAATAAGTTACGTGGTCAGGGAATTGGTCCTAGTAAGCAAGCGGCTCAGGTTGCTGCCGCGTCCGATGCGCTTAAAAAGCGCGCTAAATCATCATCCGCAAAGACATCTGTTTGACAGATGGGTGCAACATCGGTAAAATAGAGTCATATTTCATAGTAAGTAATACTTTTTAGTCAAGGAAGGTTCGATAGGAAACGTTATTTATGCTCGCTATTCGACTGCAGCGCACCGGCCGTTCTAACCACGCCCAGTTTCGTCTCATTGTTCAGGATTCACGCTTCTCACCAAAAAGTGGCCGTGTTGTGGCTACTCTGGGCAGCTATAACCCACATACCAAGGCGGTTGTATGTGATAACGAAAAAGCCAGCAAATATCTAAGTAACGGCGCGCAGCCGTCTCCTCGAGCGGCAATTATTTTGGCAAATGAAGGTGTTAAGTTACCTACTTGGGTAAAGCAACATGTCAAAGCCGAATCAAAAATAAAAAACATAGAAAAACTACGACGCAACCGACCTGCAGAACCTAAGGAAGAGGCGTCTGCTGAGGCATCTTCAGCTGAAGCCACAGAAGAAACACCCGCCGCACCGGAAGCAGTAGAAGCGGCAGAAGAAACAACTAGTGATGAAGCTGTTCCCGCCGAAGAAGCATCTGTCGCCGAAGCACCTGCCGAAACCGAAGAAAAAGCCTAATCAAACGCAGATTTATTGCTCGATGACCTAGTCGTGCAATACGTCAGTGCGCTATAATAAATAAACAAATCTGTTATTAAAGTTAATGGAGGAATTTCCGCATGAACAGTATTGACCAGCAATTTATCGAGTATATAGTAAAATCCCTTGTTTCCAAGCCTGAGTCCGTCTCAATCGAGCGCCGAATCGATGAAAAAGGCGTACTTTTAGAGCTGACTGTTGATCCTGAAGATCTTGGAAGAGTGATCGGTAAACGTGGTGCGACAGCGCAGAGTTTACGGACATTGCTGCGTGCCCTCGGTACCAAAAATGATGCTCGTTACAACCTTAAAATCGTAGATAACGGCCCGGCAGGATACAGCAGCGACAATAATGATAATCAGCGTCGTGACGATCGTCCGGCTGCAGATAATTCTTATAGTGACAATACGTCGGACGATAACACAGTCACAAACAAATCAGATGAAGTCGAGGAAGATAGTGTTGTAACAAAAACACGTAAAGAACTTGAAGAATTAGACGATCTGGATGTATAGTAGTAACTAGTCGCGGTTACGACGACTAAACAAAAAGAAAACTTTCGTTTTAAGTTCATTGCGAGCTACTTCCATCTCGGAAGTGGGAACTTACGAAGGCAAGAAGAACTCTGTAAAAGGAGTTCTTTTTGATGTAATCAGATATAATTTACCCAGTATGAAATTTCAAATAATCACTATTTTCCCGGAAATGTTTGAGCCAGTATTTGGTACTGGTATGCTTCGCAAGGCAAAAGAACAGGGTCTGGCGCAGTTTAATGTAATCAATCTTAGAGACTTTGGTATCGGGCCTCGCCAGTCGGTCGACGATATCCCATACGGAGGCGGCGATGGCATGGTACTTCGCCCAGAGCCTTTGTTTGCTGCGGTTGGTCATGCCAAGCAAAATGATACTGATGCTGAAGTGCTACTGATGACGCCACGAGGAGATACATTCGTTCAAGCAACTGCCCAGGAACTTGCGGCTACAAACAAAGGCAAGATATTTATCTGCGGACGCTACGAAGGTTATGATGAACGTATCACGTCGCTTGTCGATAGGCAGCTCAGTGTTGGTGATTATGTGTTAACAGGCGGAGAAATACCGGCAATGCTTATCACGGATGCCATTACGCGGCTTATTCCGGGGGTTTTGGGCGGCGAAACGAGTGCTGAGTTAGAAAGTTTCAGTGATGGAAAAACAAAGGAACATGCTCATTATACTCGTCCTGAAACATTCGAGGGTATGTCAGTACCTCCGGTGCTGCTAAGCGGAAATCATGCCGAGATCGCTAAATGGCGAGAGCAGAACAACCTGTAGCTCGTAGCGTATAATTGTAGTATCTAACTAAAGAATAGGACTAATATGTTTACACTGCCAGAACTTGGTTATGACTATGATGCGCTCGAACCATACATTGATGCCGAAACGATGCGGATTCATCACACTAAACATCACCAAACCTATGTTGATAAACTGAACTTGGCGCTGGAACCACACAAAGATCTTCAGCAGAAGCCTATTGAAGAATTGCTAGCGAACTTGAACGAACTGCCAGAATCTGTGCGGGCTGCAGTTCGTAATCACGGAGGCGGACATCACAATCACAGTCTGTTCTGGGAAAGTATTGCGCCAGGCACTACAGAAAACGAAACCGCCATTAACGCCGTACAGGAAGCCTTCGGTGGAATGGATGACTTTAAGTCACAATTTGCTGATACTGCTGCGAATCGTTTTGGGTCCGGTTGGGCGTGGTTGGTTAAGGATGACACGGGAGAGCTTAGCATTATATCGACCGCTAATCAGGATAGTCCGATCACAGAGGGTAAAATGCCACTACTTGGGCTTGACGTGTGGGAGCACGCTTACTATCTGAAATATCAGAATCGCCGACCCGAATACATCGAGGCCTGGTGGAATGTTGTTAATTGGGATGTAGTTGCTGCCAGGTTAGGTTAGGGTGCTGATAGCTCTGGCGGCTACAAGTGCGAGAGTGAAAAGCGAGATAATAACTTGAACCATCATCAGGCCTTTTGCGGTGTGGCTAAGTGGTTTTGTTTCGGCAGGTGCAAAATTAGTGGCATTGGTAAATGATAAGTACAGGTAGTCAAAGTAAGTTGGCTTCCAGCTTTTTACGCCTGGAGTGTTCATACGTTGCTGATTGAATATAAAATCCATCTCATTAGTTTTTCGACGCAAGCCAGTGAGTCCGGGGCTATCGATTTCCCAGTACCAAATACTAAAGACAACCACATTTGTTGCATAAATAGCGAGTGCCGAGAGGAGTAGTTCCGCTCCTGCCACGTTATCACCGTTCAGCAGGGCGCCGATCACAAGAATAAGTGAAATAGTGTTTATTAGAGATACAATTCCGATAAGCAGCAACGCTAGGAACTTATGCACATGGGTTGACGTATTGTGACGGGTGGGCGCTGTTATGCTTACTGCAATCAACAGCAGCACTTCAAAAATTGCTATAGCGACATGGGGACCAACTGCCAGATCATCATTCAAAGTCAGTTGCATACCAATAGCCGCTAAAAACGCCAACTGCACTTGTACTAGTTCACCTCGTCCAATAGGATGCATAATCACAGTTAAGTATACGGCGTACCAGCTATTTTATAAACCTTATGCCTATATATGGACGCCGAAAGCTGTACCGATGCCATAAGTGACGACCATGGCAATGATGCCGCCGATAACGACGCGTACAGTTGCTTTACGTCGGCTGGCTTGCCCAAGTGTGGCGCTTACGTAGCCAGTAAGCACTAAAGCGAGTACCACAGCGACGAAAGTGACCGGTACACGGTAAGAAGTTGGCGGCAGTAGTATAGCCAGCACTGGTATGGACGCTCCGGCAGTGAAGGATATGGCTGATGCGACAGCGGCATCGCGAGGACTCGTCAGTTCATCTTGATTGATGCCCATTTCGGCTTCCAAATGAGCTTTGATTGGATCATGGTCGGTCAGTTCTTGGGCGACAGTTTTGGCAGTTGCTCGCGACAAACCCTTTTGCTCGTATATCTTGGCGAGTTCGGCTAGCTCACGCTCTGGATTTTTCTCCAGCTCTTCAATTTCTTTTTTGATAAGCGCCTTCTCTGTATCTCGTTGGCTACTAACAGACACATACTCACCAGCCGCCATTGACAGTGCTCCAGCCACCAGCCCAGCTAGCCCGGCTGTAAAAATAGCCGCCTTATTGGTTGTGGCACCGGCAACGCCGACAACCAAACCCGCAACAGATACAATACCGTCATTCGCACCAAGCACTGCGGCACGAATCCAGTTGAGCCGGCTATTCGTCGCGGCTGCATCATGTATATGGTCTTGAGCTGATTTATCGGTATTTTGCACCAATAAACAGTAGCAAGTTTAAAGTAAATTGTGTAGTCGAATGTTGCTATAAACAGATGAAATTTGTAGAATAGAGCGAGTCAATAAGGATTGGTCAAGCGGCATAAGCACTGGGTGAGAATTGCCAGTGGCAATTTGCAAGGCCGGAGTCGCGTCGGCGGCGAGGAAGGCTCGCGAAATTTTTCAGCAGAAAAATATTAGTGAGCTGGTCTCAGGCGACCAGAACCTGGAATGACTAGGTTAAACAGTTTATACTGGCGCTATTGATGGGGATTGGCCAAGCGGTAAGGCACTGGGTTCTGGTCCCAGGATCGGGGGTTCGAATCCCTCATCCCCAGCCAAGAGTCTTGAACCAAATTTTTGCTGGT
>JALHRM010000006.1 GCA_022841445.1 Candidatus Saccharimonadota bacterium
GTACCCGTAGTAAACGTATTACTGCCACTGACTGATGTATTGCCGTTGAGAGTAACTGCTCCTGTTCCGGTAGCGAAGGTACCGGTGCCGGATTGGGAGAAGTTGCCATTAAAAACAGCATCGTTACTAAATGTTTTGGCGCCGGCAAAAGTCTGCGCTCCCGTCGAAACAAGTCCCGGAAAACTACCATCGGCTGTTTGCATATATAATGTGTTGCCGACAATCACCGCTCCGTTAGCGCTTTTCGCTTGCGAGTCTACAACCCCGATAGCCGTAACACCGCTACCGGCATTAACACAGTCTGTCCATGCACTGTTTTCAAAGCAGCGGAACTTGCCTGCTGAGCTGTTGTAGTACACCGCCCCGTTGACTCCAGCCGGATCTCCGGCTGTATTCTTAGTGTCCAAAACCAGGAAGTTCGCTGTGCCATCGGCCGTTGGGTTTCCTATATATAGACGGCTGTTGGTGCTGTCTGCAACTAGTAGTGGCGTTGCGGCACTATTTTGAATTTGGAACGAAGATGTAGAATCAGCCGTTGGCCGGAAGACTGCTGCACCCGCTGCGCCAAACAAAGCTACCGGATTATTGTTCACCTCTAAATTAAGACCAAAATTGTCGTTTGTACCGATGGTGATGACTGAACCAAATGCATTACCATTGCTATTGATATTGCCACCACCAAGCCCACAATTATTCGACGAATCACATATCGTATTGCCGTTCTGAGTACCAACTGTGTTCAATGTTAGCCCTTGGAATGTGGGGCTACTTAGCTGTCCAATATCCTGCGGCGTACTCAGTGTTATGGTATTTCCCGAAACACTAACCGAAATTCGATTGGTCGTACCCTGCAAGTTCACTGCTCCGCTCGCACCACTTAAATTCAAAACGCCTGTGTTTACAACCCGATTATCGACAATTGCTGTACCGGCACCGCCCTGCAAAACAACAGGCTCCTGCCCTTGTAGCGCAGCAATTTGAGCAGCTAGCAAATTGTATTGTGCGACAGTACTAAACTGACAGTTATTGGCGTCAAGACATAATGTTCCAGATGCGTTCGGGAGCACAAACTCCCGATTTTCGGTTAGTTCATTAGCCTCAAATACGCCATAGGTGGATTGGTTGTACAGCCGAATTGAGCCCTGCGAATAGATATTTCCATTTACAACAAGCGTGTCAGCGGTTGTTTGCAGCGAAATGCCGGACGGTTTTGCGGCTGGCGCCTGTATCTCAATAGATTGCACTGGGACTGTTTGGGAACGGGCGGCTTCCTTACCCTGCTGGCGACGATTATTGGCAATTGTCAGCATGCCAATAGTAGCCACCAGTATTAGTAGTCCAATCAGGACAATAAGTAGTCGCTGAAAGCCAAGTTTTTTACCTGATCGGTCGACAGTAACTTCTTGCGAAGCCTGCGGCATATACGCAGCAACAGGTTGTGATGCAACCGTCTGCTGACGCATCTGATTAATAAATCCGTCGGTGGTCGGCTCACTGTCTAGTGATTCTGGAACGAGATTAGGCAATCTGTTGTCATCTGGTGCAGGGGTGTTTATCGGATTCATCTGTAAATCCTTCCGCTGAAATACGGTATTCGCACTTGAGCATCAGGTGCAATTTCTCTACGAGAAGTAACGCGAGCCGTACATACGGTACGGTGAAGTGAGCCTCGCAAGAGAAAATTGTGCATGGTGCCAAGAAGATAGCGAATTAATAACTCAGTTGTTAAGCAAGTTAGCTGTTGCGATTGCCGTATCATACCCACAGTATCCCGGCTATCGATGCCATGCCGACCAGCAGCACCATCATCGCCATTAACACACCCTTGATTGATTGTCGCTCGATCATAAATTTGGCCAGCGGATTGCGGCCGGTTGCCGAAATTGTGCTGGTCACCGTCCCATGCACTAGCGCACTTTCAACGGCTAGTAGCGCCAGAAACACGACTAACGCCGTAAGTACGCGCAGCTCATCGACAGATTTACCAGTAATGGTATAGCCGATGCTTTGTAGCCAATTATCGGATTCATCTTCGGCGCTATAGGTTTTGATGTCCACATTGACGCTCATCAGTGCGAAGGTGGTAGTCATTTTTTTGCCATCACCATCACTTACCTCCGTGGTCTGTACATCCCTATCTGATAAATCTTCAAGGGCAACTCCTACGCTGTACTGGCTAATCGTTCCTGCTTTCTGCAAAACACCTTTAATCGGCGAAGCTACAAGTATGTCACCCTTTTTCACATCTCCGTTAAGGTTTGATACAAACACGTTTGCCTGTCCGTTTTCGGCGATAAATACATCGCTCAGACTAGACCCAACAGCGATCAAGCTGTCAGAGCGATCAACTATCACGCCTAGCGGCACCCTATCAGATGCTGAAGTCGCAGGCTCAACAATGAGCTTTAGGGGTGTACTGTCACGACTAAGCACCACTGCCATCCCTGGCTGCAGTGTCGCATCCGAGGTCTGGTAACCTTGCGCTACGGCAAGCGCTACGGCAACGTTGGAAAATAACAACCCACTGAAGACGCAAATTACGGAGGTAATAACCACTTTTTTTAAAGAACAGTGAATAGCAAAAAAACGTACTTTCAAAAGTACGAGCAAATAAGGCACGTAAGTTTTTCGAGACACTTTTTTGGCCATTGCGAGCGACCTTTGTTGTTTCGTTTTTGGATTTTAAAATTACAACTACAGGAATTATCCCTTATCCACCTCCGTAATACAAGAGTTCTTATGCTTTAATTTGTTTGAAGTTGATGTGTTATGAACATCATTAATAGTATGAGTGCCCCTACTAGTTACTCTGGATAGTTATCCACAATGCCACGTCAAATTCGTGTGCGACACTAGCAAGTAATTCAACATTGATGGCACACGGCGCTTTCTTCGCATGGTCTTCGATGCTCAGCATTGAGCTCTATGTCGAATACGGGCTATCCACGCGAGACCATGCTTTAAATAATTGACTTTGAACTTCACACTAACATCTATTTGAGTTATTTCTCTAAGCCCATGTCATTTATTTAAGCGAGTAATTAGTAGCCGTATAATACTAGCTTTTAGGTACTACTTAACAGGTAAACTCACACCCGAAGAACTATGGCTGAGCCACCAATACCAACTTTAAGACCTTCAAGAAGAATAGTATCTCCCGGTTTAACCCGTCCAGATTCATACAACGCCTTCAAGGCCTGCGGTACGGTCGCGGCCGAGGAGTTGCCGATACGGTCAATTATACGTACAATAGCTTCCCCTCTTATACCGGTTCGTTTAGGTAATTTCTCAAAGAAGCGATCGTTGGACTGATGAAACACTGCGTGATCTAGTTGTTCCGGAGGCACCCCAGCATTGCTGAGCGCTTCCAAGGCTAAGCTTACCGCCATTCGGCTGATTGCTTGGGCTAAATGTTTGCCATCCATCGCCGCAGTGCTGCCGTGCTCTACTATAAAGAAGTCTCTGTCTGAACCAGCATTATCCCAAGCCGCCCTACCAAGTAGACCCGCCGAAGAGCCATCACTACGTCGCAGCAGTGCTGCACCTGCCCCATCGGCAAATAATATAGATGTGTCGAAGTCGCCTGTGTCAACAATGCTCCGTACCCGATCGGCGCCTATCACCAATGCACAGTCGCCGTCTTCTCCTTGCTGGGACAAAAGACTACTTGCAGTTATCACCCCATGAACAAAGCCAGAACAGGCTGCACCAAGATCAAAACTGAAGCACTTGCGCAGGTTAAGCGTGTCTTGTGTTTCTTCTACCGCGTTGGGGAGACGACGGTCTTGTGTAGAGCTGGCGAATATCAGAAATCGTACTCTGTCGGGATTGCCGGGGTCTATGCCAGCGTTTTCCAATGCTGCCCGCCCTGCCCATATGCCGAGGTTCGTGGTCGTTTCGCCAAGCTTCTCACTCGCCCATGGCCGCTCACGTATGCCAGTCAGATCGTATACTGCCTGAGCAGTTGCCATTGGACCGCCATGGGCGTGAATCATCATAGCAAGGGCATGATTATTGATCCTGCGCTGAGGCAACTCAACGCCTAAACCAGCAATTTCCAAACCCACAAGAGGCGGTCTAAGTTCGCTGACTCTGTTGCTGCTTTCGATGGTCATACAATTTTAGAGTTCCTCTTCACGTACCGTCACCAGTTCACCATTCATACCACCAAAGCCAAATGAATTGTAAAGTGTAGCTGACGACCTTATTTCGATCGGCTCATTCATGATAAGCGGCATTCCCTCAGCAGCCGGATCCGGATCAGCAAGGTTAACGGTAAAAGGTAGCACGCCCCTTTGCTCTGCCTCGATTCCTGCGGCAAGTTCACTGAGACCCGAAGCGCCCATACCATGGGCAAAAGAACCCTTAAGGGAAAAGATTCCAGCAATACCAACGCCTTTATCGGCTACCATCCGTATAGCGGCAAGCTCTGCTTCATCTCCTCTTGGTGTGCTTGTAGCATGAGCCTTTATAGCTACCCTAGAGCGCAATTCTTCATTTAGTGTGCTTAAGGCTTGTAACATTGCAGCAGAAGTCCCTTCCGGATTAGGTTCGGTAGGTGCGCCGGTTGATCTGTCGGTATTGTGGCCGTAACCACCAACGAAAGATAATATTTTGGCGCCACGCTCCCTAGCGTGACTTTCTGCTTCAATAACAATAGCAGCACCAGCCTCACCCATGACAAAACCGTCACGATTTACATCAAAAGGTCTCGAGGCCGTACGTGGATCTCTAGATTTACTAAGTGCGCCCAAACCGGCAAAAATGGCCAACGCCTCGGGTGTCATCGTTGATTCAGATGCAGCTGCGACGCCTATATTAACCTCTCCGAGTAGGATCATACGTATTATATTTATAGCACCTATGCTTGATGATGCGCAGGCAGCTACCACAGATTCCGATGGACCACCCATCCCTGCAAGTCGCGCCGATCTGGAAGAACCTTGTTCAAAAAGCGAGGACAGTCCAGTTCCGGGATTCGGAAGCATTCCGGCATATACTTTGGTTCCATGCTCACCCGTTTCGTAAGCATGAAGCATCGTACTGATATCAATGTAGGCATCCGTGCCTGAGCTACCAGAACCCATGACAATTGCCATGCGTTCTGCGATACCCTCAGGTAAGACCATGCTGCCTTGAGAGGTGAGGCCTGCATCATGGAGTGCCAAGGCAACTGCTGCAACGCCAAGCTTGTTGCTTCGATGGATAGCGTTTACGACGTTGCCCTTTTTTATACCAGTGATTTCTTTGAACACTTCGTCGGTGAACCCTAATATCGGAGCCGCAACATGAACATCGTATGGAAACTTTATACCAAGATCTCGATCAACGTAGACCAGTTCATCGCGCAAATCCCGTACAGCGGTTTCGCCACGCAGCGCTGCATCAAGCGTCTGAGCCCTGTTCATACCAAGACCAGTAATACACTCCGCGCCCGTTATGACGATTCGCTCGCCCTCAAGAGTCGTAAGCATCTAACCCTCCATTATTGTTAAAATTCTAGAATAATTATATGCTACTTGATCAAATTACTTTGTGGTGGTTTTCAGAACATTTAATTCAAGGTGAGCAAGTTTATGTAATCTTCCCAAACCGCGTTTTCCATCTTGCGGTCGGAGCGAATAAAAACTAACAGTTTATCAGTTTTAAGTAGTGCGATTTGTTCTGTTGATACGGTCGAATTGCCAGTTGTTTCGGTAGTTTTACTCTCGGTAGTATAGGCATCGCCTTTTTTGGTGTCCAGCTTCTGTGTCGCATTAAAATTAGTAGCCAATGTTTTGAAAGATGCCGGGTCGGATTTGAATTTCGCCGGTAATGCCTGCTGGCTGATCGTTAGTTTTGCTTCCGCCCAAGTGTCTTGATAATTGAGCGTCCGGCGAGTTTTATCATAGTTAAAGCCATTTTCGGAATTTACCTGCTTATCGACTTTGGATTTGGGCACTAGCGGAGTGAATGACATACCATCCTTTAACCCTGTTTCGGCAGTGGCCTGTTTCGTTTTTGAATCAGAGCCGCTTAATCCGTTAAACACAAATACACCAACGATAAGCAGCACAGCGATAGAACCTGATGCCAGCAGTGTGCGTCGGGATACTTTTTTTATTTTTGAAGCTGCGCGGCGAATAGTATTCTTGATTTTTTTGAGATATCGAGAAGTATCAGGCAGTGCAGGTGCGGTAACATTGATTGTTACGGTGCGGCTCCGCTCGGCCTTTTTTTTAGCCTTTTCAGCTTTTTCACGCTCTGCCCAAGCTTGTTCTTTCTTTTGCCGCTCAACATCAGCCTGGCGGTTGCGGTAATCCTGTGCCTGCAGACGCTCAGCAGGCAACTGTTTACGGAGTCGGCTACTTAAGTTCTCGGTGTCGCCTTCTAGCCAAAAATCGTATGATTCGTCCTCGTTTTTTTGCATAGTAATACCCTTAAGCCTAGCACGCTGTCAAATTAAAGCACAAGAGTTTATGCAGGATACCAGCAACAACCTAGAGTGGCCAGAGTCTCAGCTGGTCAACCCAAAGGTTACGGTCATTGGTGGCGTTTTTGTACTTATCGTTTAAGAAAACTACTTTTATAGTATGGGTAGTGCCCGCATTGAATGTCTTTTGTACCGAATACATCGTGAAGGAGGTATTGATAGTGCGATTACTGATTACCTTCACTCCGTCGACGTATATGTCGGCCTTCGCAGCACCATCATATGATTGCGACCGCAGCTGTGCGCCGATTCTGTATGAACCAGTTGCGCCTATCGTGAATCGATGTTCTACTGACGAGCCAGTACCACGCAAGTTTAGTGCGTACCCGCCAATCGCCTTACTATCAACTCCTCTAATCGCATTGCTAACTGTCGTGGCATTTTCGGCCTCAACCGTTTGTGCGATCGGTAGATTCTGAACGTTAATGGTTATGGATTGGCTAAGCGTTTTGTCGTTGTCATAGCGCATCGTCACACTCAGGGTGTGTGCCCCGTTGGACAACGTGCGCGTATCAAAACCGATTGACGTAACACCACTTTCTCCACCAAGATTATACGGCGAGGAAGTGTCAGTATTAACGACGATACTATCTATGACGAAATCAATGCCACTTATGTTGGCTGCATACTGAGGCAGCGCCTCCGCGTATATTTGGCCCGCTACTGTTTGATTATTGGATATACCGTTAATGCCGAGCGTTGCCGGCGGAATATTATAGACATCAACTGAAACAATCTTTGTTAAGGATTGGCCATTATCATAGGTCATAACGGCTTTTATCAGGTGAACTCCGTTGACTAATTGGTTGGTGTCATACCCGAACGGCATACCGCTGTTGTCACCACCCAAGAAGTATGGTGACTCTGAATCGGTGTTCATATATGTATCGTCGATGTAAAAATCTACATTAGTTATGTTTTGCGCGTTTTGCGGTGAGGCCTCTGCGTACATAGTGCCAGCAACGGTTTGGCCGTCAATTACTCCGCTTATATCAAGCGAAGCTGGTGGAATATTATCAACGTTCAACGTAACAGATTTTTGGATTGTTTTGTCGGTATCGTAGGTGGCAACCGCCGTAATAGTGTGCTGCCCATCGGGCAGCAATGCCGTGTTGTAGCCCATTGGAAGCGACGGATCTTCGTTTCCTAACAGGTAGGGGCTTGTTGGGTCAGTATTTAGTGTAGTGCCATTGATTAAAAAGGCTACGTTGGATATATCGGGTAGTCCATTTGGCACTGCCTCAGCACTAATGTAACCAGAAACGGTTTGACCATCACTGAGCCCGTTGATACCCAGACTTATCGAAGGCGGTGGAGGTGGCGTAATATCAGGGTATGGGTTTTCTGAATAAACCTTCAAGCCGTGTACCGTAAACCGTTGATCCGGTGTGTGGTTCGAATTTCGGTATATTCCCTTCTTGAGGTAGCCAGATGTCGCATTGAAAGCAGTGCCGTTTGTTGAACATTTAACTGATGTTGCTCCAAGAGTGGCAGCAGGCGTCTGCGGTAATACATTGACGTCATCGACATCAAATTCTACCCAGCCAAGCGCAGGGTCAGCTGAAAATTTAACACCGAGCGTAAAATGATACCAGCGATTTGGTTCGATAACCGTCCCACTCCACTGCGTGTTTGTACTACAGCCTGTCGAAGTTTTAAGCTGTATGTCGTTAAGACTACCGGTAGCCAACTGGATGTTCGGCTGACTCCCGCCACCAAAGTAGTGAGTCTGTAGCCATATGTCCCAGCTGGAACCGGGATGCGGATCAGCCATCTGATCAAAACGCTGCCAAAAGTCGATATACCAAACATCGCCCTCTTGGAACGTAAATTGATTATTGGAAGCCGTGGCGTATTCGGCACGTTCGTTACCGTTCCACAAACAACCATCTTTTTGAAATATATCGAGCGAAGTCCCGGTCTTTCCAGGAGGTGCATCTTCGATGTCTTTGAGCCACGAACCGCAAGACGCTTCAACTTGTTTGCCGCTCCAGTTTGCCGAAACTGAACCATCGAATAATACTGGAGTCTGTGCGTTAACCTCGTCTTTAACTGACGGATAAAGCGCTGTCAGAAATATACCAGTAGCCAAAATTGGCACTATTAAAGCTGCCGCCACCATTTGACGCTGCTGTCGTACATTCTGGGAATTAAATGAAAGTATCAGTGATTGCTTCTGCTGGTCGGAAGCGTTACTGCGCCGTAAGAAAGATATTTTCATATCTAATAATGTTCCTTTTTGAATTAATTTGTTTTTGATTTTTGTTTTATTTGGTTTAGCTAGACTTTAACACACATTGCGCCGTATGCACAATGTGATCGAACCGTCTTGGCTTATTAAGAATTTTATAGCTTAACTAGCTGCCAGTAGTCTATGAACAGGTTGCGGTCATTGCTTTTTTTGCAGGATTCCATGAAGAAGCGATTACCGCACTGATCATTTACAAACTCAATGCGCATGGTGTGTGATCCTGCGCTCAGCGTACGATCAGAGTAGTAAAGATTGTACTTGTCCGGCTTGATACTTATTTCTTTGTACGCAAGTCTGTTGTCAATGTAGATATTGACCTTGGCGTCACCTCGGTAACTTTCGCTCCGTAGCGACGCACCGATTCGATAGCGTCCCTCGGTTGGTATTTGCATCGTTTGCGATATTGAGTCGTTCTTGCTTATTAAAATAACCGCTTTGCCGTCGGAAGCTAATGCGTCATTGACTAGCAGACTTTGACACCCGCCAGGTATAGGTTGCCAGGACGCACACTTGGTTGATGTCTCGGCGTTTGTGATTGTACCGGTTGGCACAGTTGAACCGCCACCAGTCCGGGTAAAGTTCAACCAGTTGGTATTGACTGCCGGCCCAGACATCTCCATGCGGACCACCTTACCATTGCCGCCAGCCAGCGGAATGTTCTTGAGGCTGAAGGTTTGCCAGCTTTGCCAACCACCAGTTGCTGGTATGGCAAGAGTGCCAAGAGTGGTACCGTCTTGCTTGAGCGTAATCGAACCGCCACCTAGTAAGGTTGCTGCCCGAACATTAATATCATAGTTGCCGGCTGTCACATTAGTGGTGTACTCTAGCCACTCGCTATCTGCAACCCAACCGATGTTGTAAGTTTCGTCACTCGATGCTTCGATGTCTACCGCAGTTGAACGGTATAATCCTTGCCCGTAGTTGGTGTCGGTCGTGTCGTGGTAACTAACGCCTTCGCCGCCCTCATCAAAATCTTCTGTCTGGATTGTACCGGGTATAGGGCGAGCTGTGCCTTTGTATGGTGTTTGCTTTGTTGTTGTTGGCGGTGTGGGTGGATTTGGTGTTGGGGTTGGGGTGGGAGTAGGCGTCGGTGTTGGGGTTGGGGTTGGCGCAGGACCTGGTGTTCCCGTGGAGCCATTTACCTTGGTTGGCAAGCCGGTTGGGTGAAATGAACCCCATGGGCTACCAGCGGTATTGTAGAGCGTTTGATTAGCAATAAATCCATTCGGACTAATACTTCGATAAGCGTTAAAGTCACCACCAGGATAGGTAATTACAATGTGAAAGGCTGTGCCTCTGGTTAATGGTGATTGAGTTGCCCACTGCGAAGATCGCAGATACGGCGTCCAATAGCCAAGCTCTCCAGCGGAGTGGTGTTCAACACAAGATCCATCAGCCAGAGCATTACCGGATACATTACGGTTTGGATAACCAGCTCCGTGACTACCTTCCCACCCACCATTTGGTATGAACATCAGATTGTACTTATCTGCAACTGAACGGAATGTCTTAGATAGCGCTACCGCTGCCTGGTAATATTCTTCTTTTGGTAGTTTCGCCTGGGTGTGACCATTGTCACCACCGAGGTCATCGGCAAAGAACCCGCCAATATGTGGATTCTCACGAACAATCATTTCTAGTATGCAAGGGAGTTTCTTCTGCAGTGCCCCGTTAACGCGGACATCATTGACAAACCCCCAGCCATTAAATCGTTGGCCGCCAGGCCACAAACCGATAGCCGGCCCACACTCAGATTGGTTGAGCATTTTGTCGTGATACCTACCCACTTTGTTATTAATAATGGCATCGATGTAGACAAGCACTGTTCCACCAGCCGCTGAAACGTTCTTGAAGCCCTGGCCGCCGCAGTTAGCACGACCACATATAACTAATGCGCCAGGTTTTGCCCATGCCGATGAAGGCTCGCTATTATAGAAGAACCCAGCCGGCTGCGTTGGTTGCGCCGACAGCGGCCCGGCGGCCGACGAACTGCCCTGATCACGAACTACCAAAAAACCAATAAAGGCAAAGAAAATAACAAACAACCCAATTAGTACTAATACCGGCGGCTTAGATAAAATCGACAAATCATAGCGATCATTATAAGAGCGGACTAGTTTGCCAGATTTTTTCTTTGTTGTTCGTTTATTTGTTGTTCGTGTACTTTTTGGTGATTTTTTTGAAGACCTGGTTGTAGCTTTGGGCATGACAAAACCTTTACGTTTAACTTAAGTTTGATTATACGATGATTTTCATAAAATCAATATTGTATTTTGAGTCACTGAGGGTTGACGCAGCGGGTTAAGACAGCCATTATTAAGTAGAAACTATCTCGCAACTTATAGTTTTTTGTGACTAATGACTGCCTTAACGCGGGGCATCAAAACCCTCGTTTTAGGGCGTTATTTTTATTTTTGCTACTATTGCTTATTGTTATGTCATTTTAAGCTCCTTTGGTTTATCGCATCAGCGTTTATATACATCATGGGAATGGTGTGTCGAGCGGTTGCTGCTCGCCTCCGGTAAATGTTTTGCCATGCCGCAGTCGCTTACTCGGATCGGCGGTAAAGAACAGAGTTAGGTCGGAAAGGGTCGGCCCACGGTCAACATCTTCTGGATAACCAAAAGTCTGTGAGGCATCAATACTGACATTGAAGAAGAAGTACCTCGCACAATTAATGTCTGCCCCGCTACTGTTCACTGGTGTATAGGTACCAGGACTACCAAGCGTCACATCACCTACGTTTGTTTCTTGCCCATAACCGGTCATCGTAGCCATTGTGGCACTATCGCCGCAGTCTTCGCTCGGGTTTACTAATGTATCAAGATCGTGCATGCTGCGATACTTTAGTTGCCATCGAGCGCCAATGGAATTATCAAGACCATTCATTAACCATTTTGTTGGGAAGACGTCGGTGTCGGTGTCAATTAATCGTGAATACTTGGCCAGTTGTGGTTGTGAATATACTGCGCTTTGTGTAACACGACTATCTCCGGTGAGTGTCGCGTAAGCGGGCCGAATGGCTACGGTATAGGTTACACTGTCCTGACTTGCGTTCATAGTAAAGGTTCCAGGATCTTGACTTGATGTAGCCGAAGCAAGACGAGCCGATGATGCACTTGCCCCCGTATTGTCAGAAGTTGAAGTATTGGCATGGGTATTGGTACCGTAGCCAGAAGGTGCCGACGTAATTGATGTATATGTACTACCCGCTGTGTAGGCAATCCAGAGTGTTTGCTCTATATCCCAGTTAGCAGGATTAAGTGAAGGTGGATTGGGGTTTTGTGTAGTTGCGCTAGCGGGTGTAGTAGTAATATCAATACCGGCTGTCGTGATATCTCCTGACCATTCGGCATCCAGTATGCGGTAAATTTGCCACGCAGTACGCTCGTTGGCGGATGTTGCAAAGTTAACCGTGGAACCATCCTCAGAACCCGTTGCTTCTTTAGCATAAACTGTCCCTCTTACTGCCGTACCATTCGCATCGCTGTCTATTGCAGTCCAACCACCGGCTCCATCGGGATCGGTTACTGTTGCACTACCATCATTAGTGAAAAGTAGTAGCAGTAGGTCTCCTGCCTCAACCGTCGCTGGCATAGTCACGTTGTTCGTAGTGTTTGATTGATCATTATCACTTCCTGTAGTGATGGAGGAGACGGTCGGTGCAGTTTGACAGCCACCTCCGAATGCGTAAATTCTGCCTAGGGAATATGTTACTGAATTTCCATAACGATCTCCTGTGTAGCGGGCATTTGTTTCGTACCACTCACCTACTCCAGTTGGGTTATTGCCACTCGCTATGGTGGTATTGGCACTGATCGGTGCGACAAGGGTATTCGGCGAGCAGTCAAACTCACTACCCCTACCACCAACTAGGTACATGTAGCCATTTGCCGCAAATGCATCACCTCCGGCAATAGGACCAGGCAGCGATGTGGTAAACGTCCAGGCACTTAGGTCTCCGGTTGTGCCGTCTATCTTAGAGAACTGCACATCGTTAAGGTAGTAACCGCCATCATCATACCCCCCTAGTACATATAGATTATTAGCGTAGGCCACAACAGACGTATCAATTCTATCTACATCGAATTCATTAACGGCTTGTGTCCAACTATCTGCAGCTATATCTCCGCCTGTAGGCAGTGATGGGCTGATAAATATTTCGTTTCTGTCGTCACTACTACTACTAAACCCACCAACTACATAAATGCGATTATTCCAAACGGTCGCCGCATGTCGCATTCGAGCCTGACCGGGCTGGCTAGCAGTATCCCCGAGACTACCGCTAAGTGTTGTCCATGTGCCAGCACCAGCCGCAGGTATAGTGCCATCGCTATTCGGTACCGCATAATTACTGCCGGCATGAATGGTTCCATTATTCGCCAAACCACCGAGATAATAAAGCGAGCCGCCAACCGCTACAAGTTGGCCCCAAACCCTCGCGGCAGGCAGTGCCGTAGTGGAATTCCATGTCCCAATATTGCCGTAGGCATCCAGCAATGCGTACTGAACACTTGAGGTTGCCGTATTACATTCCGCCCTGCTATTTACAGTTTGGGTAGTTGTGCCTGTACAACCCCCGGCTACATACAAGTAGCCGTTCAAAATAGCCGAGCCGGCACCGATTCTGTCGGTTGTAAATGAGTTGGTTCCTGACCCGGTGGCCTGACTACAGCTGGCATCTGCACATTTTAGTACGGCGACGTTGTTACTGGTAATATCAAAATGTGATACAACAGGTAAACCATCAGCCGGAACTGCTAACGACGTAAATTCGATGCCTACATCAAAACCAGCGCCGGTAAACGTAGTTGTTGTATTGCCAGAAGCGCAGCTAGCAACCCCACATTTAGTTACAACCAGGTCATTACTTGTGAAATTGATGTAAGAGATGACTGGTAGGCCATCATTACCGATGGCAACTGATGTCCATCTACCAACATTGTCGGCGGGGTCAATAGTTGTTGTAGTGTTTCCAGAAGAACAAGCCGCATTACCACACTTGACTATTTTAAGAACCTCGCTCGAGGAGTTCTCCATACTGGTTATTATCGGGAGGTCGTCAGTGCCAATAGCGATAGAGGTATCGAAACCGCCACTTGTAAATGCAACAGTGGCTGTACTCCTAGATGAACAATTAGCCGTGGAGCACTTAGTTATAGCAAGATCTGAATTACCACTATCTCTATGACTGATAATTGGAAAATCATCGGAACCAAGAACTATATCTGAGTAGGGACCGTAATTTCCTGATGAGTCTTGTATGGTATTGAGTGCCGTACAGTCTATAGTTGTACATTCACTAATCATAAGGTCGGTGTCGGTGGTATTGCGATAGGCCATTATCGGCAGACCGCTAGCTCCTATTACTATAGACGGTGCACGACCTGTTGCATCAGCATCAGCGAACTTGGTTGTAGTATTTGAACTACAGCTGGCGTTACTACATTTAGTGATTGCTAGGTCGGTGTCAGTTTCGTTCCAGTGTGCAATCACCGGGTAGCCATCAGTACCGATTGCGATATTTGTTTCACGCCCCCAAATATCTCCACCACCATCTGCTATTTTAGTAACTGTATTACCCGATGTACAGGCAGCATTACCACATTTCAAAACCGCGAGATCATCGTTTGTATCATCAAAGTATGAAATGACCGGCAGACCGTCAGTACCAATTGCGAGGGAGCTTTGGTTACCTGCAGTATTGGCATCGGCAATACTTGTTTGAGTCCTAGTTGTTGAAGATGTATAGGCAGCAGGTGCGCCACTATCATTGTTGTATATCTGAAATACCTGAATAGTGTTTGTGCGGCTCGAACAACTCCCCGGCGCCGCCCCAGCGGTACAGCCACCTACTACATAGGCATAGGAATTAGATACTACCGTCGTAAGCGCCCAGCGCTTTTGAATAGATACAGTTGATCTATCAAAAGCGCCCCAACTACCATCACTAACATTGATTTTGGCAAACTCAATATCGGCAATGGCATCCGCGCCGTCATATCCACCAAGCACATAAAGATACCCATTATACCCAAAGCCGGCACCACGGCGCCGCCCGGTGTTCATCTCGTTGGTGCCCTCTATCCAAGCGCCACCGCTGACCGCCACTACGTTGTTGCTATCATCAAACCGAGCATATCGCACATCAGTTAAGTCAGTAATGCCAGGGGCTAGACCGCCCATTAAATATATGTAGTTGGCATAGACCGCACCAGCATGCGCACCAAGGCCTGCACTGCTCCCGCCGGTTACCGTGCCAATTTGTAGCTGTCCGGTGATCGTGCAGTTTGATGGCACCCCAGTAGTGTTTAAATCACACTTGTATACTGAGTCGCTATAGCTGGAACAGCCGATTCCACTGGTATCTCCAGTACAGCCTCCGAAGATAAACAGGTTTCCAGGAATACTGCTGGCAGATGCGGGGTTCGCCCTGGTATAGGCAAATGAATAGGATAAGTCATCATCAATACCGTTTACGGCAATGTCGGTAAAGTCTGTGTTCGACCAACTGCCAATGCTTCCATCTGCATTTACGGTAGTGTACGAAATGTTGGTGATTGTCGGAAAGCCACCAATCAGGTAAATTCTGTTATTAAATACAGCCGTTGCAGCCGCACCACGAGCACTTGGCAATGCAACACTGCTGTCACAATAGGAGTCAACAAAGCTGCCGTTACAAGTTGCCGGACGCGTTAAGCTCCCATTACTGTTAATCGCCTGGTATGTTACCCCATCTGAGTAGGTGGTACAGGCATTGTTGGTACAACCGCCCATTATATATAGATAGCCATTGAGTACGACGGTTGCATTCAACATATTGCCAATTGCTGAACTCGGAATGTCACAGTTGTAAGCCGTACCACCGATGCAAGTACTCACCCCACTTGCGCTTGTGCTTGCTACGGTAGAGGCCTCACCGTCGGGATTGATAACGCCATAATCAACATCGGCAAGTGTCGCCGTGCAGTTACCGGTTGAAGTATTCTGCAGTGTACAACCACCCAATCTGTATAAACCGCCCTGCCAAGCCACAAAGGTATAGCCAACCCGCTGATTAGTAAGACCCAGTATTTCGTTCCACGGCGCTAATGATCCATCGGCATTAATGCTAGCGAGCTGGGTGTCATCTTCAAACGTCGTACAGTACCCACTGCCATTCACCGCCGTACAACCTCCGGCCAGGTAGACATATCCACCCCAGATCGCCGTCATCGTACCGCCCATTGATTGCCGTCCATTGGCAAAGCTAGTTGTCGCAGTCCAGGCATTCATTGTGCCGGTAGAACTCAGCTTACTATAATGCGTCGTAGCAACTGGGGTACCGGTGTAGCTTGCATTACCGCCAATAAGATAAATAACGTCATTATAGACTTGTACACTATGACCATAGCGGGCAGTCGGTAAAGCCTGCATACCTGTAGTCGACCATGTGCCGAGGTTGCCATTCGGCAGAATGTCAGCCGCATATGTCGTGGAAGATACACCGTTACTACCATCGGCGCCACCCATTAAGTACATTTTATTGTTATAGGCGACTACACCAGTGTAGGCTCGTTCGGCTGGCAAGTCAGTCGCCCGGTACCAGTACACCCAATTGTTTTTGTTGGTATCGGTCGGGTGCCATAACGCTGGTTCACCATTAGCCCCAAGTTTCGAGATATATACCGTGTCACAAGTACCGGTCACTCCAGTGCCATTACCAACCGTACAGCTGGAATCACGACCGCCAACGGCATATAAATAACCGTTATAGGCAACCAATGAATGACCGACAAGTGGTGTTGGTAAATCATAATCAGTGTCAGTGCACCAACCGGAACAAGCTCCGGTACCTGGATTTGGACTATCGATAGCTTTGGTTGAATTGTTGAATTCTGCCCAGTAAACGGAATCGGTCGGGCCGGCAGTCACGGTTGCTGGATTAATAGCAATAGTTGCGGCACCGTAATCATCGTTGATTGTGGCATCATTAGTCAGCGCTTGCGTACCCGTAGAAACACCTGAAGCTGGTGGTACATCAAGCGATGCGGCGGTAAATCCGCAGCTACCATTTCCACCATTACTACTGCTTTCGGAGTCAATCTTTGTGTGACCGGATGGTACCCAACCTGTACTGCTCGGGTCATCCTGATCAAAGCCAGCAGCTCTGACAACTAATGTCGCATCACTGTCCGGAGTGGTCGCCGGATAGACCGGTACCGCATCGGTGGTACTAAAGCCAGTACCGGCCGTACCACTCACTGGGTCAGAACTATTAAAGCCGGTTACCCGAATAACTACTCCAGCCCACTCTTCGCTGTTGCCAGTCCATTGGTATGATGCAGATTCGTTACCCCCGCCCTGGTCGGTTCCGATTTTGTAGTATGCAGCTAGCCCTTGCAAATCAGCATATTTTGTCCAGCCGCTAGGTGTCGATATGGTATTGCCGCTAGTACTGCCTCCAGTGCCGCTACCATTACTGCCGTCGTGGCACATCATTGCAATATATAGATCGCCGGCTGGTCTAGTGGTTGGCATATTCATCGTAAATGTACCGGTATTACTGCCCGCCAAAGTCTGCTGCTGACCGACAATCTGAGGTTTACTAGGATCAATGCGGCCACCTGCTCGGTATATATATCCGCCGGCAGTTGCCGTGGAATGATTCCAAGTGTTACTGTTCATGCCGGTAGTTGATTGCCAGGCGCTGATTCGTGCACCAGTAGTCTGCGACTTCTGGATCAGTTCATTGTCAATGTCGAAATCAACGTTGGTTTCGTTATTTCCCCGCATCAATTTGTCTGCAGTTTCGATGTAGATACTAGGGTCAATACTGAGCGGGTAGCTGGCTGTCTTGAGATTTTCAGCTCGAACTGTTAAATGCTTCCCCTCTAGTCTGTACTCAGCTTTTGCATCGGATACTTGCTTATTAGCTTCGACAATAAATGGCGCAGGAACGGTGAATATAAGATGGGTTTTTTTGCTGTTTTTTCGGGCTTTGTCTAGTAGGGCTTGGTCAGCTTCAGTACCCGCCGAAACGCTGCCTAGTAGCTGTGGCTGCACACCGTAAACGCCTATATCGCCGTTCTTTTCAAGACGTGCCTCCAACCCATCTGAAAGACCAATATCATACGTAAACTCCATGCTGTCTTCTTGGTAGCTATTAATGATTATGTCTTCCTTGATTTGAGCAGCCCTCAATGTTACTACTTTTTGACCATCAATACCCCGAAGCGGGTAAATAAGTCGATTCACATCTTTTGTTGGCAACGCCGTGTCAAACTTTGGCGTAAATGTAATGCCAACGTTATTAACGACATCAGTTATGGTGTAAGCTTTGTCACCACTAGTCTTGAATTTGGCTGAGAACCGGGGGCCCGAAACCAAGCCAGTATCTCCAGATGGTGCGGCAGTATAGTCTTTGTTATAAATGTAGGCCTGTTCTTCAGAATCAAAACTCAATTTTATACCGTAAGCTGGAACTGTGCGCCCAGCCAGTGTTGATGCTTCACTATTCAATTCATACTCGGCTGGCCGCAGTCTCCATGCTTCCATTAGTCCGGGTATGAGGCCAACCAGCATCAGTAGTGCCATCAAAGCCAGTACTGCTCGAGTTGCTACACGATGCCGGCGCATCAAGCCACTAAATTTCCTTACTAGCCCTGATTGTTTGGCAGTTGCTCTTGGTGCCACAACGCTTGACTCAGCGGGCTTCAAAATTGGCGTCACTGTCTTAACCGGCTGAGCCACCGACAAGTAGCCAAAGTCGTTTCTTCTGTTAATTGGTCGATTGGATTGTGGTGAATTAATGTCTCTCATAGCTTACCTACCTGTCGTGGTGAAGCTTAACGTGCCGACATACACGTTGGCGTTGCTATTCGCCTTCACATTAATCTTGAATATTACAAAGGCATTGGCCGAGTTAGTAGTAAATCCGCAACCAGTCGCTTCGTTACCATTAATACCGACCGTTTGCCAAGTATTAATAGTACTGGTAACCGTCGTTTCCGTACCGCAGGCACTGATTGATCCGGATTCACTGCGGTACATCTGGTAGGTGACGACACCGTTAGTGGTATTGTCGGTTCGTGCGGTCAACTGGACAGTATCGTCACTGGCAAATTCCTTGAAGGTGGCAGGTAGCTGATAGGTCACGTAGATACTGTAAGTTTGCTGTGTTGCTTGTGGGCTCGTCCACTGGTAGTAGTTACGCGCTTCACCGCTGGCACACAACCCAGTATTGACCGACAAGCCGCCACCATTACCACAGAAGTCAGCCGTCATCGTACCAACTCCCGTACCATTTAGTACAGCGCCGGCAAATTCTGGGTTAAGGTTGGCGATGTTGTCTGGCGCTGAACCGCAAGCTCCCCAGCCATCAGCTTCGTAACATTGGATGCGCCCGGTTGTTGTGTCGTAGTACATTGAGCCAAGGTACGCATCGTTATTCGCAGCAATCGGCGCAGTTGATGCCCGGTCGAGCGTGAATAACGTGGTTGGTCCGCCCTTGTTGGCACCACCAATTTGTACATTGTTGGCATTATTTGTGTTCAGAGTGACAGTAAGAGCATCGATATAGATGGAGCGTGTTCCGCCAGGAGCTGCATTTTGAGTAAATATTAGGTCAGCATTGCTCGGTGCGCTGGAATCGGTCGTAAATAAGCAGGTGATTTTTGTCCATCCAGTCGTTACAAGAGTCTGTGTATTGTAATCAACACAGGATTCAAGATCAGTACCACCATCACGCGAGTAACGCACCGTTAGATCAGTGATTGAGCCAGTGGCCGTACGACCATAGAAGCTTACCAAATATTGGGTACTGACCGCTGGCGTAATAGCCAAGTTGTTTCGGATACCCATGTTAGCATGGTTGCTGGTATCGACTCGGGCTGAGCCGCTAGAGTCGTAAAGCACAGTCGTATCTCTTGCAGCTGTCGCTGTACCAGCACCACCACCATCACCATCAAAAGCTGTCCAGTTTGTTCCGAAAGCACCAGCGTTGTCAACGCTTCCATCTGCCGCATAGGTAGCACTAGCGTTAATATTGACGCTAAGGTTATCTACATAGAACGTACGGGCTGTGGCATCTGTCTGACGAATAAGCATGGAATTGCTGCTGGTTATTGTGCCGCTTGCTACAAAGGTACATGCAATTCTAGTCCAGATCCCGCTGGTGACAGTCTGACCAGTTGCACAGGTTGTAGTACCAGAAGTTGTGCCATCCGGTGAGTAGAGTACCTGTAGTGTAGTAAAGTTGGCTGCCCCACGAACTGCAACTGACACGGAGTATGTTAAACCTGATGTCAGTGAAGTACTAATACGGTTTCTGGCACCATGGTTAGTGGTAGTGGTCTGCACACGAACTGAAGCCTGACCGGTAGCTACGTTATCACCAGTAGTTGTCCAGCGATCTACGGTACCGCCGGTGGTTGTATCCCAAGTATTACTCGGGAAGGTAGATGCACTGCCACCGGCAGTTTCGGCACCACCGTTTGTGGCAAATTCCGCTGCATTGTTGTTCACACTAAATAAATTACTCCCAATCGAAGTCTGGGCTTCGAGAATACTGCCAATTATCGGGGTTGTGGCGTTGTTTCGAATAGTCAAACCATCAGCCGCACCACCTGGCGCGTTAAGTACCAGCTCGGCGCCACCTGCACTTGAAATAGTGTTGTTGTAGGCAGACTGAAGGTCAGTTGAGCTACTTGCACCAGCGGCCGTCCAACCAGTGCCGTTCCAGATGAGTGTGGCTGTACTGTTTTCTTTCATGACAATCGTAATAGAAGTACCGGCAAGCGAAATCGTAAAGTCGTTGGAGTTATCAACTGCCGCGATATAAAGCAGCCGTCCAACGACCTGGTTGGCAGCTGCCGGTGCTGGTATGGTAACGGTCAGGCTGGCTGCCGTCGCATTAACTGGGATTGTGCTGTACTGATCAACTAATCCGGCCGTTAGGCTCCCATTACTACCGAATGCCTGGGTTGACGCAGAAGTAAATGCTGACGTAGACAGGTTGACTAACCCTTGCACACCACTGCCTGTTCCAGTACCACCTTGTATTATTACGTTACCGCCATTTTGGTTAGTGCCTTGGCCGTCTCCACCCGATACCGTCAGTACGCCACCAGCACCTGCATTGCCCTGGCCCGCCTTAACAGTCAGGCCTCGTCCGGCACCAGCAGAAGTATTTTGAAGCACCTGCACCATTCGGTTAGCATCGCCGCCGAACTGGATATCGCCGTTAAATGTTGCTGTTCCACCTACACCAAGCGTGCCGTTAATCTGGACAGTCCTGCCAACATTCAACGATCCGCCAACATAGGCATTGTTACGAACATTTGCGTCTTGTGTATCAATGGTACTGGCTTTGATACCACCAGCTTCAAGTTGTTGTATATACGCGCCGCCAATATCAAATACCTGGAATTGGTCATTATTATATATAGGTACATAAGCATAGCGACCATTTACCGCCAAGTGATATGGGCTGTTACCTGTTGTCACGCTGTTAAGTGCTACTGGGGCTGCTGGGTTCGACAGGTCGTAAGTCATGAGTTTACTTGTAGCACCTTGGTTACTAACTCCGTACATAAACCTGCCTTGTACGTGGAGTTCTTCGATGTCAGCATCGCTAAAGAAGGTCGTCACATCAACCGGATCAGCCGGATTAGAAACATCCAAAACATTAATGTCGTCATCTGTATCACTTACATAGACATACTTGCCGTATTTGGCGATAGCCAGACCGGCCAATCCGGTTTGTAATGTTTCGGTGTACGTGACTGGGCTGGCGGGGTTGCTGACATCTACCACTCGTAAGTTGGCTGCAGCCGCGAGGTAGACGTAGTTGCCTTCAATGTACGCTTTACGTGGACTGTTTAAGCTTGATGCTGTGCCAAGCAACCTTGGGCTGGCGGGGTTGCTGATGTCAAATATCTGCAGTGAATCACCTGACGCTCCATCGTTAACTACGTAAAGGTAGTTACCGCGAGCCTCAAGCCACAACGGGTAGTCGTTTGTGGAAACGCTTGTCACGGCTGTTGGTACTGCTGGGTTCGTAACATTCACTACGGCAACTTGGTCAGTGGCGCTCATTGCTAAGTAGGCGTAGCCGCCAGAAACAGTAATTGCTTCCGGACTGGTGCCAAGCGCACTAAAGTCCGTACTGCTTACAACCGTAGGACTAGCGGGATTGCTGATGTCAATGATATCCAGGTCAGATTCATCGTAACTAGCGACGTAGGCATAGTTACCAACCACATCAATATCGTCACCACCAAGACTCAGAGAACCACCTGATAGAGTCGTCAGTGCTACACTTGGCGTGCTGCCACTCACGTACAGCTGCGCAGTTTCCGTACCGTATGTTCCAATGTTAACCCGGCCGTTGGTTGTATCAACATCGAGCAGGCTTGTTCCCGCCGCATTTTGAACAGATAGTGCCGATGTTGAGTTGTTAGCATTTCGTAGTGTGACCATACCATCGACCGACAGATTACTCCTAAAGCTTGCCACTCCTTGCACACCAAGCGTACCAATAATCTGTGTATTGCCGGCTGTTAGGGTTCCGCCTGTTCCGCCTTCGGCTAAGTTCTCACCGGAAAGACCAACGAGGTCTAGTCCACCGCCTATGGTAACTCTTGGAGTAGATACATAGTGGACTTCGTTATCACTTGCACCCATGCCAAGAGCGTATAAGTACCCATTGGTTGTGAAGAAGCCAATGTCGCTTTCTGTGGTAGTCATTAGAGTAGTGTTAGTAGCCCAAGCTCCTGTACTTCCGTCACTGTTAAGTTGAGCATAGAAAACTTCGTCTTGAGAGCTTGTTCCGTCAGTACCGCCCCAGTAGTAGAGATAGCCATTGGCTACGCCTGCTCCACCCCACGCGCGCCCTGAAGGCAACAAGTCAGCCTCTTCTGTCCATGTACCAATTGTTCCATCAGAGTTAAGCCTAGCGTAGAAGACTTCTGTCTCATCAGGTGAGGCACCCTCTTGTCCGCCAATGGCGTAGAGGTAACCATTCGCTGCAACCGCTCTTGTCGCCCGGGCAACTTTAGCTGTTGGGAATACATTGCCGCTTACTGTCCAAGAACCAAGTGTTCCGTCAGCGTTTTGCTTGGCATAAACAGTGGATCCTATTGCAGATGATGTATCACTACCAGCCACTAGGTATATATAGCCATTGTAGGCAACCGTACCTGAAGTGGAACGTCCCGTTGGCAGTGCAGTTGTAGTGTTCCAAGAACCAATCGTTCCATCACTATTTATCTTGGCGTAGTTAGCAGTAGTTACACCAGTTGTAGCTGTATCATCAGTGCTGTTACCGCCAATAGCATAGAGGTAGCCATTCATAGCTACAGTTGAGATGTCTTCTCTAGCTACAGACAATGCAGTTGTACTAGTGAATGAGCCTAGGGATCCGTTGGCATTAACTCTGGCATAAAGCACGCTGGTTGTAAGTGAACCAGTGTCACCACCAACAATATATGCATAGCCATTGGCGTAAGTAACAGAACCTTGGTTGTAGCCTGAAGGTAGGTTATTGCTGTTGGTAGTCCATGAGCCTACTTCCCCTCCATTGTTCCCAAGCACGGTAATGTTGCCTGCATTGGTGGAATCAATATTGAATAGTGAAGCACCGGCAGCGTTTTGGACTTGGAAGGCAGCGGTGGAGTTAGTTTGATTACGGAAGGTTGCAGCTCCACCATCGGCAATGGTCAGTACGTCTGTTGCCGTAGCGGTCGTGTCTCGTACTCGAAGTAGGTTGCCTGTGCCAGCAGACTGGATGTCGAGGCCACCGACTGCACCTGTAGCAAGTTGGTCAATGGTGACTACGTAACCAGTACCATTAGTACCGCCTGAGCTTGGGTTGCGGAAGATAAGCGAGTCATCGTCAGCGGTCAGTGAGATGACTGAGTCACTGCCATCAGTGTCATTATTGTATGCATCCTGCAGCGAGGTGAAGCCATCTAAACAGTCTCCCCAGGCACTATTCTCATAACAGCGGAACTTGTTAAGGTTGCTGTTGTAGTACATACCCCCATTAACGCCAGTTGGGTCAGTACCGTCTGTTTTTGTATCAAGTACTAGGATTGTGCCGATTGTATCACCGGTTGTATCACCAACGTAAACTCGGTTGTTAGATGTATCGACAGAGAATAATTCGTTGGTGCCAGCAGCATTCTGAATCTGGAAAGCGGTTGCTGAGTTAGTTGAATTAACTAAAGTTACCGCACCAGTACCTGATACACTCGCAACGGTAGTTGCACCGGAGTTGTAAAGATTCAGGATATTTGTTCCATCAGCGTTAGTACCCAAATTAGTCCAGGCAGATGTTCCGGTTGTTCTTACTTGCAGGCCGGCTGCACCGCTCAATTCGATAAGTTCATCCCCGGTATCGCCGTATATCTTAAGCCCTTGCTGGCTACCGGTATCGACGGTTAGTCTTGCTGAACCATCAGCCTGCTGAATCTGAAAGGCGGTTGAAGAATCGGCCTGATTTCTGAAAATTGGGCTGTCCTGACCAGCATCTACCGTTACGAAAATGCTAACCGTGCCAGTTCCTGAGGCGAGGGCGGTCAAAGCTCGGCCAATTATTCCAGTTGTAGCATTATTGTCTTTAATTACACGTCCTGTAGTGGTTGACGTTACAAGCTGATCACCTATTGCTATTGCACTTGCCCCACCACCTCCAGCGTCAGCATTAACCGTTGTGTTGCCAAACACAACCACATTCATAGTTCCACCAGATGCTGTTGTGCCTGACGATGCATTTATACCGTAAACTCTAGGATTTCTGGCAGTAGTAGTCGTGCTAGCCGTGTATCCAGATGCATCGAGCACCAAGACATCATTTTGATCAGCGCCGGTCGTACCCGCTATTGTGTACTTATTGAACGCACCGCTATTTGTAGTAGTACTCGTAAACCTAAAATTACCTGCAGTCGCGATCGTTCCAGTCACTTCTAGCCCACCGGCGCCAACATTGGCTGCAGTATTGTTCCCGATTGCTACTTTCTGATTAGTTGTATCAACTGTGAGTACTTTAGTCGCACCCGATTCTAGAACCTGAAAACCAGCCGCAGAGTTAATAGAGTTCTGGAAGGTCGTTGCTCCACCAACTGCTATGGTTGCTTGGGTAACATTATTAGTTTCAAAGGTTAATGAGTTGCTGTCGTTAGTACCAAGTACTGCTGTTGCAGCGAATGTATTGCCACCCTGTACAAAGGCAGCACCTGCACCAGTGGTGTTACAGGTGGATATGATGTTGCTAGTGTTTCTACATAGGTAAGTAGCACTGTCAGCAGTACCCAGTGTAGTTATTGCTACTCCACCAGCTGACTGTAGTGTGGTGAGACCAGCAATAGTAGAACCAATAGTTACGTTAGTAGTAGAACCAGCGGTGCCGCTGTTTCCTATATTAATAGTCTGGGTGTTACCGTTACCGGCTGCTCCACCTATTGAGATGGTGTTGGTGGCGGTGGAGCGCCCAAGTGTCATAGTACCGGTTTGAGCAGTACCACCGAGGGCAATTGTACCGGTGGTAGTAGCAGCTGCCAGATCATAGGTAGTTGCTGCTACGCCGTTAAGACTAAAGTTGCCTGTGCCAGCTTGCAGATTCAAAGCTGTTGCACCCGTTGTGTTTCCTATGTTAATGGTCTGAGCTACTGCGTTATTACCGACATTAAGTGCACCGGTGCCCTGAGTCGTAATATTAAGTCCGCCTGTTCCAGCCTGGACAGTGGTAGCGCTGGTTGTGTTAGTAGAACCAACGTTCACAGTTTGCGCAGCAGCACCAGTACCAACATTGGTCGTTCGGGCTTGGGCGGTTGTACCAATGTCTATGTTGCCAGTACCTGAGTTAATAGTCGTAGAACTCGTACTAGCAGTGAACCAAGAGTTGTCGTCTTCGCACCGGTGCCACCAGTAGCGAGGTTAATGGTCTGAGCTCCTGTACCTGTACCCAGGGCAATGGTTCCTGTTTGGGCGCCGGTGCCACCAATAGTGATGGTGCCGGTGGTAAAGGCAGCACCTATGTTAACAGCCCCGGCCGTGTTGGCGTTAGCAATGTTCACAGTTGTAGCACCAGTACCATTACCTATTAATACCGAGTTAGTGCCTGATGAGCTACCCAAAGTTATGTTGCCTGTCTGGGCGGTACCACCGATTGCAATGGTGCCGGTTGTTAGATTAGAGCCAATCGTGTAAGTAGCCCCTACTGTACCCTGCAGAGTAATAGCTGCCGTATTAGTGGTGTTGCCTATGTCGACGCCGGTAGCAGTCGTACCGCCCAGGGCTACAGCACCTGTTATGGAGTCAAACAGCGGTGCCGTAAAGCTGGTGTTCGCTCGACCAGTGCCACTAATTCTAAAGTCAGCGGTTTGGTCGGATGCGTTTTGGTTGAGGATCGAATTGGCACTGGCACCAGTACCGGCTATCTGCCAAGATGCTCCACCGTTCGTATTACTCCAAACAACCGTAATGGCTGTGCCGGGACTAACTACAGTGCCCAGCATTGTGAAGCTAGTAGTCCCTATGCTGGATATATATAAGAGTCGTCCGTAATTGGTGCTGGCAGTTGGGGTTGGGAGAGTAATGGTTTGACTGGCTGTCGTTTGAGCAATGGAGATAGAGGTGTAGACATCAACTGACGCTGAGGCAGCAAGACCACCTCCGAGCGCCCCACCATTTGCATCATCCGTGACTGCCAGTGTGGTATTAAATGTCGCACCATTATTTGTAAACACTCCGGAGCCAGCAGCGTTACCTAGCGTGGTATTAGCATTCCGTACGGTTAGAGTGCCGGTAGTTGCACCTAGACCAATACTAGTCGCAGCCTGCAGGGCTGTAACGGTACTAGCATTAGTGTTAAAGAGTGCGAGTGTTGTGGCCGTTGTCGAGACGGTAGGACTGTTAATATTTGTCGTTGCCGAGTTGATCGTAGTCGAACCAGCGTTAACATTGTTACCGATAGTGACATTAGTAACACCGGTTCCAGTTGGGGTGCCTGCTCCAATGTTTATAGTTTGGGTATTGCCGTTTGATGTATTACCAGATCCTATTGCAATGGTGTTGGTAGCGGTAGATTGGCCGAGGGTGATAGTGCCAGTGCCAGCGGTAGAGCCAAGGGTAAGCCCGCCGTTAGTAGTGTCAGCAACAAACTGTGCAACACCGGAAGCATTTTGTATTTGGAAGGCGGTGGTTGAGTTAGTGCTGTTTTGGAACAGTGCTGCGCCGGTACTGCTGAGGCTGGCGACTAACGTGTTGTTAGTTTCGAACTCGAGACCAAATCCATCATTACTGCCAATACGAACTGCCGCCCCAAACGTGTTGCCACCCTGCAAAATATCACCTGTACCACTACAACTTCCCCAAGACGGAGCCGAACCTGTCGTTGCCCGGAAACATTCGCCCGATGATCCTGCTGCAGTAGTGACGACATTACCCGATGCATCACGGTAATAAACACCGTTGTTCGTGCCACCCGCTATACTCACTGCACCCTGCAACAATGTCGTGATACCACTCCGACCAATAGTGATTCCAGATTGATTAGCCGTGCCGATGCTGATAGTCCCAGCGGTCTGCGTCGCCGTACCGACATCGATGCTGATATTACCTGAGTTACTCGTTGCACCGGCTGCATTACCAGAAGTTATCGACACATTTGCGGAATTAGTACTTGCGGCATTGGTGTTGTTACTGGCGACATTGAGCGCCACACCCGCCTTGAAGGCGTATGGCACGGCGGTCAGTTTGGTTCGGGGCGACATCTCGCCGTCATAAGTCGGTGTTGCGGTTTGAGTCGCGCCGCCAATGTTCATCGTCAGCCATAGCTCTTGATCCCAGTCGATTGTGCCCGGGAAACTGGTCAACGATCCAAGGTAGGCGCTGAAGTAACCATTCACTACCCGCAGTCGATTGTCCTGTCCAGCAGTCACGCCGTTGGCGTCGTAGTACGTCTCCGTCCAGAGCGCAGAACCACCAGACGAAGCACCGTAGAGCTTGAACTCTACATTGTAGTAGCCATCAGGTACGATTGCCCCGCTACTACTGAGGAGACGGGCTTGAAAATTGAGCGTTGAGCTCGTTGCTGCTTGTACCGGTTTGCCAGAAGTAGCAATAACGACAAATAGCAGCATCAGTGATGCTGCTATTAGCAGGCGAATACATAGCCCTACTGAACCGTTGCGAGCCGGTTGTTTGGTCATAAATTTAAATTGTTTGTATGTGTTTCTGCTGTTCTACTATTTTTGTGTCACAAAACAGCTGTTTACAGATTACACTCGTGCTTACTTCGGTGTCAATCTGTTTATGCTTCACTTGTACATGCTAGACCGATTGCTGTGGATAAACTACCCTGTTAGTCTAGATTTAGTATTTTTTACACACAAGTAATTAAACTGTTAAAATGCATTTTTTATGTAAAAAACACTACAAATTATAGTGTTTTTAAGATATTTGCCCGAATTTAGGCAATTTTGCTGATTTTGAGTGTCGTGTGGCGTTGACGATGGCCGCGTACTTTGTGTACGCGTTTCTTAGCTTTGTAGCGAATAGCCATAACCTTTTCGCCTTTTTCATCAGCTTCTACAACATCAGCGGTGACCTTAATGCCACTTACCAGCGGAGTGCCTACTGTTGTTTTATCACCGTCCATAACCAAAAGTGCTTCGAAGCTAGCTGTCTTGCCGGCATCTTTGATCAGATCAACTTCGATTGTTTCGCCTTCGGTAACGACATACTGCTTGCCACCGGTGAGTATTACTGCTTTTTTCGTCATGAGTTTTTAGTTCCAGAATTTTTAAAAGTTACCGACTAAGCCTAACAGATGTAGCGGCCATTGTAAAGCCATGATATACCCCAATACCGCAAGACCGGCTAATGAGCTTCCAGTAGCTTTACTGCAAAGGTGTCGCCATCCCCTAGCAAGTCCCCGACTCGCAACTAAATCATTACTTTGTACCGACAAAGCTACCCATTCCCACTTTTGACAGCAAAAGTGACTCAAAACTGCTGGGGCGACTGCCTCGACTCGATACATCTGTTGATCAAAAAGAAGTTTGCCCGCGGAACTCTTTCATAAGACTGCTTTAGAGCAGTCTTACTCAGTCAAACAGTCCTCGGCAATCAAATACACTTCTTGTTTGACAACATCTGTTCGGGTCTTATCAGAGCCCCAGAACCCAAGCCGCAGTTAGGCTCGGGCATCAAGCCACTTACCCTGAAAGAACACGTCAGTAAAACAACATCTAGGGCGAGGACTAGTTGAGATCATTCCTTGAAAAGCAATAAAGATCGAAACCGATCCCTTTAGGGTCGTTCCGCAGCCTGTTGTTTTATTCTGACTAGTGGTCTTATCAAGGTAAGTGAGCTGCCCGGAGTTTGGCAACACCTTTGCGATCAAAGGTGTTAGCAGAGTGTTGCTATCAAAAGTGGGAATATTTGGCAAGTCGCAGACTTGCACCATAGTTTAAGCTTTGGAGAGTTTAACTGCCACTTCTTGGCCTTCAACCTTGACAGTGACTTGATAGTCACCATCGCCATCCAACCCACCGGTTGCTAAGGCTTCCGTGAATATAGTGTCTTTAAATGTCGTGATGGCCTCTGTTATTTCAGTAGATTCTGAAGAAATTTGCAGCAAAATCCTATCCTCTACATTCAAGCCAGCCTGCTTGCGAGCGTTTTGCACATGTCGCACAATATCCCGCATTAGCCCCTCCGCCTTCAGCTCCGGTGTTATTTCAAAATTCATAGTGATTCCATTGGGCTCTGAACTACTAACTTTGTATATGCCAGACTTCACATTTAACTCTTCCTCCAGAAGCTGTTTTAACCCTTCAGAAAGTTCTCTTTTAGTAGTGACAATTGGACCTAGTAAAGGTTTTCTAACATTTATGCTTTCTAAAGCGCGGCCTTGAAGCCCTAAGCTGATCATAGCTCTGATTGTCTCCATATCTTCTAATATTATCCGGCTAGCGTTATCTTGCTGATTAACAGATGGCCAATGACTGAGGTGTACGGATTTTGCCAGCTCCGTTCCCTTAGTCAGTTCACGCCATAAATGGTCGCTGATAAACGGCGCCCAAGGAGCTAACAATTGTGCGACGCGCAGCAATGTATACCACAGCGTCTCATAGGCCTGCTTTTTATCAGTATCATCATCGGCTTTCCAGAACCTGCGGCGTGAGCGCCTAATGAACCAATTACTCATATCATCGACTAATTCGAATATTGGCGTAATCGCGTGGGCTATTTTGTAATCATCAGCTTGGCGAGTGGTTTCGGCAATCGTTTCATCAAGTCGCGCCAACATCCACTGATCCAACACATTTGTGCTAACTGGCCGCTCGCCCGGGTTCGCCGGCTGCCACTTGTCCAACTCGGCATACATTGTGAAGAACTGATACGAATTAAGCAGCGTACTAATGATGTTGCGGTTGATGTCTTTCATACCACCGCGATCAAAGCGCATATAGTCAGCCACCTGTGTGGCCTGGGTGCTCGATAACAGATACAGTCTGAGGCTATCGACACCCTCACTGTCAAACACCTCGTCAAGTGGAGGGTAGTTTTTGAGGCGCTTGCTAAGCTTCTGACCATCGGCAGCCATGATCATGCCATTCACTGTTACATTGCGGTAGGCTGGCTGCTCAAACAGGATTGTCGCCACGACATGTTGGACGTAAAACCATAACCTCGTCTGATCCAAGCCTTCGATGATGAAGTCGGCCGGAAAAGTTTTGTCGAATGTCTCTTTGTTCTCGAATGGATAATGCTGCTGCCCAATGCTCATGCAGCCGGACTCGAACCAGCAGTCCAGAACTTCTTCGACACGCTTGTAGGTCCTTCCGTCCTTGGTAAAACTGATTTTATCGATGGACGGTCGATGCAGATCATCAACGTCGATATCGTTACCGGCAAGCTTTTTAAGCTCTTCAATACTGCCGACTACAATATAATCGCTGGCGTCATTTTCATTTACCCAAATAGGTAACGGCGCGCCCCAATAACGGTTACGCGAAATCGCCCAATCCCTAGCACCTTCCAGCCATTTGCCAAAGCGGCCGGTCTTGATGTGTGCCGGTGTCCAATTGATTGCCTCGGCTGTTTTAAGCAGTTGCGGGCGGATATCTGACACCTTAATGAACCAACTATCGATGGCGTAGTACAGTAGCGGCGTTTCACATCGCCAACAAAACGGATAGGTGTGCTTAAACGTCTCCGCTGCATATACATTCCCCTTCTTGGTCAGATGTTCAATGATGTATTTATCAGCTTTTTTGAAGAACATGCCGTTGACTTCGTCATAGTCTTTCACGTCCCGGACATGCCCGCTTGGGCTAATCGTGTTAAGCACCGGAATATCGTTCTCTTGACCTAACGCAAGATCATCTTCACCGAATGCCGGTGCAACGTGTAGTACACCAGACCCGTCTTCGATACTGACAAAATCTGCAGCCCAGATCTTATAAGTATTAGTTGAGTCAAAATCAGATGTCAGTTCGAATAATGGCTGATAGGAACGACCCACCAAGTTCTCACCTAGAACTTCTTTGGTAATATGGTAGTCTTCGCTGCTTAACGCTTCCAGGCGCTTCTTAGCCAAGACTAATGTTTCGGCATTGCCTTTGTCGTCTTTCAGTTCTACATAGACGTATTGTTCTTTCGGATTCACAGCGATAGCGGCGTTGCCGGGCAAACTCCACGGGGTCGTTGTCCAACCAAGCAGATAGGCATCCTCATCAGTAAGCTTGAACTTCACATATAGGCTAGGATCCGGCACGTCATCACGGTAGCCATCATTCACTTCAAAATTAGATAGCGGCGTCTCGCAACGTGGGCAGTAAGGTGTACTTTTATACCCCTTATAGAGCAGGCCTTTTTCGTTGATTTGGCTGAGTGCCCACCAGACACTTTCAGTGTAATCACGGTCTACCGTCGCATAATAATTGTCATACTCGCTCCAACGCCCCAGCCGTGTTAGCAATCTCTCCCACTCATCCTTGTAGCGAAAAATAGAATCTCGGCAAGCGGCATTAAACTTATCAATCCCATACTCGATGATCTGTTTCTTGCCAGATAACCCCAGTTCTTTTTCGATGGCAAATTCGACAGGCAGGCCATGGCAATCCCAGCCATTACGCCGTGGAACATAGTAGCCACGCATCGTTTTATAACGCAGCATTGAATCCTTGATACTGGTGACGAGGCTATGACCGAAGTGAGGCAAGCCATTCGCGAACGGTGGTCCGTCGTAAAAACTGAATGTCTCCTGGCCTTCTCGCTGCTTTATGGATTGCTCGAAGGTGCCTTCTTCTTTCCATAAAGCCAGCATTCGTTCTTCGATTTCGGCCTGCTTGGATTTTTCGGGTTTTTGACTCATAGTCCTGCTCCTTACATAAAAAATATCTCAGCTAGATTCTGGAACCCTGGTTCAGGGCGGTACCATCCAGATTCTTCCGAGATACGGTGGAAGCGCTTGATTGTTGGCTGTTACGGGCCTAATCCGTCGCGGTCTAGTAACCATTAAGGTGTTCTTCGCGAAGCTTCGTGGTTGATAGCCACTTATCCGAATAAATACCCGGAGCGCATATAGTAAACTACCCTTTCACTATAGCTAACAACCCCGCTGCTAGCAAATTATTGGCCAGAATAGGAATCGAGCTCGTTCATCAGTGGCATCAACTCATCCTGCCATAGCTTAAGTAGCCTGCCGTCCTCGGCTAAGGCCAGCAGTGCAGGATAGCTCGTAACATCGTAGAGTTTAGCCATGTCAGCACCCTGCCGTGTTTCCAGACTTACTAACTCTATATTTTTATCTTGTCCCTTAAACATCCGATAATCGCGAACGTAGTCGGTAACCGTGCGTTCGTGCTCGCTGTTAGGGTGGTATAGGATTATTACTTTCATGCCTGTTTATTATTTTAGCCTATTTATTAAGTCTTTACTCACCAAAATTTCCGATATTACTCCTGTGGATGAAGAAGCGCACACCAAACCAAGTGGCTATCGTCATGGTGATTAAGCCAGAGAACACACCGGCGGCTATCAGCTTAGGTTTGGTTAGCGTTAATTTGGATACGGCCGGTTTTGCCCCTGCCTCCGTTTTTGATGCGTTATTTCCCGAACTACCCTCGTTTACAGATGAACCAGTGTGCTCACCCACGATACTCGGGTTATCTACTTTGAGGTTCGGGACTGGGGTGTTATTGACGGTTACTTCTCCTGTTTGCGTAATGTTGACTATCGACACACTGGTTGAAGCAGAGGTACTGCCGCCAGCGTTAGTGCATGTGAGCGTGTAGGTTGCTGCATTGGTGAGCTGCTTGGTGTTTTCGGTACCAGACGAAGGCTTCGTGCCAGTCCAGTCACCTGAGGCGGTACAACTGGTTGGAGCGTTGGTGGCGCTCCAGGAGATGGTACTCTTTTGATTGGTTTCTACGGTTGAGGGGGTAGCGGTCAGGGTAACAGTTGGTTTGGAAACATTTGGGTTGATGGGGTTAGCTGGCGTAGAGACACTCAGTGTTGTAGACGCTGAAGCAGAACCGCCAGTGTTAGTGCATGTGAGCGTGTAGGTCTTGCTGTTTCCAGCACTAACCGTGCCAGTAGACTGGGAACCGGAAGCGGCTTTGCTGCCAGTCCAGTCACCTGAGGCGGTACAACTGGTTGGAGCGTTGGTGGCGCTCCAGGAGATGGTACTGGTTCCTCCGCTATTGATAGTGCCGGGAGACAGCGAGATGGTGACCGTTGGTTTTACAGGAACAACTACTAAAGCCACAGAACCAGTTGTTGTTCCCCCACTATTACTGCAGCTGAGGGTGTAGGTGTACGTCTTGACGGTAGACAGAGTGCCGGTGGATTGAGAGCCGGAGGCTGTTTTGGTACCACTCCAGTCACCGGAAGCGGTACAACTGGTTGGAGCGTTAGTGGCACTCCAGGAGATGGTGCTACTCCCCCCGGCATTGATGGTGCTGGGGTTAGCACTCAATGTGATGGTTGGTTTGGCGGGAGGAGGTGGAGGTGTGGCAGATACTGCCACGGAAGCCGTGGCACTGCCGGTTCCCCCGGCATTGGTACAAGCCAGGGTGTAGCTGTACGTCTTGACGGTAGACAGGATACCGGTAGATTGAGAGCCGCTGGCAGTCTTTGCTCCGCTCCAGTCACCGGAGGCAATACAACTAGTTGGAGCATTGGTGGCACTCCAGGTCAATGTAGCAGCACTGCCCTGCTGCAAGCTGGTGGTGGATGCAGAGATAGAAACCACTGGGGCGGAGGGAATGGAAGGAGGGGGAGGCGGAGGTGGGCTGGCACCAAGTGGATTCACACTATGAACGGCAAGCCCATACATGGTGTACTTTTCGTCACCACTGATTGATCCATTACGGTAGATACCCTTCTTTAAGTAGCCGGTTTGGGGATAATCAGTACCGAGTGTCGCCACTGCTTTTCTGGGGAGCACGGGCTGTCCATCTTTATATAATTCCACCCAACCTGCCGCACTTGAAATCGAAAATTTCACACCAAGCGTAAATCGCTGCCAAACGCCGGTTTGGATGACCGGACCAGTCCATTGCCCACTATGCCCACCACCAGTAGATGTTTTGAATATCATCCTGTTTGATCCGTCAGTTGTAAGTATTAAGTTGGGCTGCGAACCGCCCCCCGTAAAATGGGTTTGCAGCCACATGTCCCAGTCAGAGCCACTATGCGTATTTGCTAGCTGATCAAACCGCTGCCAAAAATCTATATACCAGATTGTGCCTTCCACGAAAGTGAGCTGACCCTGTGCCGTATTAAGCTCTGTGCGTTCTCTTGGATTTGCTCCCGCATCACCACTCCAAACACAGCCATCTTTTACAAAAATCTCAATCGAAGTACCTGTTTTGCCTGGAGGCACATCGTTCACATCCCTAACCGATGATCCGCAGCCGCTACCAAGTTGCTTACCTTGCCAATTTGATACTTGTGAGCCACTAAACAGTGTTGTCGTTTGAGCGTGTGGCCGCTCAAGATGAGACACGATAAAAAAACCGGCAATAAAAGAAACAAGCAAGAGCAGGCTGTGAAATGTTAGCAAAAATCGTGGATTAAAATAAATAATTTCTTGATCTACACCTTTTAGACTGCTTTGGGATTGACGGAAAGTAATATCGGGCGTGTATGATTCGGTATCATTATCCGCTGCTTCTTGCCTTGCTACTTCATCGATGTACTTTGCAAATTGTGTTTTTTTATTCCTAGTCATGATGCATTAATACGCTAACAGTTATATGATGGCACACATCATCACGTAAACAAACATCTACTACCCACTAATCCATGATCTGTCTTTGGGCTTGCTAGTATTGATTGTCGTGAAGCTATCTTGTAAGTTCTAACCTTAGTACTGCTACTGTGGATTCATTCGAATTTCGCGGGTGATATTTCCATCCGGATCAATCGTCTTTATAGTAACAAACGGTCCAAGCTGTCTGGTACAAATTTCATATTCTCTTGAAGCCCGCAATTCAAATCGACAGGCATACTCCGTTACCTGCCTTGACCAGGTTCGAAATGCTTCGCCTGTTCGATCGATTCTTTCGATACCATTATTTGCACGGTCTGCTAGCTCACCAAGTGGCGCCACTCTTTCAATTGGATTGTCATCTGAAAAGTGCGTTGCTAGCGTTAAAGCACCACCCGCGCCGGCAAGTACTGAAGCGCAAGCGACTGCGGCTATTTGCCACCATGGTCTTGCTATACGAACGCGCGGAATCTTCGTAGGATCAGCATCGAATAGTGGTTGTGCTTGAGGTGGATCAGGTTCGCCACTTGATTGATCGGGTGTTGTCATACAAATAATTATAAATTCTTTATAAAAATATAAAAGAGGACTCGTGTAAAGTCCTCTTTTTAGGTGCGCTGGACTACTAAGAGCAGCCGGTGGTTGATCCACAGCTTGTGCAAACGTAGCAGCTCCCCGCTCGCTGCGTCTGGTTACCACAGTTATAGCACAGTGGTGCGGTGTCATCTTGCTTTGGTTTCTTGGCGACAGGTTTGGTGGCCGATGGTACTGCAGCAGCAACCGGTTGTGAGGCTGGCGGTGCTTCAGCGACTACTGGCGCTGACTCACTCACCCCCAGATCAGTTTTTTCACTGACCGTCGCTTCTTCCAGCAAACTCGTCTGGGTGTCAGGCATGTCGTCAAAATCAGCCAAGCCAAGTTCTAATCGATCATCAAAGCTAAGGTAGTCAAGTGCTAGTCGACGGAAGATGTAGTCAACAATAGAACTTGCCATTCGAATATCTGGGTCATCAGTGATACCGGATGGTGCAAAGCTGCGGCTCATGAGCGTTCGGACGTAACTCTTGAGCGGCACACCATAGTGCAAGCCATGACTGACCGAAATAGCGAACGAATCCATCAAACCAGACAGCGTTGAACCCTGTTTGGCGGCGCTAATGAACAGCTCACCAGGGCTACCATCTTCATACTCACCGACGGTAAAGAAGCCCTTTAAGTCCGCGATGCGGAATTCGTAGGTTTTAGAATTACGGCGTTTCGGTAGTTCGCGTTTAACAGCGCCCTTGACGATAAACGTATCAGTTGCGGCGGATGCGACTACAGCCGGAGCGGGTGTCACGGCAACATTGGTCGGCGCATCCTTGGTATCGCCCTCTTTCTTGGCCATACTTAGCGGCTGGGCAACCTTGCAATTGTCTCGGTAGATAGCAACGGCTTTAAGCCCCATCTTCCAGGAATCGATATGGATTTGCTCAACATCTTCAATGGTTGCTTCTTCGGGCATGTTGACCGTTTTACTAATCGCACCGGACAGAAACGGCTGAACAGCGGCCATCATCTTAACGTGACCAAGATAGTGGATGGCGTTATCACCCATAGAGCAAGCAAATACTGACTCATGCTCAGACTTAAGATGCGGCGCACCGAGAATGGTTTTTTCTTTATCGATATAGTCGATGATATCTTGTGCCTGAGCAGTGTTATAGCCAAGAGCTTTTAATGCACGAGGCACTGTCTGGTTAACAATAAACATCGTCCCACCGCCGACCAGTTTTTTGACTTTAGTAAGACCAAGGTCAGGTTCAACTCCAGTCGTGTCACAGTCCATCATGAGGCCAATTGTGCCAGTTGGTGCCAAAACTGAAGCTTGGCTGTTTCTTACCCCATAGCGCTCGCCAAGCTCAACAGCTTCGTCCCAAGCCGATGCTGCGGCACTTAACAAATCTTCAGCAACATGTGATGCATTAATGTTGCCTACTTCATTACGGTGCATTCGAAGCACATGATTCATACCCTCAGAATCTTTGTGATAACCGCTAAATGGTCCTACTCGGCGAGCAATCTTGGCACTTGTTGCGTATGCGTGACCAGTCATGAGCGCAGTAATGGCGGCAGCTTGAGCTCGCCCTTCGTCAGAATCATAAGCCAGACCCTGAGCCATTAGCAAGGCACCTAAGTTAGCATACCCCATGCCGAGTTCGCGGTAAGCCCGAGCGTTCTTATCAATATTCTTTGTCGGGTATTCAGAATAACCGACCAGGATTTCCTGCGCTGTAAAAATGACTTCGACAGTGTGACGGAAGGCATCAATATCAAAGCTAAAGTCATCGTTGAGATACTTGAGCAGGTTAATGGATGCCAGATTACAAGCAGAGTTATCAAGGTGCATATATTCACTGCAAGGGTTGCTGGCATTAATGCGGCCGGCGTTTGGTGTTGTATGCCACTTGTTGATGGTGGTGTCATACTGCATGCCGGGGTCGGCGCATTCCCACGCTGCCTCGGCAAACTGACGGAACAGTTCCCGTGCTCGGACGGTCTTGACCGGCTTACCGGTCTGGACTGCTACTAGGTTCCATTCTTCGTCATTTTCAACTGCCTGCATAAATTCGTCGGTAACTCGCACTGAGTTATTGGCGTTTTGGTACTGCACGCTAAAGATGTCCTTGCCATCGAGGGTCATGTCAAAACCAGCTGCTTCTAGCACCCGTGCTTTGCGCTCTTCAATAGCTTTTGCCCAGATAAATTCTTCAACATCCGGGTGGTCAACATCCAAAATTACCATCTTGGCCGCTCGACGTGTTTTACCGCCAGACTTAATGGCACCGGCGCTGGAATCCGCGCCACGCATGAAGCTTAGTGGTCCAGAGGCCGTGCCACCACTACTACTTAAGCGCTCCTGCGAACTGCGAATCGGGCTCAAGTTGACTCCGGAACCAGAACCACCCTTGAAGATCATTCCTTCTTCGTAGTACCAGTTAAGAATGGATGGCATACTGTCTTCGATACCAAGAATAAAGCAAGCACTAGCCTGCTGAGCACGACCGACAGCACCAATATTAAACCAGACTGGCGAGTTAAAAGCTGCCCGCTGGGTCGCCAGAATATACTTTAGTTCTTCACGAAAATCTTCGGCTTCGAGCTTGCTGGCAAAATAATCTTCCTGCAGTCCATGTCGAGTGATAGTATCCGCAACGCGGTTAATAAGTGTTTTGAGTGAGGCTTCCCGTTCCGATGTTCCGGGCGTACCAGAAAAGTACTTCTGCGAAACAATGTTAATGGCATTAAGTGACCAGTTTTCTGGAAATTCAACATCTTTTTGTTCAAACACGGCCTTACCGGTCATCGGATTAACCAGCGAACTATCCCTCTTAACCCATGTTAGTGAATCATACGCTTTGGATTTCGCTTTTGTGAAAAATCGACCGACCCCTAAACTAGTTACTTGTGCCATCCCTCTTACTCCCCTCGCTTCTTTGTTAGAGCTTTAAGCTTCGCACAACCACCGTGCGAGACTTTTGTTAATTTTGAAATTTTTATTTATGAAGCTTTAACCAGCTATTTTTGCTGATCACTCCCAACGAGACATTTTTATAGTACGCCTCTACGCTGCCTTTGGCAACGATATCTATGATCTTTATTTAGGGTCTTTTCGTTGGCGGATCTTACTAAGTTCCCGCTCAAAACTAGCGATATTCTTAAAGCTGCGATACACACTGGCGAAGCGCACGTAGGCAACTTCGTTTAGCCGGGGCAAGCGGTCCATAACCATCTCGCCAATATCAGTCGATGATACTTCTGGCTCACCTAACGAATACAGTTCACGCTCAATGTCAGCTACAAAAGCTTCTAGCTGCATGTTCGTAACAGGTGTTTTTTCGGTAGCTCGCTGCAGTCCGCCGAGCAGTTTTTCACGGTTGAACAACTGCCTAATACCGTTGCGCTTTACGATGACTAAGTTTGGTCGTTCGATTCGTTCGTACGTCGTAAATCGATGTTGGCATTTTAGGCATTCTCGGCGACGACGTATTGCTTCACCTTCGGCGACATCACGCGACTCGATTACCTTACTCTCTTGTGATTGACAGTGGTGACACTTCATCGTTATATCTTTAACCCTCTGTTTTTATTTAAGGTACCTAACCCCATATATAGTGGTTGTAGCATTTATAGTACCCCCACCATTAGCGCTTATGCAAGTGCAATTTTGGTGTATTAAATACACGCATATGTTCCAGTTACCGATGTTATTTCTTATCTTCCTTGGGAGAAGATTTATCGTCGCCTTCAGTCGCTCGGCGAGTCAAACGGCGCAGGAACGACGGCTTTTCCAGCTCATCTTCAAGTTCGGATTGATCAACCGGGGAATCATCACTGCGTAATAACGATGCAGACGGCTGCGGCACTTCTGGAATTAGAGTCTCTGCTTCGATCTTGTGGTCGTCAGGCAAAGCCCAGATGTTCGCCGGTTCGTGATCTGATGTAAAGTCAGTGACCGGGTTTTCTGATTTATCTTCTAAATTCATATCGATACCCTTCATGGCAGTATCATCCATGCGTCCAATAGAAGGCGTTTCATGCAAACCTGCTGAACCTGACGATCCAGTGCCCACGTCGTCCAGAGCCGCATTGCGATTAGCAAAATACGCCGAATCAAAACCAGTAGCGACGACAGTCACGATTAGCTCGCCTTCCAGATCACTATTAATAGTCGCGCCAAAAATAATATTGGCTTCGGGGTCGGCTGCTGCGGTAATAGTCTCGGCCACGGTATTAATTTCGTGCATGGCCATGTCAGACCCACCGATAACGTTAAACAATATGCCACGAGCGCCATCAATCGATACTTCAAGAAGCGGTGAGCTAATGGCTTGCTGGGCAGCTTCGACGGCACGGTTTTCACCAGATGCCCGACCGATACCCATTAAAGCCGAACCGGCGTTCTTCATGACAGCCTTTACATCAGCAAAATCGAGGTTAATTAGTCCGTGAACGGTAATCAAATCAGAAATACCCTGCACACCTTGGCGCAACACGTCATCAGCTACCTTGAAAGCTTCTACTAGTGGCGTACGGCGATCAATAGTCTGAAGCAGTTTGTCGTTAGGCACAGTAATAAGTGTGTCGACTTTTCGTCGCAAATTCTCGATGGCGGCTTCGGCATTGCGACGGCGCTTTTCACCCTCAAAGGCAAACGGCCGAGTGGCAAACCCAACTACCAATGCACCAGCATCTTGTGCCAGCCCGGCAACCACGTGTCCGGCGCCCGAACCCGTGCCACCACCCGCACCAATCGTAATAAACACCATGTCAGCTCCCGCCATAGCGGTAACCAGTTCTTCGCGCGATTCTTCAGCCGCTTTTTGGCCAACACCTGGGTCAGCTCCGGCGCCAAGTCCCCTGGTAGCTTCGCGGCCAATATGTATCTTGGTATGGGCTTTGCTGTGATGTAGTGCCTGAGCGTCAGTGTTAACGGCAATAAAATCTACACCTTCGACTCCGGCTTCTACCATGCGGTTAATCGCCGCACAGCCTGCCCCACCAACACCGATAACTTTAATACGGGCAAACGTTTCAATGGCCGGATCAACTTGTGGCATGAATTTTCGTTCCTCTCATAAACTAACAATTAAGCACCTAAGCTACACCATATTATAGATGCTTTGCAGGGTTGAATGCAATTACTACTCAACCAAAATTACTAATACGAACTTTGAGCAGAAAAAATATACAAACTGCTTATTTTTTTATTCGTTTCAAAATACTGCTCGCAGATCCTTTAAGGGTCTGCATAAAACCAGGCTGCACGTCGTCATAAACTGCAGCCGGACCAAGCAGCATGTCAAGCAGCATAAGCCCAACAGCCGTAGCATAGCGAGGACCTTTAATGTTATCAACGACAATTGGCAATGATTCCCATTTCCCAAGTCGTACAGGTAACTGTAGCTCTTCTTTGGCAAAGTCGATCAAACCAGGCAACTGTGAACCGCCACCAACCAATACTACCCCGCCGGGCAATTTCTTGGATCGATGTATTCTCTTTAACTCTTTATCGATAAATTCAAAAAGCTCTTCCATGCGGGCAGACACAATCATACGCATCAGGCTACGGTCAAAGTGGTATTGCTGCCCGTCTTTTACGAGGGATGTTTCACCATCCGCTTTGGCGTGCAGCGTAGCATGCTTGATCTTTACCATTTCAGCAATTTCAAGCTCAGTCTTGAGCCCAATAGCCAAGTCGTTCGTGACGTGCATACCACCCATTGGAATAACCGCAACGTGTTCGACTTCGCCGTCTTCGATAACTGTTAAATTGGTTGTTCCGGCGCCAATGTCTACAACTAACGCCCCCGATTCTTTTTGTTTACGGTCGAGTACCGCTTCTGCGGCAGCCAGCCCAGATACTGTGCGGTGTGACGGCCTGACTTCCGCTCGCTCCAACACTTGTTCAAGGTTCTTTAGTGCCGGTGTTGCGGCTAGAACAATGTGCGTATCAACTTCCAGCCGAACGCCATGCATCCCAACTGGATCCTTAATATTATCCTGCCCGTCGACGCGGTAATTTTTGGCAAATACCTGAATGATGTCTTTGTTAGCTGGAAGTTGGACGATAGTTGCTGCTTCTTCAACTCGAGCTCGGTCATCAACAGATATTTCGCGGTTAGCCGAACTAATTGCGATAACGCCCTTGCTGTTTAAGCCCTGTACATGGCTACCGTTAACGTTAATGGTTGCTGACTTAATGGTGCGGCCACTAGTACGTTCGGCTTCGTTAACTGCCGACACGAGTGCCTGGACGATCTCTTCGGCGTGAGCAACGTTTCCCTTGCGCATGCCGCTGTTTTCGACTTCTGAAAATCCTATAATACTTGGCTGGGTGGCATCACCAGCCATTTCGCCCACCACGCAGCGTACAGCCGTCGTACCAATATCGACGCCAACAAAGAAAGGAATGCTCGGTTCCTGCATGAGCGTCAGTATAGCACAAACTTGTTGATCGGACTGTTCTAAAAAAGAACATTGCATACCCACTTATTTACTAAACTTTATAAAGGTTGTATAATTACTTTATGTTAAAAATTAGAGAAATCGCCCGCTCTCCACTAACGTATGCCGGAGGTACACTTCTTGCGGCAGCAACGACCGCAAATTTATATATGAATACCGGCAAGGAAAGTTTGGAGCGTGCTGTTGATTGCGGCACACCTGAACTACAGCGCATCGGCGGACAAATCTGTCGGAATGCTTCAAGCGAATTTATGATAGACAGCAGCGCTACTCTTGCAGGCATGGCAGCGACGGGTGCGCTTATCGTAGCGACAGCCATCACAGGCTCTAGGTCTCTAAGACGACGCGTTCTTGAAAATGAAGAAAGAATCCAGGCCGCTATTACTCCCACCGACCAGCAGTCAGCTATAAGCTTGTAAGAACCTCGGTATCTTTAATGACTGGCATGGTAGAGTTGCGACGAAGTGTTAAGCTGCTAGCACACGCTCCACCTGACTAATAATGTCAGTATTCGAACCTACTCGTCTATCAAGTGATACTGCACCATTGGAGTGCGCATGGACATAAAAAGAATCCGCGTTAACCTCAAGTACTAGTCCGTCACCATATAATCCACTCCAGATACTCCCCTTAACCACATTGGCTAGGGAAAGTAAGTCTGATGCAGTAGCACTGAAATGAATTTCTGGCTTGAGCAATTCACCTCCTGAGCCACCGTCATCTTCACTCTCGATAGTAATTGCTACTCGCTGCATAGGTCTACTAACCCCTAACGCTCGTCTAACTATAGGACGTTGTCTATCAGTTAATTCACTGCTATACACATAGAAGTTATGAAAACCACTTCTGCCTTGATATGGGTATACTTCTGATTTCATATTTTCAGGGTCGCAACTCGCTGAGAAAGCCTCCAATGACCCGCCAAGAGCAGTAAAACCAGCACCTAGTGTAGCAAGATAGTATGGTCGTGCACGTTCAGCCATGTGACTTACAAGACCGTCATACTCGGTGCCGACTGATCGTAGCTTTTCACCAGTTTCCTCTGCAAATGTTGCCTCACCATTTAGATCACGATCAAAAGGAACATCTCCAGAAACAAACGATTCCGCTATATCCAAGCCTACATTTCCTTGCACTAGACCAGCGACAGTTAGAACTTTACCAATATTACGACAGTGTGCCGGCAAGTCTTCCGGCTTTCTAAGTGAATACTCCGCCTGGTCAGTGCCTGGCAGTGCTCGAACAAATTCAGCAACATCATCTTTTAGATGAACTACTAGGCCGGGGTAAGCCGGATGACACTCTGTAATATTTACAGATCCCAAAGTCGTCATATAGACACTCCAATAATATTTATAATTGTAGTACTATTTGGCGCAATAGACAAATATACTTTTAAAAAGTATAAATCCGTGTACGCCTTTATGAGGTTAGTATTTCAGCACCGTCTTTATTGATAAGCACAGTGTGCTCGAAGTGTGCGGCCAATGAGCTATCACGTGTCACCACCGTCCAATCATCAGGGAGTATGTTGACATGCCAGTCACCTAGTGTGGCCATCGGCTCTACCGCAATAGTCAACCCAGACGGCAAAGAAACGCCTTGGTTGGGTAGTCCATAGTTCGGCACATTTGGGTCTTCGTGCACACTGTAACCAACACCGTGACCAACCAAATCACGAACAATCCCTAGCCCTGCCTTATCTAATACTGCCTGCACCGCTGCGCCTATCTCGCCCGTTTTCGTCCCGGCTCCGTGGATGGCATCAATCCCGGCATGAAGCGCCCGCTTAGTATGCTCCATCAACTTCTGAACATTTTTTGGGGCAGTAGCGATATCACCTACATAATACGTTCTTGCACTATCAACCACCATCTGCTCGTACCAGATTGTCAGATCAACACTCACCAAATCGCCTTGCTTGATAATCCGCTTCGGCGATGGAATTCCGTGAACAACCTCTTCATTGATAGAGATGCAGAGATATTCCGGGAACCCTTCGTAGCCGATGACTGCCGACCGACCGCCCTTTTGTTCGATTAGAATATTAATCTCATCGGCAAGTTTTTTTGTTGATTTTCCAGCGCTTACCAGATCAGACACCTGCTCAAAAACTTCTGCCAGGACGCGCCCGCCGCGCCGCATAGCCTCTATTTCAGCTTCAGTCTTTGGCTTCATCATACCTATCCTAGCCTATCTTCTGATGAAAAACGAGGTACATGCCCATCAAGGTTATCCGCAGCCAGACCCAGTCTGGTGAGGACTCTAACCGAGACGGTCATGTGCTGCTTATTTTTTCACTCACCGCTTCCCAAACTCGCCGATGAATTTCTTCTGGTGTGCCTTCCCCATCGATATTGCAAACTGGGTAGCCTTTTTCTTCCATAAACTTCAGTAGCGGTGCGGTCTTTTGTTCATATTCGTTGAAGCGAATCTTGATCGTTTCTTCTGCGTCATCAGAACGCCCCCTGGATAGTAGCCGTTCCATAACGGTTTCAAGTGACAGATGTAAGTAGATAACCGCCGTTAGCTTGGCTGAACCGCTTTTTACCTTGGCATCGAGCCACTCTGCCTGCGGAACAGTCCGCGGAAATCCATCCAGTACAAACTCTTTGCTTGAAGCGTCAATCTCAGCAAACTCGCCTTCGAGTAGCTTGTACATTTCCTCATCAGGAAATAGCTTGCCCGAATCAAGAATCGCCTGCTGGCGCTCATCTGCACGTGTCCGCAAAATGTTGCCAGTACTAATCCATGGGCCACCAAGCTTTTCGGCCAACATCTGACCCTGGACGGACTTTCCCGCCCCGACAACGCCCATGAATACGACCATCTCTAGCTGGCTCCTAGCTTCTCTTTTACAAGTTTTGCGGTGAGCGCGCCGTCCGCCGTGCCACTACTAGCCACTTTTACTGCTCCAATCACTTTACCCATGTCCTGCACAGTACTGGCCCCAACAAGTGTAATTTGCTCGTCAATCAGCGTCGACAAATCTTCTTCACTCATAGCGGCGGGCAGGAACGTTTCAATCAATGCTTTTTCAGATGATTCTTTAGCAGCTCGCTCTGTTTCGCCGGCTTTTTCGTATAAATCCGCCGATTCCGCGCGCTTTTTAGCTTCACGCCGAAGCACTGCCTGAATTTGCTCTTCATCCAAGCCCTGCTCGCGCTGACCTTTCTGGACTTCTTCATACAAAATAGCACTCTTCAGACCTTTGAGTGTATCAACGACTTCCGTTTCACGAGCAAGCATAGCCACTTTAAGGGCTTTATCAATATCTTCCTTGAGCATTAACAAACTCCTCGAGGTTAGATTACTTTAAACCTAGTCGGGTGCGCTTCATCTTGATAAGCTTTCGCTCACGTCGAACGATAGCTTTGGCACGTCGGTCTCGCTTACTCATAGGCTTTTCAAAATACTGGTTCTGTTTAGCGGCGACAATAACGCCTGACTGCTGTACTTTGCGACTAAATCGGCGCAAAAGGTTTTCTACGGACTCTTTAGAGTCTTTACGTGTGACTTGAATCATATAAACTCTATTCTACCGAAGTTAATAAATTTTTACAAGCTGATTTACTTAGCCCTACTTAACGAGACAGCTCTGCGCCAACTTCAGTAGTAGATCTAACGGCTTGAATACCCTTTAATATACCTTCCGTCACACGATTAAAAACACTCAGCTCTGCTGTCGACAGCGAAGTAATCATTGCATCTGGCTGTGTTGTACTCATTCGACTACTGGGACTACGCTCGATGCCCCTTATGCCAAGATGCCCTAAATAAGCCACAAACAGACCCGCATTATTTCTCTCCAGTAAAAAATCTGGCCTTCGTTCTTCCGCACGACGTGCGGCAATTCTGCTTCCATAGGTAACTTCCAGTACACCTGCTCGCTCTGGAAGGTCAAAGGTAGTAACCTGACCCTCCATGCACGCTCCGTCGACACGAATTGTTAACGGATCTACGGATCCTACCACCCTAAACACATCCCCCCCATAGGTACTAGAAGGAGCAACGTGCTCAAGCTGGCTATTGACGCCAAGGTCTAACCGCCAGATTTTGGTTTGTAATGCACTCCAAACATCACCGACCACCGCTGCTTCAGGAAATGCCTGTACTTGCTTGGGCATTGCTTAATCCTTAGCGGCCGGCGCGCTTTTGAGTCATACGTTGTGACTTAAGCACGATACTTTGGAGTTCTTTAAAAATGATAAATTGCTTATTAGTGTAGTAGATCTTGGTGTTGGCTTGTTTTTCGGAAATTAGAAAGCCTATTTTTTCCAATCGCTTTAGCTCACGCTGGATATTGCCGGCATCTTCTTTGATAAGTTTAGCGAGTCCTCGTACGTGCGTTTTAAAATCAGGATATTTGGCATAGACGACTATGATCTTGCGACGAACTCGTGAAGTTATGAACGCATCCAACATACACTTTGACCTTCCCTTACATAAAGTTGCTCTGGTACGATTACCATAAACACCTTTATTGTTATCCTAACAACACTTATTATAATCACCTGCTAGTCGCTTTGCAAGTATGGCAATTTAAGTGTGTCAGAATAGTACCATGCACTACTACGAAGTTTGGGTGGCCGACAGTAAATACAAAGGCGTAAAGCCGCTTACTTACAGTTATGAGACTGAACTTTTACCTGGCACTGCCGTAACCTTACCGCTGCAGCAACGGACGGTATCCGGCTTCGTAGTTAAGCAAGTCGATGAACCGAGCTTTAAGCTCAAACCGTTATCAGCAGTCCTATCTGATAAGCCCATTCCTCACTATTATTTGCTGCTCGCAGAATGGATGAGTGAATATTACGGTAGTTCTTTGGGTGACAGCATGCGCCTGCTGGCACCTAGCCAGCCGATAAAGCGCAAGTCTGCACTGGCAGAAGCACCAGACTCGCAGTATAGCGCTTCACCCAATAATAAATTTACGCTGACTACAGACCAGCAGTCAGCCCTCACGTCTCTACAAAATGCTAATGCACAGACTATGCTACTACACGGCGATACCGGCACCGGCAAGACCGAGCTTTACGTGCGGATTGCCGAAGATACAGTTGCTGCTGGTAAGTCCGTTCTGCTGCTTGTGCCTGAAATTGCCCTGACCGCCCAATTAGTGAAATATTTTGAGCAGCGGCTGAGTACGCCAGTCATTAGTCTGCATTCCCACCTAAGTGTTTCCAAGCGCAAGAAGTTCTGGATGCAGATACTGGAATCAACTGAACCACAACTGATTATTGGTCCTCGTTCGGCTTTATTTGCGCCTATCACTAACCTCGGTCTAATTATTGTGGATGAAGCTCACGAACCGGCATACAAGCAGGAACAACAGCCCTATTATCACGCTATAAGAGTAGCCAGTCGTTTATCAAATCTAAGTGGCGCTCAGCTAATACTCGGTTCTGCTACCCCTGATGTTGTTGACTACTATATGGCTGAGCGAAAATCTTCTATTATCCGCATGCAACAAATTGCTCGCTCAGCTGATGCGCCCACTGATGTCAAAGTAACTGTTGTCGACATCAAAGACCGCGGACAGTTCAGCAAAAGTTCTTTCTTGTCGGACGAACTGCTGGCTCAGGCTCGCCAGACGCTATCTGCCGGGCAACAAGTTCTGTTTTACCTCAACCGCCGCGGTACTGCTCGAGTAATTCTATGTGAAAAATGTGCTTGGCAGTTACTGTGCCCGGCTTGTGACGTACCAATGGTCTACCATGGCGATACCCACAAGGCCCGGTGTCACACCTGCGGTCAGCAGCAAACCCCGCCACATTCTTGCCCTAACTGTAAAAATCCGGAACTGGTTTATCGCGGAATTGGCACCAAGATGATTGAACAAAGCCTCGTTAAACTGTTTCCTGACAAAGTAATCATGCGCTTTGACGGCGACAACACCGAAGAAAACCAAGCCGAACGCCAATACGACAAACTACTCAGCGGCGAAGTGCAGATTATTGTTGGAACCCAGATGATGGCCAAAGGCTTTGACCTACCCAAGCTTGGTATGGTCGGTATTGTTGTAGCCGACACACCACTATTCCTCCCGGACTACCGTGCTAATGAAAGAACCTACCAGCTTTTGACTCAGGTTATGGGTCGAGTTGGGCGAGGTCATGGTAAAGCCACAGTTGTACTACAGACCTACCAACCGGAAAATCAGGCCATAAGCGCAGCCATCAATCGAGATTGGCAGTCCTTTTATGAGGCCGAAATCAAGGAACGCCGCAACTACCACTACCCACCATTTCGCTATGTACTGAAGTTGATCTGCCGCAGAAAAACCCAAAAAGGCGCAACTAGCGCCAGTGAAAAGCTGGCTGCTGAGTTAGCCAGAACTTATAGGGGAATCGAGATAAGCAGTCCCACTCCAGCGTTTTTTGAAAAACAGCACGGCAATTACACCTGGCATATTATCGTCCGCAGCCCGCTACGGCCTCGTTTGGTCGAAATCAGCCGAAACCTGCCCTCCGGTTGGGTTGCCGACCTCGACCCCGTAAACCTATTATAGCCAAAATTACAGAGGTGCGGTATACTGCTTCAGAACTTATGAGCGCCAAAGACACCATCATCACCCTCCCGAACAAGCACCTCCGTGAATCTTCACAGAAAATCGCGAAGATCGACAAGGTAGTGCTCGATGTTATAGGCAAAATGAAGCAAGCCACCCTTGACTGGGAAGATTCCCGTAAACATGAGCTCGGTGTCGCCCTGGCTGCCGTTCAAATAGATCACATGCAGCGCATTGTCATTATCCGCGACAACTTTGATGACAAATCTAACCGCAACTTTCAGATATTTATTAACCCGGAAATTACCAAAAAAGAAGGCGAAATTGTCGAGGATTTTGAAGGCTGCTTGAGCATAAAGGATGTTTATGGCAAAGTCCCCCGCCACTTCAAGGTACGTATCAAGGCGTTGAACGAAAAAGGCCAAGAAGTACGCATTAAGGCTGAGGGCTTTTTAGCTCGCGTCTTTCAGCACGAGATAGACCATACTAATGGTATCGTCTATATTGACCATATAAAGAATAAGCGTGATAATTTTTACCACATCAATGATGACGGAAAGCTAGACCCGCTCGATTATGACGAATCAATCAAAAAAAATAGTCTTCTTTGGTAACGAACGCCTAGCTACTGGTGTCAGAAGCAGCACGCCGACTCTCATAAAACTAATTGAAAACGGTTACGAAATTTCTGCTCTTGTATTGAATCAAAGATTCGTACACTCAAGATCAGATCGTGATCCGGAAATTATAAAAATAGCTGCACGATATGACATACCAATACTAAGTCCTGACATACCAGGTGGGCTAATCGAGAAACTTAGCAATACGAGGGCTGATATCGGTGTCCTCGTAGCCTTCGGACGGATAGTCCCCAAAGGGCTTATAGACCTATTCCCATATGGAATTATAAATGTTCACCCTTCTCTACTTCCGAAACACCGCGGCTCTACGCCAATAGAAAGCGTCATCCTTAGTGGTGATGCCCAAACCGGCGTTTCCATCATGCAGTTAGCTGAAACCATGGACAGTGGACCGGTTTTTAGTCAGAGAGTGATTGAGTTAACGGGCAAAGAATCAAAACAGGAACTATCAGATGCGCTTAGTGAACTTGGAAGTACTATGATAATTGAAGTTCTTCCAAAAGTACTTGAAGGAACATCTACCCAAAATGAGCAGAACGAATCAGAAGCAACGTTCGATAAACTTATCAATAAAGCCGATGGTGAAGTTAATTGGAGTAAATCAGCAATACAAATTGAACGGGAAATTCGAGCGTTTGCTGGCTGGCCGAAAAGCTACACCAAACTTGGTGATGTCAAGTTAGTCATCATAAAAGCTAACGTTGTTGAAAATTCATCATTATCTTCCGGTGAAATAGATATAACAGATGGGTTGCTGGTAGGTTGTGGTCAAAATGCGCTTCGTATACATGAACTGAAACCGGCCGGTAAAAACAATATGGATGCAAGCGCATTCATTGCAGGCTACAGAAATCGAATTACATAACTTCTACTATCTACTAGGATTGAGTCGATGGTGTTTGTGGCGGTAGGCCGTCTTGTTGTGGATCAACATAAGGTTGTGGTTGGGCTGGCGGTGCGTACTGCGAGGGTTGAGTATAAGGGTCTGTGCTTTGTGTAGATTGCTGAGGTGAAGCCTGATGCTGTGGTTGCAGGGTTGGATCGGGTTGAGCGCCGGGAACTTGTGCCGGCTGCTGGTATGCTTGCGCTTGAGGTTGTACTGCATGAGCTTGAGCGGCAGCAATAATCTGTGGGGCTTGAGTTTTAATCTCATTCTTTAGCTTATCAAGCTCATCAGCTACTACCTGCTTATAATCCGGGAAGTTAGTCTCCAGCCAACGAAGTGCGGCATATTCAGGAATAATCGCATCAGGGTTAAACTGCCGACCAGCACGCTGTGCCGCCTGCTCGGCCTGAGTGCGCTGGGTGACAAAATCCTGGGCTTGTTCCCAACCCGGAAAACCGGCGTTTAAGTAGTCACGAGCAACATTGATATCGCCGTTTACAAACCCTTCGAACTCATTTAACTGGTCGTCGCTCATCTGTTCTGCCAAACGCATCCCGACACGAAGTTCTAGTGTTTCGTAAATATGACCGAGCATGCTGGACTTATCCTGAGCGGGTAGCCCACCAAGGCCTAGTTCCTGCAGTAAGTTATCGTCAAGCTTAAACATTGATTTGTATCCTTTTAATTAATTATACAAGCTTACACCTATCACCTGCAAAACTTCTTTAAAAGTTTTTATGATTATAATAAAAATTTGTTATTTATAATAATATGTTATACGCTATCAATCAATGAATTTACAGAGTCCGAGACAACCTGGCTTATTACCTATTAGCCGTCGACCAAGTGTTAGACTGTGCTTGGCTTTAGCCTCTGCCGGTATAGCCAGTTCTTTCGTGCCGGAACAACTGGCTGCGGTGTCGCCCGCTATTAATGGAGCAGTCGTATCTAGTTCAGCCGATTTATATACTAAATCAGATGCATTTACACCAACACTCACCCCTGCTGTTTTAGCACCAACTGATCAATCAATTACTAGCACTCAAAAGAGTAACGAAATACCATTTTGCAGTATACCGCCACAAAAACACCGTTTTGAGGTCGTGAATAGACGCCAAGGCCGGATTCGCTCCATTGTTCATACGGCAGTGCAGAGCTGCTACGGTGATTTTCACCGTCAAGGAATTGATTTACCGATAGAAGCATACGATAAAGATCATAATTTAATCGGTGGAACACCTGGCGTAAACTACAGCCAGGAACGACAACGAAGAAGAACAACAAAGACAACATCAATATACCGATGTGCTCCAGTGGGAAAACGACAAATGACGACTTTTTTCACCGAAATGAAACCATGGATTATTGAAAAAGAAGGTGGCAGCAAAAAAGGTCCGGGTGTCGATTCGGCTCAGTTTGGTTTGCGCGTGATGTGCTAAGCGGTGACCATAGCTGACACTGCATGAGCATATATACTAACTGATTCCTCAACCCTACTAAGTGAACGACTTAAATCTCGTGCGTCGGGTCTAGCAACAACCTCTCTGGCATATACTTCTCCTTGCACAAGAGCGGTCTGTGCGGTCATGGGATTATCCTCACCAAGTAAATAGTCAACCTCAGCAGCAGGAAAATACTCAGCCATATGTATCCATTCCGCCCCCAAATAACTTGCGCTTTCCTCTGTTACATCTATACCCCCGCAAAGATAGCTAAGCCGAAGATAGATTGCCGGCATACGCCGAGTCATGGAATCTTCCACCACTTGAACAGCAGGAGTATGCAACATTAAACTGCCAGTATCCCCCTCTTGACTATCGCCAATCAAAGCAATAACGCCTAGTTCTAAAGCCCGCCATCTACTTTCCTGTCGCTCACTACGCTGACTACAGGATGCCCTGTCACTAATGTCGATTGCTGGTACAACCCAATCAGAACCGTTTATCCCTCTCCCTCTCTCCAGGTATCTTACCCGGCGTCGAGAAGTATATACTGCTTCTTCTATAGTCATTTGAATATCTTGCCCTACTTAGAGTGTTCTGGTTTTGGCTTCGCGGGTAAAGAGTTCGATGTGGTCACCTTCTTGGACTTCCACGCGCTTGGTACTCTTAAAACTAAGACCGCACATTTCGCCCTCAACCACTTCTTTGGTTTCTTGTGGACCACGTTTTAATATAACTACTTCGACTTCTGCCAAAACATTTTTATCTCTTACCACCCGTGCCAGTGCCGGGACGGTTAATTTGCCTTTGGTGACTTCTCCGCCACAGATGACTTCGTTCTTGGTGATTTTGAAGATGCCTTTTACTACTAAGCGGCCAAGTTCAGTTTCGACGATTTCGGGGCTCAGCAGTGACTCAAGTTCGTTCTTTACATCGTCAATAAGCTCATAAATAATGCTGTAAAGCCGCACGGGCACTTTGTCTCGGGCAGCGAGAACTTTACTGCTGGCAGGCAGGCTGACATGGAAACCATAAATAATCGCGTTACTGGTCGCGGCCATATGAAGGTCATTTTCGTTGACTGGTCCAATGCCTGAACCGACAATTCGCACCGCGACTTCGTCGGTATCCATAGTCTTTAGGCTGTCAATAACGGAAGTAAGTGAGCCCTGCACATCAGCTTTTACGATAATGTTAAGTTCTTGCAGCTCGTTACTACGCGAGATGATTCGAAGTAGTTCTCCGCTACTCATGGCCGTCAAACTACCTTCGCGAGCAAGTTGAGCCGAAGCCTGCGCCTGCTGACGGGCAGCTTTTTCGTTAGCTTGGGCGGTAAATTCATCACCAAATTCCGGCAAGTTCTTCAACCCGGTAATGACAACCGGTGTCGATGGTCCAGCAGTCTTGAGTGGTTTGCCATCTGTTGCCTCCAGATTACGTATTTTACCGTAGGTGTTGCCAACCAGAATGAAACTTCCGGGTTTTAGTACGCCATGTTCTACCAAAGCAATGGCCACTGGTCCACGGCCTTGTTCCATGTGTGATTCGATAATTAAGCCCTGGGCTGGTACGTCGATGTCCGCTTTAAGCTCTTCCACATCAGCAACGAGCAGTATCATATCCAGAAGTTCCGGCAATCCTTCTTTGGATTTGGCCGATACCGGCATAATGATCGTGTCACCACCCCAGTCTTCTGGCAGCAGTTCGTTTTCAGCCAGTTGTTGCTTGAGTCGATTAATGTCGGCTTCGGGCTTGTCTACCTTGTTGGCGGCAATAATCATCTTGACGCCGGCCTTACGAGCAAAGCGAATTGCCTCGAGTGTTTGTGGTTTGATCCCATCATCTGCTGCAATAACGACCACTACCACGTCGGTTAGAGAAGCACCATGCTCGCGTAGCGCTGCAAAGGCTTCATGGCCAGGTGTATCAAGAAATGTTATTGAACGGTCTTTGTGCTTGATCTGGTAGGCGGATATATGCTGGGTGATGCCACCGGCTTCGCCCTTAACAATTTCGGCAGTGCGAATGGCATCAAGCAAGCTGGTTTTGCCGTGGTCGACATGACCCATGACCGCCACAACTGGTGGGCGCGTTTCGGCCTTGTCACTAACGACGTGTTTTTCGCGCTGAGCAACCACCACCTCGGTGGCCTTTTTCTTTTCAAGTTCAACTTCAAGACCAAGTTCACCGACAATTATCTGAGCGGTGTCAAAGTCAATCTTTTCATTAACAGTAGCCAAAACCCCGTTCTTAAAAAGTTCGGTTATTAGCTTACTGACGGGCAAACTAAGGAGTTCCGCCAAAGCGCCAACGGTAATACTTTCGTCAATTTCGATGACTCGTGCTGACATAGCGTGACTCCTTTCTTGCTACACATCTGTGAGCAGTTAGTTTGCGTCTTTCAGGCTAAGGGCAATCTTGCGGTTTTCGGTGTCGATGTCGAGGACTTTGAACTTCTTCTTCTCATTTAATTTGAACAGTTTTTCCGGATCGACGCTCTCGTCGTTACTCATTTCGGATACATGCACCAAGGCCTCTACGGCAGATGAAAGTTGCACAAATGCGCCGAATGGAGTGATACGGGTAATCTTACCTTCAACCATTTCGCCAACCTTGAAGTTCTTTACCTCGGATAGCCATGGATCTTCACTAAGCTGCTTAATACTAAGGCTCAAGCGATCCTTATCAATGGCGATGATCTTAGCCTGAATGGTTTGACCGTTCTTGACGTACTTGCGAGGGTCTTCGACACGCTCCCAAGAAATCTCGGAAATGTGAATCAACCCTTCAATACCGGAAACGTTCACGAAAGCTCCGAAGTCAATGACGCCTGTTACCAAACCTTCGACGCTATCGCCGACCTTGAGTTCAGTTAATCGTGAAGCCATGTCGTCCTTGACGGCTTCTTTTTCAGAAAAAATGAGCTTGTTGTCCTTGCGACTGACATCCAAGATGCGGGTACGGATCGGTTTACCAACTAGGCTGTTGAGCTTCTGTAAAATCTCGTCTTTGTCAGCGCCAGATACGCGTGGATAGTGTTCGGCAGCCAGCTGCGAAACCGGCAGGAATCCACGGATACCTTCTAGCTCGACCAACATACCACCTCGATTGGCATCATAAGCGGTTACTTCGACAATTTCCTGGTCGTCGAACATACGCTGCAGTTCGTCCCAGCCACGGTCTTTAGCGGCGCGGCGCATCGACAAGTAGGCGTGGCCTTCATCGAGTTCGGGTTCAATGACGCTAGCGGTAATTGTCTGACCTTCTTCTAGTTGCTGATGGCCGACTTCACGGCGTGATACAACTCCGACACCACGGGCACCTAGGTCAATCCAGACTTCGTGTTTGCGAACAGATGTCACAACACCTTCGATGACATCGCCCGCCTTTAATTGCTCAATTTCTTCGTTGGACGCGAGCAGTTCGTCCATAGTTATGCTCTTTGACATGATAATTCATGCCTCCTTCAGTATTCTCACGGCAACTCGTAAGCTGTTATTCCGTTCAGACTTAAGAAAAATTATATCTGTTCTTTCTCTGTAAGTAAAGCTCCGGCCAGACTCCCGAGCGCCCCACCCTAGCGATGATTGGGAGCAATACCCTCCGCACGTCTTACCAACCTGCTTTTGCCGGCATCAATCGCTCTTATATCAGAGCGTTCCTGAAATACCATAACTATGGTAACTGCGGTGGCTATGGCTGCAAGCGAAAAACTAGTGGCTAAGACACTTTGCCCAATATAGTCCGGCGTAGTTTCTCTAGTTGCTGCTGACGCAATCAGCGAACCGCTCATCAGTACTGCGCATGCACCCAGCCTCGCCTGAATGCGGTTCACTATAGAGCCCCGAAGCTCGGTATCCGATAACTCCCGTATTCGTCTTCTTGGCTCAAGATTGCGCTCCAGAATCTGTCGCAAATTAGTAGTATCATCTAGATTTTGTCGATTCGTAAATTCCAGTCCCATAAGTTTCTATTTTTACAATATTTGTAAGAGTTTTGTCAAAATATCCTGCCGAGAATTCGTAAGACTTTATTGGAAATGACCGATATTCACCGTATACTTGAGTGTAATGTATTTGGCAGTCGATGTCGGAGGGACAAAAACGTTACTGGCCGTCTTTGATAAGGACGGTGCTATTACTACGCAGTACAAGTTCCCCACCCCTCAAGATTATGAGGAGTTCAAGGTCGAGTTGAAGAAAGCTGTTGAAACGCAGTTGGCAGGTAGTCGGCCGGAACATGCTTGCATTGCAATTCCAGGCAGGTTCAGCCCTGATAAGAAATTTGCACTTGGCTACGGTAATCTCACTTGGCAAACTCCAACTCCAATTGTTGATGATCTAACATCTGTGCTAGGATTCCCATTTATTACTGAGAATGATGCAAAGTTAGCTGGTTTATCCGAGGCTATTTTAGTCCAGCAAAAGTATAAAAAAGTTCAGTTCTTTACTATTTCAACTGGAATAGGCGGGGCTATTATCATAAATGGTGTTTTAGACCCAAATCTTATTACTGCCGAACAAGGTCATATGAAATTTTCCACCCAAGCCGGACTTACGGATTGGGAAGATATTAGTTCCGGGAAGGCACTAGTTGCGAAATACGGTCAACGTGCATCAGAGCTAGAAGATACATCAGCCTGGGAGGAATTTTCTAAAATGCTTGCACTCGGAATCCACAATGCTTGTGCAAATATCCAACCGGATTGCGTAATTTTAGGTGGTGGTGTGGGTGCACATTTTAAGAAGTACGGCCACTTCGTTAATGAAGAACTCAGGAAGTTAGAGAACGGGCTAGTTCCCTATGTTCCAGTAATAGGTGCGCAGCGTGCGGAAGAAGCAGTAATTTACGGGTGCTATGAGCTCATCAAGCAAAAGCTGGCCTGATCTGCTGGCTCAGGTTAAGAAGGATTTTCCGGAACTGACTTTTACTCCGGCACCAAGAAGTAGTTGGTCTCCAAAAAATAAAACCGTTTTTTATAATATGTCGACAACTAGTAAGCACCGGCAGTGCTCGCTGCTACATGAGATTGCCCACAGTTTGCTTGGGCATACTAATTTTGGCTCCGACTTTGAACTACTACAGATAGAACTTGAAGCCTGGGAGAAAGCCAAGATACTAGCCAAGAATTACGGCCTTAGCGTTAGCGACTTACATGTTCAGGACTGTCTTGATACCTATCGAGACTGGCTGCATGATCGTAGTAGCTGCCCCGATTGTGGACTTAGTAGTATTCAGCACAACAAGACGACTTACCGCTGTTTAAATTGCCGAAAATCTTGGTCGGTAAGCACAAGTAGGATGAATCGGCCTTACAGAAGAACCAAACAAAAAGCCACTCCAGAGGAGTAGCTTTTTGTATGTTGTAGTAGTTACTACTAAACAGTTTTTTTGGTGCGACGACTAATGCGTCCACCTTTGGCACCAGCTACACGAGCTAGTTCACGGTTGGCGTAGAATCCACCAGTACGACCTAATTTACCACCGGCTGCACCGATTTTTGCGTAAAAGTCAGTTCCGTACTTTGTCTTGTTAGTTGCAGCGGCCTTTTTGCCACCAGCTTTTGTTCCAGCCATTTTCATGACTCCTATAATTAAGTAGTTATGTCACACCTTCGTTGGATAAAAAAAGAGGGCTCTGGCCAATCCAGATACCCTCTCTCATTCCGCTTGAATTGCGGTTATGATATCACTGAGTTGTTCTTATGTCAACAATAATTATTCGTTCTACTACTAGCTTCTTAACGATCATCCGCTGGGCCACGAGAACCACTGCCGGTTTCCACGCTATCGGACGCACTTTTCTTATCATCGTTTACTGGCTGACTGGTAGTGTTTGTCTGGTTATTACCGATGTTAATTGGTGCAACTTCAACAATCTTACCAGTTGATGGACGATAGAGTATGGCCTTTTTGGCCTGCGGGAAAATTAACACCCTGTCACCATTCCTCGCGTTAGCAAAAAACTGCTGCGTCTTGAGTTTGGCAACATCCGTAACAGTAGCGACGGTAGGTTCCTCGTTGGGAAGTTGGATTAGTTTGGCAACATCAGCTTTTAGTTGTGCTGTTTCTAACTTAGCGGCTTCTCCTGGTGTTGAAAGTCGCTTGTTTTCTTCACGCAAACTATTAGTAGTGTTTATCTGATACGCCAACATTGCTGCCAGCAGTCCTACTATTAATACACTGATTAGCACCATGCCATTTTTACGACTCAAACGCAGCTTGTTCTTCACACTCATCAACTAACCCCTTACTCCTCTGACAGATTTTTAAAACTTGTTCTCATTCTAACCGCTTATGAATTGATGAGCAAATGCAACAATGCATTTATGGACTATTGACCTGAACCGCCGTCCAGGAGAAGGTCAATTCTTCGGGAGCTGGTTCTTTCAAGATAATTTCGAAACCTTCTTTGGTAACGTTCTGATAACTGTAGCTGTTAAACTTACCCCCACCAAGACTCAATGTAATGATTGGCACGTCTTCATACGGCACTTTGAAGGTAACTTTTGCCGATGTAGCACCCGGCAGAATCTTGGCGTAACCTGCTGCATCCTCATTAAACGTTGTCTTACCCTTTACTGTGACATTGCCTGCGAACGTCGCATCGGCTTCGAAGCGTACCATCTGCTTGAAGGTAGCTGGTCCGTCGACTACTAGCGCGCCCTGGACTATTAGGTCAAGCTGAACTGTCAAAGCTCCAACACTTAGATCATTAAGGTTTATGCGTTGCCCGGTGTCGGTAGTCAGGCCGTTGCTCTCTTCTGACGATTCATCGATACCTCGATTGTTAGTGCTTGATAGTTGATACTGTTCAACTTCATTAAGTGCTTGACTTGCCTCAGCAGTGTCATCGTCAGCCACGTCCTCGCTGATAGCTTGTAAATCAATTGGTGCTTCGTCGTTGGGCGCCTGTTCATCCACTGATAATCCGGAACTTACTGCTGCATCATCTTGCCAGATGCGAAAGAAATCGACATCAAGGTTAGCGGCATTGGTGTTGGCGTCCCAGTCGGCCTTAAGAAAAGCCGTCATACCAGCTGTATTAATGTTGGCTGTGTTACCGGTTCCACACTCTGTTAGGCTAACGCCGTTACTGACGTCGGGATCAATATAGAATTTAACCAAAGATGTCGACATTACTTTGATGATAAGCAGTGCGAATTGGGTCTCGGAAACGGCTACTCCACAAGCAGTGTTAGTAGAAGCACCACCATTGTCAGTTACCGCATACCAGTCAGCCGTACCGGTAGTACCGGCGGTGTTACTGGCATTACTAAAGTAGATACCGTTAGTTGGTGCGCCAGACGCAGGAGCATTCGTCATGCCACCGTCCCACATGCCAGCAAAGAACTGATGGTCAGTATCTGGTACACCAGCGCCAGCGACGGATGGGCGAACCTTCATAACAATCGTCGGCAAGTTATCGGCATCGAGCCAGGTATTAGCAGTCGCGGCACCCAAATCAGTGTGCATTAGTGAACAAGATGCTGCAACCGCGTTAGCTACCATAGTGGTATAGCCATTGATACCATCTGCTGCGCCATCCCATGTGCAAGTACCTGTTTCCCCAGTACTCCATTCGGTATTATCACCCCAGTTCTGGTTACCGTCAGCAACTACCTGAGCGCGGTCTTTAAAGAATTCATCAACATACATGGAGTTATAGTCGATAAATGCCCCTGCTTCCAAAGAAGCACCAAAGTTAGTTGAGTGATCCTGCATTCTTAGCAGTGTGTTGGGTGTTGCAGCACTATCAGTGACGCTGAGTACTGCAGTATTGTCGGTAGCTCCAAGCTTTATAACTGGACTGGCATCGTCAAAACGTATATCTTCATCCCAACCGGTGCCAATCCTGAGCGCCCGCTCGAGTACCGTCGCATCTGCTGAGGCAAGGTTATTTATGTTAAGCCCGTAAAGAATGTCTGCATCACCGGTATTGGCGCTCGTTACATCAATCTGCAAACCAGCCACAGTATCAACATTGGCATCAGCCCCAAGCGTCAGATTAATATCGGTCATAAGTCCATCGTCTGTCACCGTGCCGTTCATGACAAAACTTGAATCATTATCTAGTGTAAAGGTGATGTCCGATGCGCCGTTTGGTGCGAATGTAATCCCACCAATGTTATCAAAGGTGGCAAAAGCCGTAGTACCGTCACGGATAGCCAAATCACCGGTAGTGGTTAAATCGAGTAACAGGCCAGTAGTACTATCAATATTTAATACTTTGTCAGTGTCAGCATCGTACACATTATCAAGATCAAATCCACCGCAGGCCCAGACATCAGTCGTTTCATTCCATTTTAGAGTCTGCGTATCTGTGCAGCCTTGTAGTAAGGCTAGTCCCGATGACAATACTTCTAGTCCAGAACCTGAGCTGGTGTTCGCGCTCAGGCCATCAGCGGCAGCCGCCAGCGTAAGAGTGATGTTATTTGCTCCGACGACGATAGCACCATTAGCAGAAGCAACATCTAATGCATCACCATTGACCGCTAAACCGGCACCTGCCAGCGTCGATTCAGAAATATCAAAATCAATGGTGTCGGTGCCGGAATTGCCAGTAATGGTCAGATTTGAACCTGTTGCAGTCAGATTGAGCGTATCAGTTGCACTGTCTGCCACTGGATCAGTGCCAGCCGGTGCGTTAAATGTTTCGAAAGAATTGCCGGCTGCCCCTCCAGCATCGGCGGCGCAAGCCCAGACGTCCGTGGTTTCGTTCCATTTTAGTATTTCGTTGTTGGCACAGCCCTGTAATAGGGCGAGGCCGGAGCCTAGGACTTCTAGACCAGAACCAGAACTGGTCGTAGAACTAAGCCCATCGGCCGATGCAGCGAGAGTTAAGTTAATGTCATCAGCATTGACGACAATCCCGCCATTACCGGAAGCAATGTTCAGTGTTACGCCGTCTGCTGCTCCTCCACCCGTCAAACCAGTACCCGCAGTCACAGATTCAATCTCGCCGGTCACTTCGGCTTCGGTAAGTCCACCATCGAGTACATTAAGTTCAGTGCCTGATATTAACGTACCTTGGTTATCAATTACGGTAGTGTAGCCACCGCCGCCGCTATTTTGGATGCGAATAGCAGTCGTTATTGCCAAGTTGGTATCGGCATTATCGATAGTTAATCCTTCGTCTAATCCGTTACCGTTCGCGGAGTCGGCCTGCTGTATAAAGAGCCCTCTTGTTGTTCCGGCTGTAGCTGATGGAGTCCCCTGAAGCGCAAAAATATCTACAGTACCGCCCAGGTCGCTTATTACATCCAGGTCTTCGGTACCAGCAAGTGTCCAAGTTTGATCAGCCGTCCAACTGAAGCTGGTATTTTGATTGATAGCAACGTCGTTAGCGTTCACAGTGATGCCAGTTCCTGCACCGATATCCAGGGCATCACCGTTTACCGCCAAACCCGCGCCAGCGAGTGTTGATTCGGAGATATCAAAGTCCAATGTGTCAGTCCCTGAATCGCCAGTAATTGTTAGATTTGTCCCCGTTACGGTAAAGTTTAGAGTATCCGTTGTACTATCTGCAACAGGATCTGTTCCAGAAGGTACGTTTATGGTTCCGAAAATGTTGTTACTTGCACCGGTAGCATCGCTTGCGCACGCCCAGACATCTGTTGTTTCATTCCATTTGAGTATGTCGTTATCTGCACAGCCCTGGAGCAGAGTGAGTCCAGATGCCAGTACTTCGAGACCAGAGCCGGAGTTGGTTGTCGAACTAAGACCATTGGCAGATGCGGCAAGCGCCAACGTAATGTCATCAGCATTAACCGTAATACCATTGCCAGCACCAATAGCCAGGGTGGGAGTCGAGCCTTCACCGGAAGCACTACCAGTTAAGCCACCACCAGCGCTG
>JALHRM010000007.1 GCA_022841445.1 Candidatus Saccharimonadota bacterium
CTCACGCTCGGCAAGCGTGGGAGCGGCGTAGGCAGAGCCTGACAATAATATTGGGATTGCTAAAGCAAATACAAGTAAGGCTGTTTGAGCCAGCACCAACGCCTTGTGCATTTGCAAAGGCTGATTTCTTAACATTATTAATTCTCCTGATTGTTGTTTTTATTTTTTATAGAACTTGTTTAGTTTTAGCATATGCAAAATGACTAAGCAAGTACTTTTATAATTTTAGTAAATGTTAGAGTGTTTGAAAGGTTTTAATAATATCGTCAATGTCGTTAGAATTCGGATTCGCCTTGAGGTTCTTATACATGATAGTATAGGACGTTTTCAAGCTGTTAGGGCGAGGAAGTGACATTTCGATACCACCCCCGACTGCACCGACAACGACAATGTACCCCCCGGCATCCGGGTTACATGGAAATAAAACTTGCTTATACGTAAGGTTGAGTGGCACTCTCGAGCTACCGGCCGGCAACAAAGTTTTACAATGAGCCGAAATTCCTCCGTCAGACTCTAAACGTCCGTCAGGCGTAGGTTTAACGGGGTAAACTCTTGAAATCTGAGTATTGGCGAGTACCTCTTTAGGGGTGTTGCTCACTGAAATAACAAGCTCCTGCTCGGTAAGCTGACCGTTTAGAGCTCTATACACAAACTGATTGGCACTTAGTGCGGTTCCGGCGACTGCTCTCCACTGGTCACTCGCTTGAAATTGGAAGAATTGGCTCCTTAATATATTGGTACTCCTCGGCAATACAACGCTATTGGTTTCACTGGATACAACGGAAGTTGAAGAACGAGAACTTATATACACATCAACAGCAACAACAATGCCAACAATGACAAGCAATGCAGTAAACGACGCCACTACCCTCCGTAAGTATCGGCGCTTGCGAGCGACGTAATAATTACTCGCTCTGTGATGATATTTGGACATATGTGTTTCTCGATAGACCAGTTACAATGGTCTGTTTTTTATTTTCCCAGAAAATCTATTAAACTACAAACTGCTTGTGCTTTAGCATTCTTAGAACGTTGGTACTGCAACAAGGTCATGTACCATTGTATAGCTTCCCGCCTCAGTGATGCTATTAATATTGGCAACATAGGAGATTGTATAGTCGGTTCTGCCTATAGCTGGATTGCCTACCGATTGCTGGGAACGAGCAATAACATCGCCAACCACATACTTAAATTGATCAGGAACATCATAATCCGTTGCGGCCTCACCGTCTGCAAAGCTGTTGTCTGGTATATTAATCGGATTTGCCCCAACATTGGGGCTGGCATTATCAACAAGATTTATGCCAAACTGCTCAGTCCCCGGGCTTGGAGTAGCTAAGGTAGCCATGGGGTTAATAGTAGCTCCTCCTTCGCTAGTCAACGGCTGGCTCCTGGTATATACCGAGTATGTTCCTGATAAGTATGTACGGATGTAGAACGTGGCGCTTCCGCTTGCAGTGGCACTCGGTGTTAAATCACCCAAGTTAACCGTAGCATTGCTGACATTAAATTCTAGATATGGCTCATTAGGGGTTATAAACCCAGCAATCGCATCGTAATTCGCACTCGAACTAAAGCCAACACCCAGATTACCGACGCTCTGCTGCGATCGATAATTTGATGACGATGCATCGAGTTCGCTCCCAATACCAAAAGCCTGCTCTTCAACTTTATAGTTAGTCGAGGTGGATTGCGCGTATACCGCAGAACCACTACAGAATAAACAGCATAGCAGTAACAGGCTGAGTTTCTTTAGATGTCCCATTTACTTAAAAATTTTAGCATAACTGTTTATGCGATGTTTGTTCCGGGGCGTTTATTGATAACAAATTGGCTTATGGTTTGTTATACTTGAGGGGATTTGGTATTAACCATAGGTATTACATATGGGTGAGGAAAAGAAAGACGAAGCCGAAAAAAACTCGCTTGAAAACGATTCATTAGAGGCGCCATCTACCGAGGTAAAGACCGCCGACAGCGAATCAAACTCTCTTGAGAGCGGTGCAGTAGCAGCCGAGCCTGCTGAAGACACCTCCAGTAAGAAGAAATCCAAAAAATCTTCAGCCGGGAAAGGCGGGATTGTCGGGTTTATCACCACACATCTTAATATTTATATGCTGTTATTCCTTCTTTTGCTTGTTATTGCTGGTTTAGCGATATTCATTTCATACCAATCAAGTAAAAAAGAAGCCGCCAAAACAGACATAAAAGTCGAGAAGCTAAGCGAAAAAGATTTGGCTGCTATCCAAAACAGCACTACAACCGTCGGCGATGCCAAGTCGGTACTTAATGTTGAAAGCAATGCCGTTTTCAACGGTCGCGTATTAGTGCGTGACAGTTTAGATGTTGCAGGAACAATCAAGGTGGGTGGAGCACTAGCGCTCCCCGGAATTACCGTCAGCGGTACTAGTCAGTTTGACGAAGTTAAGCTAAACAACATATCGGTCTCTGGTAACGCTACTGTGCTGGGGCAGCTCAGTATCCAAAAGTCATTGCTTGTCAGTGGAGGAGCCACATTTGGTGGGCCAATTGCCGCCCCACAACTAAACATCGATAATTTGCAGATTAACAAAGATTTGGTTCTTAACCGACATATTGCTGCTGGTGGCGTCACACCAGGCCTCGTATTTGGCTCGGCACTTGGTGCCGGCGGTACTGCATCTGTGAACGGATCCGATACCGCTGGAACACTCACTGTTAATACCGGTGGCTCGCCAACTGCCGGCTGTTTTGCAACCATTAATTTTAGTCAGAAGTTCAACTCCACACCGCATATTGCCATTAGTCCAGTCGGGGCGTCTGCTGGCAGTTTGAATTATTACATCAATAGGACATCCAGTTCATTGTCTATTTGTACAGCATCAGCAGCACCGGCCAGTAGTAGCTTTGGCTTTGATTATGTTGCCTTGGACTAAACTACTTTTACTTTGTACCGACAAAGTAAAACAAAACTCCCGACCCGAGTCAAAAACACTATTGAATAAAGATCCCCTTTTACTCGTGTCCTGCGGAACTCCCTTAAGGTCGGCCTAAAGGCTAGTCCTCGGCCAGCGATGTAAAAAGGAAGTCTTTATTCATCGGTTTTCGCCAACGGCCGGAAACCCAGGCTGCAGCGAATGGGTCCGGGCATAGAGCTTATTTCCTGAGAGACTACGTCAAGCAAACAACCAAAACAGGCGAGGACTGTCTGAGCGAAGCGAGTTCCGCAAGCCTGTTGTTTGCTTTGACTAGTTGTCTCATCAAGAAATTAGCTGCCCGGTGGGTTTTGACTACTTTTGACCAGACAAAAGTAGTCAATCATTGCAAGTCGAAGATTTGCTAAGTTCATAAATTACACAACTAGGAGTAGTCCGGAAGTCTAGACATCTAAAAACACGGTAACTTGGTCGGCCTTAACATGCATAATAGCCCGCGTGATCTTGATAGTGAAGTCATCCGCCCCTGTTCTGCGAACCACGATGTCACACGGAGAAAGTAGTGTCATAAAATTTTTGTGACGAGGCAGGATGTCAAATGGACCGGTGTCGTTTTCGGCACTAATGCTTTCAGCATCTTCGTCGTAATACACCTTAAACGGCGCGTAGATCTTAACACGCATGACCGATTTACCATCAGCGTTTGAACGTGTCACAAAGCCTTGCTTTTTATCCTGTTTGTTGTCGGCTACCGACTTATTTGGGTCGGATGCTATATCCTGGGGATTTGATTCTTCAGGCATAGTTGCTTTCTACTTTGCTAAGATTGTTTCGATGCCCGCCAATGTTTGTTCACGAGTACTAAACTCACCAGGAATGCCATTTAGTACGGTAGTTACAAACATGTGCTGGGAAAAATACTGAATCAACTCCTTGGCTTTGGCATAGTCTGCGCGATCAGCCGGGCTAAGTTCGTTTTCACCGATGATAGCAATAATGCTCTTCAGCGATTCATGCTTGTGCATTAGAGCCTGGACTTTGACACTGAGGTCATAGTGCTTCTGGCCGACGATATCGGGAGTCAAAAGACTAGAGTTAGTTTGAATAATATCAACTGCTGGGCGAATACCCTGCTCGGCTATTTTACGTGACAGCACAATAATGCCGTCTAGCTCATGCTGAATCATTTGCACCGCCGGATCGGAAAGGTCGTCGGCTGGCACATAAATGGTCTGAATAGCCGTGATCGAACCGTTTTCATTCGATGCTAAGCGGTCTTGCAAGACTTTGATATCGGAGAAGATAGTTGGCTCATACCCACCTTCGTTCGGAATCTGAGCCAAGATTGTCGCCAGCTCGTTGCGTGCTTGGATATACCGATACATGTTGTCAGCAAAGAACAGAATATCTTTTTGCTCCTGATCCCTAAAATACTCAGCACTGGCAACCGCGCTAATACCAATCAAAGCACGTTGGACAGGATTTTCATTCATTTGCCCAAAAAACATGCAAGTATTTTTGAGCAGGTCATTATCGCGCAGTGTCTCGTAAAGTTCATGACCTTCACGAATACGCTCACCGATACCGGCAAAGAACGACAAGCCTGTGCCACTTTTGGCGATATTGTTTATAAGTTCCATGGTGAGCACCGTCTTGCCCACGCCGGCACCACCTATAATCCCCATCTTACGACCTTTTACTAGCGGTGTGAAGAAGTCCAGTACGCGGATCCCTGTCTCCAAAATTTCCGGTTTGCTGGCAGTAAAATTGTTGCTTCGTGCAGGAATTTTTAAGATGTCCTTACGAGGTACGTCAGCCGCTACTTCTGGCTGACCATCCAGCGGTTTACCAACAGCACTCAAAATACGCCCAATGGTCGCATCTCCAACTGGTATCTCAATTCCCTTTCCAGTTCGCTCTACGGTCATACCTTTTTGGATATTGCGGTGACTCAATACATTCAGGCACATTGCAACATTGTCATGCTCAAGACTGTTTACCAACAGAATACTACCGCTACCATTGTTAGCCGTTACAACCTCACCGATATCCGGACAATCACCATCAAACTGCACACTTATCATCAATTCTTTTACGGTACGCACAACACCAACGCTCATTTGACACCCGCCTTACGCATACCATTAATAATTTCCTTCAACCGTTCGTCCTTGATGTGCCGTTTCGCGCGGTTATATGTCAGTCTTAGTTCGCCAACTGTTTCGTCAGCTCTGGTATGTGCACCGCTCATTGCCCTGAACCGACTAGCGTACTGCGCTAACTTAGATTCCAAGATTACCTGCGACAAGGCAATTTGCATCATCGAACTTTCCAGGTGGTCAACAACCGCATAGGTACTCGGCTCAAATATATAATTGGCCTCCGATATGATCTCGTCAGCATTAGTCACTAATTTTCCGCGTTCGCTGACGGCGTTACTGAGACTAATTCGCTTAACATCCTGGATTGTCAAAGATACATATGTTTGGTAGTACACTGTAGCACTCTTGTATTTTTGAACTTCTTTGATGATCGGCATGACGTTGATATTCTTATCTTTTTCGGGTAACTTGTAGTACTTTTTGAACGACACACCACGCTGTGCTAGCTGTATCGCACCATGGTGCCCGATGATAATAATTTCATGGGCTTCTTTTTTGTAGTGGGTAAGCATCCAAGTGATTAATTTTTGGTCAATGTCTCCTGAAAACCCGCCTTCGGCAGTAATGACAATAAACAGTTCCTTGTCACTGACATGTTCTTCGCCGTCGACGTTACGACCAAAATTAAAGTAATTAGCTACTCGAATTTGGCTATAGATATTCCATAGCGCACCAAAAAACTGCTGGGCTTCGAGTACTTGGTTCTTAATCTGGGCAATACGCATACTGGCGATGCCTTCAAACACACTGGTAAGTTCGACCATGGTTCCCATAGCGTCCCGCTCTTTGGCAATGTCATTGATAGACCTCACTTTTTTGCCCCCGATGCGACTGGTTCTTTAGAAGGTTCGGGCTGTTTTTCGTCGGTTGGCTTTGCGGCTGATTCCTCTATTTTCTTGGCAGTTTCGGTAGTAGCAGCTGCATCAGCGGACGGTGTTGCAGCAGCTTGGGGAGCAGCACCCTTTAGCTGTACGAGGCTTTGGGATTTTAATTGTGCAAGATTAGCATCGTAGTTTTCATCGGTAGTTGTTTTTGCAATCTCTTGAACATTCTTTTTGAGTGCGGCTAGATCAACCGTCTCACCATCCCCAACATTCAGGATAATATCGAACATCATCTGCTGCGCCATTAAGCTGAATGTCTCACCAGGTGCCTGTATAAGCAATTGATTAACTGTTTGCCCTAGGGCAAGATCTTTCTTTGCCTGCAGGGCAAGCTCGGAACCAAAACGTGAATATTCGAGCGCCTGACGGTACGCCGCCATCGATTTCATAGTCGTGCTGGCTATTTTTTTCTGGCGATCATTATGACCGACACCGCCAATACGAGTAACTGACAATCCAGAGTTAAGCGCCGGGCGGAGTCCATCACGAAAGATGTCCATATCTAAAATCCATTGCCCATCGGTGATTGACATGATGTTGGTTGGTAGAAACGCGGTAATATCGCCACCGGCCGCCAATACTACAGGTACGGAAGTTAAGTGTTTACTGTTACGGTGCAGGCGGCCAGCCCTCTCAAGCAGCGATGAATGAACATAGAACATGTCGCCAGGGTAACTGTCACGACCTGGACTAGTGCCAGACATCAACGCCATTTCGCGGTAAGCATGAGCATGACTTGTTAAGTCATCGTAGACGATAATTGTGTCTTGATCCATCTTTTGCCACATATATTCAGCCATGGCGCAGCCCACGTATGGTGCCAGATAGCTCATCACTAATGACTCAAACATAGTAGAAACAATCACAATTGCTTTTTCCATGGCATGGTTGTCGTTTAACCGTGTCAACAATTGGTCAACATCTGAACGGCGCTTAGCGATCAAGACATATACCACAATCTGGTCAGTGTCACGCTGATTAATGGCAAGCTGTGTTGCAAGTGTCGTTTTACCAGACTTGCTATCGCCTAGCAGCGCCATACGCTGCCCACGAACAATCGGAAATAGCGAATCAATAACTATCACCCCCGATTCCAGTTGATCCTTGAGCTGCTGTCGCTCATGGATTGGTGGCGCAGTATTGAACACCGGCCATACCGAATCTGCTGCAATCGGCCCTTTACCATCCAACGGTTCGCCGGTCACGGATATGACACGTCCAACAAAATCCTTCCCGACTTTTGCAACCAGTTGATCGTGTTGCAACACCGCGACCATCCCAATGCGTAGCGTGTCAGCACCAAGGTGCAACACCACAATATAATCTTCTAGAATGTGATGAACGTAGCCTTTGGAACCATCTTCAAACATGACTAAGCCATGAGTATTTACAGGTTGGAGCCCTCGAACATGGACAAGAAAGTTTGTGACTCCAATTACTTCGCCAACCGGCTTGCCTGCGGCCACCAACTGATCAAAGTGTGTATTGGTTTCACTCATGCTGCTGGTACCTTAGGTTGTTCTGCTTGCTTGGCGGGTTGTGGTGCAGGATTGGTGGCCTGGGCTACTTCTTTTTTGACTACCCGATTAGCGGCCTCTTCAATAAGTTGCACTACGTACGGCTCCTGTTGCTTTAGGTATGAACGAAGGCTCATGTCAAATAAAAGATTTGGAGTTCGTAGTACGCAGCCTGCGGCAATACCCGGTTGTAAACCAACCGTTAAAAGTGCTTGAGCGTGTATGTTTTCCCGCAGCCATGACAATATTCTTTCCAGTGCCTTGACCGAAGGTTCGGAAGCGAAGCTAATATGGAGAACTGGGCTTTTCCCCATAACCGTATTAAGTCGAGCGGTGAGTTCTTTGCGGTGATTTTCATCGGTCAAATTATAGTCATTGAGCCGAGCAAGTTCATCCAGTTGACGGGTAAGCTTAGGAAGTTGCAGGGGTGTGCCTGGTGTCCTTACTTTTGCAGCTGTCATAAAGTCGTTGAGGGCGTTAAGTTCACGCATCGCCCGAGCCACATCAATGGTACTAGTAACACCAAGTGGCAATCTAAATGTCTGCTTCTCCATAGCTTAAACATAACTCCCATTTTGAGAGACCCAATCCTTTACAGTACTTGGCTGTGCAAAGTAATGTACTGGTGTGGTGCTAAGAATTGGGCTAAGTGCCACGCTTAATGTCCTCAATGATGGCGCTTTTATTATTTTCAAGCTCCGCTAAAATGTAGTCAAGCTGATCCGTTAAGTCGATTTGATTACCAATAGCACGAAGCACATAGTGATTAACAATGCGCGCCATTTCTTCCTCAAATCGAGCAACAATACGTGTCTTTTCACCTTCGGCTTGGTGAGCTAACTGCTGCAGTAGTACCTCGCGTTGCTGTTCAACTACCGCACGGGTTTTTTCAATCGATTCAAGGGCCAACTGCTTAGCATCAGTAATAGATTGTTCGTACTTCTTAAACTCATCCTGAAGCGTACGAGTTATTTCCGAACGCATATAATCGTTGAGTTGTGAGGTCGTTTCCCGAAGGTCTTGTTGTAAGAACATGGCGTTTTCGCCAATTATTTTTTCAAAATGCAACCGTCCGCGGTTACGTAATTCTTCTCGGAACTCATCGTTAAATATATGCTCCACGTCTTCACGAGCAGCCTGTTCGATAGTATCAACTGCCGATTTGCGCTGTTGATCACTCCCTTGAGCCGACTTAAGCTGGAAAGCTACCCATAAAAATGCCAGCGTCGCGACTACCAGCATTAAAATAACAAGAATTAACCCACCCGTGTTCATAAAAATTTACAGTAGTTTCTCTGGGCTGACTTGATATTCAAAACTAACGTCACGTGCCAAGAGAATCCCTCCTATAGTTTCAGTAATAAATATACCCCAAAAATGCCTACAATAAAAACAATCAATCCAAAAATAACCACTTGTATCAAGCCTTTTATTATCCCGCCCTTGCTCAGCGGATTGCGACCGATTGATATTATGGCACTGCGCACACCAGCGTATAGAAGTGAAGCCGCGATAAAGCTAGTGACAAACAAAATAGCAAGCGCGAGATACATTCTCGGTGTTGGCACTGGTTTTCCGGCAATTTTTTCCCCAGCAGCTCGCAAAAACTCAGGAAGATAGTTCTTATCGGCTGCTCTAAATGGATTCGTCCCCACCTTGATATCAACAAGAATCCTAGCAATACCAGCCCCGCCACTCGTATTTGTTAATACGTTGGCTTTACCGTTAAAAGGCTCCAAGGCTTTACCGAGTACGTGACTGTACTTTTCATTTGATTTGGCGCCAATGCCCGGCGCACTACCAACCGATACATAATCACCCACCGCAATCGGACCGTTTTCACTTGAAACCAATACGCCATACCGACCAGCAGTAGCAACAAATGTTTTCTGACCAGTTTCTGTTAGTGTGACCGGCGCATCGTTCGGATCGACTACCACCCCATGGACACTGCTAAGTTTATCGGCCGTTGCCGGAGATACCTTCCTGACATCCTTATTCACTAATTGGACGATTTGCCCACGTACCAGCTGTTCGTCAGATATATAACCCTGAATAACCGCCTCGGCATAAACGCGAACACTACATAGCACTACTCCAAAGATAATCATCAATAATACGAGCAAGCGCCAAGCAGTTTGATTTTTGGTACGCAGCGAAAGTTCCATAATCATGGTAAGTATAGCGTCATAACGGATAAAACACTACCGTTTTGAGCTGATGAGTCTTTTGATGGTTTCTGCAGTGTAGCGCAACTGTCCATTAGTTGTAGATCGCCCAAGTGTCAGACGGATACTGTTTTGAGCCTGCTGATCAGTTCTGCCCATTGCTAATAAAACATGCGAGGGTTTATCACTACTGGCGCTGCATGCGCTACCAACACCGGCCATGATACCTGCTTCATCCAGCGACATCACCAGCCATTCATTGTCTATGCCATCGAAAGTTATATGTATATTATTTGCCGTGCGGTGCCTAAGCGAACCATTAATGGCACTACCGAATATAGAGAGTAGTTCTTTTATAAATGTATCTCGCAGCTCGACCAAACGCTTCACTTCGCTATCTTTTATTTCTTGAGCTTGGGCAAAAGCAGCTGCTAATCCAACAATTCCCGCCACATTTTCTGTGCCCGATCGTAACCCAAATTCTTGCCCACCACCAACAACTAACGGCTTAATAATAACGCCGCGTTTTACGTATAGTAGACCACTTTGTTTAGGGCCATAGATTTTGCCGCCGTTTAAGCTAAGTAGATCAATCCCGAGACGCTGCACATGAATATCGAAATAATTAGCTGACTGTGCAGCGTCAGTATGTAAGTACAGTGGCAGGGCGTTACCAGCTTTACTACGTTCTTCACGAACAGTTTTTATGTGTCTGGCAATTTCACTAATGGGTTGAATGGTACCGACTTCGTTATTAACCTGCATTACACTAACCAAGACGGTATCATCATCAATCATCGTCACTACTGCGCTAGGCTGAATAATACCCGACTCGTCACAAGGAATTTCTTTGCAGCGATAGCGGCTGGCTGGTTTTAGCACCGACTCATGTTCAATCGAACTTACCAGGCAATTAGCGTCAGGGTACTGTGCCATGACGCCTTGGACGGCAATGTTATTTGCTTCAGTTGCTCCGGCTGTAAAAATAACTTCACCGGATCTGGCTCCAATGATTTGCGCGACAGAGTGTCTCGCCGTTTCAACTGCCGCACGGACATCTTGGGCACGAAGGTACAGTGCTGAAGGGTTATAAAATTGCTGTGCAAAATATGGCTTCATTGCAATTAGCGCATCTTCACTCAGCGGTGTTGCAGCAGCATGATCGAGATAAATTGTTTTCTTAGCGGACATTACCCTATTTTATCGCCCTTTAGCAAAGTCACAATCTACTTCGTTTTTTGTAGAGTAGTGATACCTGAATTCATAACGTGACCATACAGCGGCACTAGCACACGATCACGATACAGTTCCACGGCGCGATATAAATTAACTGCCTCGTCACGATTCAACTGCTGGTAACCAAGTCCATCCTGGGCTTTTAGCACACCATTCGGCCGCACATCGTAACGAGTCGTACGGTGTTTGTACTGACCACTTTTATCTTTCCACTCTTCATGCCACACCCAGGTGGATTCATTCAGGCAAAAAAATTCCCGTCGGTGCCCCTTTGGTATTGGTCCAAAAAGTTTACCGCCCATTTCGGCTTCGCGCCTAAGCATCGTCTGATAAATTGACGCCTGTGTCGTTTGCTGACGCATTCGTTTGCGATTGCTCAGCAGTTTATCGAATCCAAGCATGCCCATGACATTATGCCCCCAGCGCTAACCTGGGATCATTCGTAGCAGATGCGTCGGATCGAGGAAATGGTATTACAGTACCCTGTTGCGTGCTACCACTACCAAACATTGCTTCAGCGTATGCAGCCTGACCGACCGAAGCTTGATCTGACAGACTGAAAATCGGAGCTTCAATTGGTTGAGTTTCAGATGGAAGAACCACAGGACTATCAGGTATTTGCGCTAAAGCAGCTTGGGCGGCTTGAACGCGCTCCGACTTACCTTGGTCGTCACTTGGTTGTAAAGTTTCGTTGACTTCTGTTGGTTCAGAACTTGCAGGTACAGATGGCGTGGGGTTGTGTAATGCTTCTAACACTTCTTGCCGGGCGGCCGTGACCGGAGTAGCTGTCTCTTCGGAAGGCGCAAGACCAAAAAGCTCATTTAATACAGATGTGGTGCCCACCGGTGGAGCGAATTGGGCTTCGGCAGTACCAGGTTCAGGCCGGCCAACATAAGATTCGGCAGGAGCAGTAACACCCGGCAATATGTTGAGCATTGCGCTCAGCGCACCCAATAGCTTGTTTGCGGCACCCATGCCTTCATGAAGACGGCCAGCCTCCAATGGGAGGAACTGTTCTGAAGATGGACTGTTTAGTTCTGGTAATAGTGGTGCCATAAAATCTACTTTTTAACATTAATACGAAATAGCGCCTCGGCATTACGGGTAGTGGCAGCGGCTAAGACATCCATTGGTTCATCTCGAAGATTGCCCAAAAACTCGGCTACAACTCGCACGTGCTTCGCTGAATTGATTTTACCACGAAAAGGTGTTGGAGTCAAGAACGGCGCATCTGTTTCGATGAGTAGCAGACGTAGTGGTACTTGCTTAGCAGCTTCAAGCTGAGAATCATCTTTAGTGAACGTCATAATGCCATTTAACCCGACAAATAGACCTCGCTTTGTAACTTCCACGAGCTCCGAACTTGTGGCACTAAAACTATGCACCACGCCCCGGATACCGGGGTAGCGGTCAATAATTTCAAAAAAATCACTAAATGCATCTCTCACATGAAAAATAAATGGCTTATCAGTGGCAATGCCGATTTCAAGCAGCTGTGCAAAGGCGCGCTTTTGAGTGTCTACTGGACAGTAGTTTTTATAGTAATCTAGACCGATCTCGCCCATGGCCACTACTTCAGGAAGGCGCAGTAGTTCAATCATTTGCTGAGCCTGACCCGTGTCTGTAACAAAATTATCAGCATCATGTGGGTGAACACCAACTGCGGCCCAGACATTGTCATGGCGCCTGGCGATGGCAACTGCTTCTTTACTATCGGCAAGTGTCGTTGAAGGACAAATAACGGTATCGACTCCAACCTCGGCGGCCTCTGATAGAACTTCAGAGACGTTGCCCATTTGACGAAACTGCAAATGGCAATGGGTATCAATCAGCTGCATGCGTATCAGGCGTTAGCGTTTTTTGCTTCGGCTTTTGGAAACAAAGGGCCATCAAGCGATTGTATATAGCCTTTGCTAAACACATTTTCAATTTTGGCGGCTGTATCTGGCATAAACGGTTCTAGCAGTTCAGCGATTTCAAGTAAGCAACCAGCCATATAGGCAAGTACTTCCCTCAGATGCTCGGCGTCTTCCTGGTTTTTGTCCTTGTTCTTAGCAATTTCCCAGGGTTTTGTTTCGTCAATGTATTGGTTTAGGCCTTTCACCTGTTCCCATATTTCGTCGAGTGCGCGGTCAAACCGGAATATTGCCATTGATTCACGAAATTGGGCAATGTCGTGTTCGGCGGAAGGAATGTCCCCTATCAAGCCTTCTTGATACTTAACGATCATCGCGGCGGTACGTGACAGTGCGTTGCCGAGTTGATCAGCGAGCTCGCTGTTATAGGCCATTTCGATACGTTCCCAGGTAAAGTCTCCGTCATCATAGGATGGTATGTGCCGTAGAAAGAAGTAGCGGAATACATCAGCGTTGTACTTCTGGACAATTTCAGTTGGCGAAATGACATTACCGAGTGATTTGCTCATTTTTTTGCCTTCGACGTTGATAAAACCATGAACGTAGAGCGCCTTTGGTAATGGTATAGATAGTGCCATCAGCATACCGGGCCAGATTGCAGCATGAAACCGCAGAATGTCTTTGCCAATAACATGCGTGTTCGCTGGCCAATAATCCTTAAAGTCTTGATGCTCAGGATAGCCAAGCACAGTAATATAGTTCATAAGCGCTTCAAACCAGACATACATAACTTGGTTACTATCACCGGGTACAGGTACACCCCAGGAAAGCTTAGACTTCGGACGACTAATGCTGATATCCTCCAGCCCGCTGCCTAGCAGTGAAAGAATTTCATTCTTGCGACTCTGTGGCACAATCTGTAACGCACCTGATGTAATTGCTTCTTCAATAGCGCCACTAAAACTACTGAGCCTGAAAAAATAATTTTCTTCTTCCAATTTTTGATAGGCCTGGGGGTGTTTAGGGTCCGTACGGGTCTTATCGACTTGATTTGCCGGAACAAATTCTTCCTGACGAACATCATACCAACCTGTGTACGTACCTTTGTATATATTGTCTTTGAGTGCTGCCCAGATGATTTGAGCTCGTTTTTCATGAGCTGGATCAGTAGTACGGATAAAGCGGTCATTGCTGATATTGAGTGTTGGCAGTAAATCAACAAAAACTTTGCTTACTTTATCGGCGTATTTTTCCGGCGAAAGCTGTAGTTCTTCGGCTTTTTCAGCGACTTTGGTCCCATGCTCGTCGGTACCGGTACTAAACAAGGTCGTAATCCCTTGCTGTCGAGCGTATCTAGCTAGAACATCGGCAACAACTAACTCCATCCCGAAACCAATATGTGGATCTCCGTTGACATACGGAATAGACGTTGTGACGTAATAGTTGCTCATACTACCTCTAATTCTAACAGACCGTTTATCCTGTCAGAAAATTACGATAGAACAGTAGCCTAGCAGAACATATCTGTGCGAGTTTTCTTGTTACCTTGTCGTTATGATTATGAAATATAGTGAGCTAGTCGTGCAGACTTGGATGAAATACAAGGAAGAAGTAAGGAGCTCGAATGAACCGTATCTAAATACAGTGAATGAGCCCCGCAACTTCTGACGTAGTAGTTCGCCAAGAAGCTTGGTGGGTTGCTGGTCTAGCCAGTAAGTAGGCCAAGCTGGTCTGCACGGCTAGAGCCAGTCCTGGCAGAAGCGTTCGAAGATGGCGTTTGTCCATCCAAACCCTGTTTGGCTGGGGTATACCCCTTCTACCGGCTCGCGATACGGATTTACGACATTATACTTTTCCAAAAAATTCTTGTGCTTCGAGAACCAAGCTAGGTTGGCGGATAGCCATTTATGGGCAATCCGGCGAGCTTCCTTTTCGTAGCCATACCGCTTTAGGCCTTCAACGACTATAAAATGCAGCGGCGCCCAACCGTTCGGGTATGCCCACTGGGTAGGGATGTTTGAAAGGAGTCCTGGTAGCGCTGTGTCTGTTGTCGCCAGGCCACCACGTTGTTCAAATTTTTTCAGATTACGTACCAAATGTGCAGCTTGTTTTTCACTAACCATACCGGCCCACATTGGAAAGTATCCCGCCAGGGATGAGACTCGACCGATTTGCTCTTTTTTATAGTTATAGTCATAGAAAAACTGGCGTCGCTTATCCCACATGAGCGCGTTCATGGTCTGCTTGCGCAGCTCAGCGCGGGCTAGCCAAGCCTCTTCACCTAAAAGGTCATCAGTCATCTTTGCAGCCAGCGCAAAGTCAGTTTCATATTTGTAAAGTAAAGCATTGAGATCCACCGGCAAATAATTAAGGGCGCGACGATTAAATCGGGTAGTCATGTCCCAACCACTCTCTGCTTCAGCGAGATCATGCAGAACATTAAAATCGTAGTACCGACTTAAGCCCCTTGATACTAGTCGCCAGTTTGGGTGCTTCTCTGACATCCATACGCCATAATATTCTTGTTCCGCTACGGCCATCTTCTCTTTGAGCCAGTCAACCGAATAACCGCCAATATTATAGACATCAAAAATAAAACTCGTTAAAAATGGTGGCTGGGAATGACCGGTATGGTAGGTGCGACTTGAATTAGGAATAATATGGAAACGATCCATAAGCACAAAAAAATTCTCTAATATTCCCGCTACGAAATCTTTATTTTCTTGATTTAGCATTCCCTGCACTGAAAAATAGCTATCCCAGTAATACTGTTCGTTATAACTAAAGGGTGCCTTTTCGTCGTAGCTTGGAATCAAATAAGGATTGGGTAGACCAACAATAGTTTTATCGTCTTCAGGATGCGAACGAGTAAGTTTTGGCCAGTAATTTTGGATATATTCACGCGCGCTAGCAATCTGAGCAGGATCAAGTACTACTTTTACAGCCCGACCTGGAATTGCCGGGATTAATGGTGGTATTTTTGATGATTTAGGGAGCGCCATACATGGCACTGTAACGCGCTTATCTTGGACGGTCAACCGTCCTTCGTCCTTTTATTATTTCTGGATAGGTTTTAGTTTTTAGTAGCCAGGTGCCACAGCGAACAATACCGACACCTGTAGGGAACCAAGTTTCCAGCAAGCTCGTGCTGCCAATCTGCGACAATTGCTGCCGTTTTGGCTGATTTTTCGTCGTCAAAAGTAATTTTATCAGCGCAAGGGAATGTTGGCGTTTCTTCCATCAATTAACTCCTATTTTATAGGCGGCGACTATACCGAGAATCCCGCCAGCGACACCACCTAAAATACTTAGTATCGAAAATGCACTTACCCCAAACGCCCATACAGGAATGTAGGAGCCCGCTGCGCCTCCTACACCCACCAGTAAATATGTAAGTGATTTATTCATTACATAGCTATTGTATTCTAGAAACGAAGGAGTGTTTATACTTTAACTGAATATGGTTGGCTTTTGATTGCTCAGAAAAAACCTCAGGCGTATAGTTGTCATTATGCAAGCATAACCAGCTTGGAGTAATTTAAGGAGGGATCAATGGTAAAAAAAGCAGCGATGATATTTGGTGTCGTGCTTTTAGCAGTGGGAGTACTTGGTTTTGTGCCAGGTGTCACCATAGAAAACGATGAAGGCGCAAAGCTTCTGCTTGGCATTTTCCACGTCGATACGATTCATAACATCATCCATATTTTAACTGGTCTGGTAGCCCTCGTTGCCAGCCAGGCAACAAACTATGCACGAATGTACTTTCAAGTCTTTGGAGTCGTATACGCATTGGTTGCAATTATTGGGTTCATGCAAGGTGACAGCGTGCTAAATCTTTTTCCGATAAACCTAGCCGACAACTTCCTACATGTCCTTATTGCTGCTGTTGCGCTATATCTCGGCTTTGGAACCAAAGCTGAAGGTGGTGCAAAACCCGCGGCTGCGTAAGTAGTTTTTCACTAAAATAAAAACATGCCCGTATGCAATCATACGTGTTTTGTTCTGAGTGATATGTTGATTCCCCACCTGAAAATGTGCAGGGCTTTGTTGAATCGTTGCGAAAAAGATCCCAGGAGCCACCTTAACAGGGGGCAATGCTTTCTAACAGTGCCGCTTCTAAATAATTTCACTGACATTTCCAAAGGCAATCCGGTCAATAATAGTATCGTCCATGCCGGCCATAATCGCCGGAAAGACCGTAAAATCACCATAACGATCATTAATATTATCCATAGCTCGACTCACTGAACGCTTATCGGTAGATGCATGCCCGTCAAACAAACCAAGCTGTTCGGCATTTTTGTCCATGAGACTATATGCCGTCACGCTCATGCTGGTAACCCGACTGGTAGTGGGGGCTTGGTGGAGCAATTCCCGGGCGTGAGAAAAAACGTCTTGAGTCGTAAAGAAAGCCCTTACGTGTTTAACACCCTTACCCCAATGCGTGCGATCTTCAAAACGTAAACTCAGATGAATGCCCTGAGCACTGTAGTCGTTGGCTCGCAGACGACGCCCAGTTTTTTCACAAAGCTTTACCAGCAGTTTTGACAGTTCTTGCCTATCAGAAGTTTTGCGGGACAAAGCATATTGGTGACCAAAGCTCTTGCGCCGTCTTTGCACATTATCAACCTCCCAGCCCCGTAACCGCAAGTACCAGTCAAACCCAACGCGGCTGCGAAACACCCGGCGCGCCAAAAAGTCCGCAGAAGCTTCATAAAACTGCAGCGGTGTCATAATGCCAACACTATTAAGGCGGGCTTTATAGCCGCGATTTATCCCTGTTAGATCCAACAAATCTAATCGGCTGTACATAGCCATGATATTGGCAGCGGTTACTACATTTAATCCGTCCGGCTTATCAAGACCAGCAGCCGTCTTAGCTAAAAAACGATTCGGGCCAATGCCAACATTTACGCTCACGTATTCGCCGATAGATTCTCGAATACGCTGTTTTATCTCGTAGCCTATGTCTTGCAAGTCACGTCCGGCGGTAATCACTGGCGATCCAGCAAAATTTATAACAAACTCGTCTATGGATTTCGGCTCCACATCACTTGTGTAATCTAGCAGTAATTTTTTGAACCGTTTGTAGGCTTCACGGTATTTGGGTGGGTCAGGCGCCAAGACAATAAGATTGGGTTCTATAGCCCGGCCTTCGCGAACAATCAAACCAAGTTTAATGCCCATACGCTTAGCTTCATAACTGGCTGCCAAGATAAATCCGCCCGGTGTGGTATAAGCAGCCACTACGACTGGTTTGTAGCGGATGAGTGGGTTGGCTTGCTGTTCGATGGTTGTAAAGCAGGAATTCAGGTCGATATGCATCACTAACGGGCAGGCAGTGTTAACTCCCGTTTCCATCACTCACCGCCTCAAGCATCCAATGTAAGTTGCTGGTATCCAGCCTCAGCCGCAACCATAGCGACTCACTTTTATCAACCAATTCGAAAATGTGATGCAGCGTGTTACCACGTTGAATAGTGTGGTGAAAACCGATTTTTCCCACTTGGTATTCCTGATTATTCCACGACACCAGGTGCGGTAAGGCCTTTTTCTGTCGATGACTAAAATACATAACAACGCTTACTTCTTCGTTGATTTTTTCACGCATAAAACTTCTTTCTTACTTGAAACGAATTTTATAAAAAGAGAGCGCACTGAACGTACTTATTTGATTTGTAAGTAAAGATGCTTACTTAAGCATGGAGCGAGCTGACTACCAGACCGCTAGTGTTCATATACGCCTGTATGGAGGAAAGGCGCTAACCTAGCCCATACATGACTACTTTAACTATAACACTGCCGGTGGGTACGCTACCATATAAGGTATGAAGTTAGCGCCGGACTGGCTATACAAAATGTTTAATGCACCTTACCGACTGCACGCCACAGTGCAAGGCAGTGGGCCACCCGTCGTACTATTGCATGGATTAGCTGGGTCTTCAGCAAACTGGAACAAACTCACCGCACAACTCCGCGACAACTACACTTGCGTCAGTATAGACTTGCTCGGCTTTGGTGAGTCACCTAAACCGCTATGGGTGTCATACACACCAGACCAACACATTAGAAGCATCCGCCATACGATCAAGCGACTCGGCGTTAAAAAACCATACATAGTTATCGGTCATTCGCTTGGTAGTCTGCTCGCCCTGCGTTACGCCGCCGTTTACAGGAGTGAGGTTTCAAAACTGTACTTACTTAGTCCGCCCATCTACAAATCGGACGCCGCCTCAAAAAGGCGCGCTTACCATCGTTTTGTAGAATCCCTTTACGACCGTCTGTATCGCCGCCTGCGTACTCATAAAAACGCCACTCTTGGTGCAGCTCGCCGGCTGCGGCGAATATTGCCAGATAGCGAGCAGTGGATGCTGGACGAAACTACCTGGGTACCTTTCGCGAGATCGCTGGAACAATGCATAGAGAAACAAAACCCATACCGAGATTTGAAAAAATTATCCACAGCAGTACACATTTTTTACGGTACGAGAGACCGACTACTTAGTGTTGCCAACATCAAGGCCATAACCGAACCAAATGTGGAATTACACCAGGTCAAAAGTGGTCACTCGCTCGATAAAAACTATACTGACGCCGTAACAAAAAATATTGAACACCTAAATCCGGTATAATTAGTCGTTAATGGGGTCTCTCTAAAATAGAACTGATGAATTTACTATTGCTCTTTGTTGAAGTCGTGCTTCTGGTGGGTATATCAGCGATCTGCTCTGGACTTAACGTTGCCGTTATGTCACTCAGTATTAAGGACCTAAATCGAAAGATTCAAGCTGGCAATCGTTCTGCACGCTTGGTTTTGCCGCTTCGCAAAAACATTCATCTCACGCTCGCCAGTATCCTATTAACCAACGTAGCAGCGGTGTCTATTAGTTCGCTAGTGCTCGACGGCGCCTTCAACGGTCTGGTGGCAGTTATTATCAGTACCTTGTTGTTTGTCGTTTTTGGTGAGATGTTTCCGCAAGCCTTGTTTACTCGAGATTCACTGGCGTTTACAGCGAGATTTGTACCCTTGCTTCGATTCATGATCTTTTTCACCTACCCTGTATCAAAGCCCCTGCAGATCTTGCTCGATAAACTCTTCGAAAAACGTGGTAGCACCCTTGAAACCCGTCACGAATTAGGCGTGATTATTAAAGAACATGCTGAATTAGAAGGTAGCGAACTGGACGATGATGAGATAGAAATTATGAAAGGCGCGCTGAGTCTTAGCGAAAAGCGTGTCAGGGACATCATGACGAATTTTGGTGATGTCTACTACATGTTGCCTGAGGTAGTCATTGATACCGGAAAAATTGATGAAATCAAATCACATGGGCACAGCCGTATACCAGTTTTTAACCGAAAACGAACGAAATGCTTCGGGCTTATTCTACTAAAGGAGCTTGTCGACCATGACTTTAACGGTAGCGGCACCAAAGTAAGCGACCTACATCTTCATCAAGTTGAGAATATCGGTAGTATGACAGCACTTGATACGCTGTTGCGTAAATTTATCTCCCTACACACCCACCTTTTGCCGGTGGAGCGAGATGGCAAGATTGTTGGCATCGTGACTATCGAGGATTTATTTGAGGAAATAATCGGTCAAGAAATCGAGGATGAAAGCGACAAACGTAAAAGCCTAGCCAGTAATAGCTAGAATTTACTGGAATCACTTATTGGAGCGTTTGCGCTTGTTAGCGTCTAGTTCTCGCTTACGAAGTCGCAGTGATTTGGGGGTAACCTCAAGTAATTCATCATTTTCCAAAAAATCTATGCACTGCTCTAGACTCAAAATAACTGGAGGTGTGAGCTGGACAACGCCATCTGATGATGAACTACGCATATTTGTCAGATGCTTGGCTTTACAGACATTGATTTCCATATCGTCACCACGGGTGTTAAGACCGATGATTTGCCCGGCATATACTTTTTCGGCAGGCCCGACAAAGCAAGTGCCCCGTTCTTGAGCGGTTTGCAAAGAATAAGGAGTTGTAGTGCCGTTTTCAAAGGCGATTAATACACCGTTTCGCAATTGTTGTAGCATTGCTCCAAGCGGTTGATATCCAATCATAAGACTGTTCATCACAATAGTGCCCTTGGTGTTGGTGAGTAATATGTTCCGTAACCCCAGCAGCGTACGAGTTGGAAGCTCATATACCAGCTTGGTAACTCCCTTCGGGCTGGCAAATTGCTCCTTCAGCACTGCACGACGAGCGCCCATTTCCATTTGTACTGCACCGACATGCTCAGCCGGGACTTCAATGATAAGTTCTTCAAGCGGTTCTTCAATAGTTCCATTATTGTCGCGAGTAACAACCTGCGGCCGCCCAACTTCGAATTCAAAGCCTTCGCGGCGCATCGTTTCAATCAAAACACTCAGGTGTAGTTCGCCTCGACCAGACACCAAAAAGCCGATGCCTTCATCTTCAACTTTGAGACTAACATTTGTTTCCAGTTCTTTTTGGAGACGTTCGCCGATTTGGCGAGAAGTACTAAACTCGCCTTCTGTGCCTTTGAACGGTGATGTGTTTGGACCTAAATATACTTTGAGCGTCGGTGCTTCAACTTCAATGACTGGTAGAGCTTCGGGTTGTTCGCTATCAGCTACCGTTTCACCAATCTGCGCATCGGCGATACCAGTCAACTGTACGATATCACCAGCAACAGCCTCGCTGACCTCGAATTTACTTACCCCATGACTCATAAATACGTTGTCGATACGAGCTTTGGCCTGGGTACCATCTTTCTTGCAAAGCGTAACTGGCTGACTAGCCTTAATGGCTCCACGAGTAATACGCCCAACGGCATACTTACCCTTGAAACTGTCCCATGATAAAGCAGTCACCAGCATTTGAAAGGGCTTATCAAGCTCGACTTTCGGGGCAGGAATATGCTCCTCAATCGCTTCAAAAATAGCACTAAGATCACCAGCTTCATCCGGATTTTCTGGCTTTTTAGCCCACGCCTTACCCTCACGCCCAATGGCGTAATACACAGGATAATGCAGCTGATCTTCATGCACGGCGAGTTCAAGGAATAAATCAGATAGCTCATTTTCAACTTCAGTAATTCGGCTGCCTGATTTATCAATTTTGTTGATAATAACAATCGGCTTCAACTCGCTGGCAAGCGCTTTGCCAAGCACGAATTTGGTCTGTGGCATTGGGCCTTCTTGGGCATCAACAATCAAAATACAGCCGTCGGCCATGTTAAGCGTACGCTCTACCTCACCAGAAAAATCAGCATGCCCTGGAGTATCAATAATATTAATACGATAATCACCCTGTTGAACAGCCGTTACCTTGGCGGTAATCGTAATACCGCGCTCGCGTTCTTGGTCACCGCTGTCCATGATTAGTTCTTGACCCATTTCAGCCTGGTTATCGCGAAAAGTTTTGGATTGCTTCAACAGACCGTCTACTAGAGTGGTCTTGCCATGGTCAACATGCGCAATGATAGCAATGTTGCGAATTTTACTGGGGTCTTGACTCATAAAAAAGGCGCCTCGATAGCGCCGCGATACGTAACTATTACAATTGATTATACCATAAGCCTGAAGTAAGTACCAGTGCTAACCGGTAGTGGGCAAACTACGCTTTTGTCTTTCACCTGTAATAATGCGGTCAATGACTCTGCTTTTAGCAATTAGACCACTAACCATTGCGACGCATGTAGCTTCGCTGGTCGCCTCAATACGCGCAACTCCAAGTCCGGCAAATATGTTACCTCTCCGTTCTGCTAAAATAACATCAAGCGTAAGAACATCCCCTGGAAAGGCTGGGCTCAAATACTCCGCCTGAACACTAGTGAGCATAACTCCCTGTTCCCCGGGATTCCCAAGCATTGCAAAGTAGGCACCCAACTGGCCAAGTGCTTCTGCCTGTAATACACCGGGAAATACTGGATTTCCGTCGAAGTGATCCGCGCAGTGTTCATCTGTTATATTAAGATATCCAAATGCTGATACACCCTCAGTGGCACTTAAAACACCACTTATGTATCGAAACTTTGGTCCATGAGGAATAACATCGGCAGGTAAAGGTAACTCAGAATTATGCACTAAAATAGCGCTCACAATCGTATACCTCCGTCTACTCGGAAAACTTGACCATTTATAAAATCTGAAGCCGGCAAAGCCAAAAACCCTACTACTCTGGCGACATCTTCGGGAGTTCCTAATCTACGTGAAGCCGTTCTCTCAACTACTGTTTGCACTATTTCATCTTTAAGGCCATCAGTCATTGCTGTCTGTATAAATCCCGGTGCTATGCCATTAACAGTACCATTCCACCGTTCAGGTTTATACCCGCCGAGTTCGCTTGCCAGGGTTCTCACCAGGCTATTGAGTGCAGCCTTAGATGCACCATAATTTGCTTGTCCTGGATTGCCGTCAATTCCAACTATTGAGCTGATAAATATTGCCCTTGCATCAGCAGGGCAAGCTTTTCCAAAACCACTCACCCATCTCCTAGTGAGTTCAAAAGGCCCTCTTACATTAGTGTCCATTACTCCGTCAAATCTTCCCGGATGCATAGCTAAAAATGGTGCATCTAAGGTAATTCCGCCATTATGAACAAGTATGGAAGCCGCCGCGCCAGCGCCCTGAGCTACAGTATCTAAACGATCCTGGAAGGATTCGCGGTCAAGTAGATCTAGCTGTATTGCTCCACCACCAAAAGGTGCCAGCATTTCAGCAATATCCTTTACACCGTCTTCGGTGCGTGATGTGCCAAAAACGTTTGCGCCCATTCCTGCCAACTCCAAGGCGGTTGCCCGCCCTATGCCACGACTTGCCCCAGTTACCAGCACCACCCGTCCGGATAATACTCGTTCTGACATACCAATCCCCTGTTAATTGATAACAGTATCGGTTGCACCGAACTGAAATGCAAGCATAAGTAAGATGTTACGTGCGGATTTTTATCATCGTCCGAAGATTGGACAAATAATGTTCTGGGTTGACTTTAGGGTGCTCGCGTAAGTACGTCATATGACGCTCCATAAAGCTGACTTCACGGATTGATGAAGATGCATCAGTATCGTTCATCAGGCTTGGCTTGCTGTTAAGCGTTACATCCTTCTCCATTTGTTGCAAGGCAAGACGAATTTCTTGCTCATTCAAAAATACTTGTTTTGCATGTTGGCCGATATTTTTGATATTCATAGCACCCCCAACTTATATTGATGTACCAAATTTATTGATATTAATACCGTCGCCCACTATCTGAACGATTTCGATCTCGGTTGTAGCCACCACCACCTCCGTTACCGCCGCCGAATGAACTGCGAGGGCGATCTTCTTTTGGCTTCGCCTCGTTAACAATGACCGTTCTACCGTCAAGTTCTTTGTCGTTAAGCTGCTTGATTGCTTCACGAGCTTCTTCGTCGGTCGACATTTCAACAAAACCAAAGCCTTTGCTGCGGCCAGAATCTCGGTCGTTTATAACGTTTGCAGATGTAACCTGCCCAACTGTCGAAAAAAAGTCTTTTAACTGCTGATCATCAACGCCATATGATAATGATCCTACAAATAATCTTATTGCCACACTTTACTCCTTCTGTTGCCAAGGAGTTTCTGGTGTTACGACCAGTGAGCTGCGCTCCAAAACATTTAAAATTATTCTAGCGGGTTTGCATACAGTCAAAGCAACACTCTAGTACATATATTATACGTGGCGCCGCACCTATCACCTAACTTCTTACTTGGATACGAAGGTTAGCGCTTGGCCAATGTTACCAGCACGACCAGTTCGGCCAATACGGTGGACGTAATCTTCATAAGTCTGAGGAATCGAATAGTTAATAACATGGGTAACGTCACTAACATCAATACCACGAGCGGCAACGTCTGTAGCTACTAAGATGTTGACGTGATTATTTTTGAACTTATCAAGTGCCCGTTTGCGCTGTCCCTGTGATTTGCCTCCGTGGATGGCGTCAGTTTTAAAGCCTCTGTTCAGAAGCTCAGTGTTAAGTCGCTCAACACTACGCTGTGTTTCGTCAAAAATAATAGTTTTTACATTGCCAGTGATTAAAATATCGTGTAGCTTACCCATGCGATCTTCTTTAGAAACATAAGATACGACATCCTGGTTAACGTTTTCGCTACTGGTACCGCTTTTGACTGATACCGTTACTGGACTACTTGCAAATTGCTGAATGAGCCCGTTTACCGCGCCGTCCAAAGTTGCCGAAAAGAACAGTGACTGCCGTGATTGAGGTAGTTGACTTAAGATGTCTTTGATATCAGCAATAAAGCCCATGTCCAGCATGCGGTCAACTTCGTCTAGTACAACTTTACTGATGTTATCCATCTTCAATGTGCCGCGTTCGATATGGTCTTTGATACGACCAGGCGTACCAATAACAACTTGTGGGTTAGCTCTTAGTTCGCGAAGCTGTGGCCCAATACCCATACCACCGATAAGTAATGCAGCATGGAGCCCGCTACCTTTGGCGAAAGAGGCAAAATCTTCGTCAATCTGCTGGGCAAGTTCGCGAGTTGGAGCCATGACAAGCACTCGGTCGCCTCGAGTTTCAATAAGTTGGCTGAGGACTGGGATGCCAAAGGCAGCTGTTTTACCGGTACCGGTGTTAGCAATACCAATTATGTCCTTGCCTTCTAAAACTAACGGGATGACTTGATCCTGTATGGGTGAAGGGTGAGTAAAATTCTTGGCAGTGATGTTCTGCTTGATAAGATCAGTTACTTTGAAGTCGTCAAACGTATTAACTGGTATAAAGGCTTCGGCTGTTTCGGCTGTTGCTTTTTTGACGAATTTTGACGGGTGTATGCCCTGTCCTGATGATCTATTAAAGCGTGGTCGCGAATTATATGATTTGCGCGCCGGTTTCGAGGAACTACGGAATCGTGGTTTGGTTGAGTAATAAGAAGGCATAAAAAAAGAATCCTTGTTGTTATAGTTAATTACTTTGATTGCTTAAGTTTGAAGCCAAAGTAATTCGTTCGTTACACAACTCGGATTCAGTAAAACAATATCTTCAGTATCTTAGCACTTTAGGCAGGATTTATCAAATCAATTAGGTTGTGGCTTTCCTTACAGCGTTCTTCTTAACAGCCTGCTTTTTCTTTTCGTGCTCTATGAGCAGGTATGTTCCTAGCCATGCTCCTAGAGCAATCGGTATAGCATACAAGTAGTTATTTACGAAGGCCAGCACCTCTATACCCAAAATAATATAAAGAATAAGTGTCATGTTGGCCGACCTTAGAGACTGCAATCTTGTGATAGACAAAGTTAATGACGCATCCAAAAATTCGACAAGACAGTAGAGGACAAAAAGTCCGCCAGCGATTAATAAATTAAAGTTAGCCAGCGCTTCAGACGGACTCATTAGGTCTAAGTTCATTACTTTTTATTATAGCGCTAGCACAACAAAAAAGACCTTTCTTTTCTCGAAAAGTCTTTTATGGTGGAGCACCTCGAAAATAGTTTATACCCCATCACTGAGGAGTTGAAACATTGGTGGCATATTATCGGTGAACACTACATTGTCCACAAGCTAAAGGGACAGCATAATAGCTTGGCGTATAGCCCGAAGGATACACCAATACATAGATATAGCGGGGTGCATATGCTGCTTAAACTATCTTGGTGCTCGGGAAGTTGAGCCGTCGTAACAAGTGGCGATGATAGAGCTTGGATAACCTAATCCGTCAACTTTTGCGCAACTAGGTGTCATTTGACTAGATGTATCCAAAACCCAAGTACCTGAACTGTTTTTATGAAGATAGTTAGCCGAGCCGCTACCGCCTAAATCATCAAGCGTCTTAGCAAGGGGCGTACAAGCGGTTGCATTTATTTCAGCGTAGTTACCCTCTTGCGCAAAGCTTGGCCCGCCATCGAAAACAACGTGGCTAACGGTTACATATTTATCATTACCGCTACAGGTGTTATGTAGAGCAGTAAGGATCGCTGCCTGATCAGTTGTCTTGGCTATCTTATCAGGAGTAAATTGAGTAATACTACTGTCATCTTGGATAACATTTACAAACGGGGCGGTCTCTGCGGGTGGGGTTTTTGAGACAGTTTCCTTACTTTGTGCTTTATTTGTGCTACTTTTAGGTGAGTCGTCAGCTTTATTTTGGTTTTTATACACCATAAAGCCCACCACGCCGAGCAGTACAGCAACGAGTATTACTAAAACTATTACTGGGCTAAACCCTTTTTCATTATTTTTCATAGATTTCTCCTTATGCTAATAATAACTAACATCCGTCGTTTTTCAAAAACCAAATAGCATTTTGTACGTCGCATAATAAAGAGTACGCGCCATGCTACAGGCGTAACATGGACTTATTAGTGACATAGGTGCCTGTCAAGTACAAGTACTCTTGTCGCCCAACGCTGTTAAAAAATATACTCCTGCAATGACAGATTTTACTATGAATTAGCTACATGGCAGCCACTCTTTCAAGTTCGGCTGGATCAGCCATCGCTTGGTAGCGCTCATAGTTCTGTTTGCCCAGATTTTTGTCAATCTTACCCTCGTCTACATCTGCAATACGTTGTGCTGCCCAAAGCGCACAATTAACAGCATGCAAGGTTGTGCGCAACTTGCTTCGCTCCTCAATTGTTTCATCGCCAGTATTCTCTACGTAGGTGTCCAGGAACGCACGCTTTTCTTCATCGGTTAAATCCCTTGGTGCCGCCCATTTGTTCAGTTGTGGGGTAAACAGTGCTCCAACATCATAACTTGGATCATCGATACGCCCCTGCTCCCAATCAATCAGAATAACCTTTTCACCATCGTCTATCACATTGGCAGGGTTGGGGTCTGTGTGAACAATGCTGCGTGGCGTGTACGTGCTTGCTAGTCTAGGTAAGTCTTTACGAATCATATCAAGAATGCCTTGAGCCGTTCTAATAACAGTTGGATTTGGCGTAGCCCGCTGTTCGTAGCTTGCTAAGTCAACTGCAATAGCGTCGTATTGGTTGGCTAGAGGATTTTCCCTTACCCGTAACGGAGCGCCGTCAATAGATACGGAGTGAAGTATTGCCATTGCTATTGCGACTCTCTTCAATGCTGCAACGGAGAACTCTAAGTGCTTCCCCGTAACAAATTCTTCGATGAGCAGCCCATAAGGTAAATGCCTGCGAGAATTATCAAGGAACAGCGGCTTTGGCGTTACGCCATGAGGTACGAGAAATTCTAGTGTTCCATATTCATATTCAATCTGCGTATCTAGACCACTTTGTGGCTCAATATTCACTCGAACGAGAAATTCCTTGTCATCATGCCCGACACGGTAATTGAAATTGTAGTCACCGCCAGTAAGCTTCTCGATTGTTGCACCATCAAAGTTAGCAGTGCCTAATGCGCTGGCTGCGTTTTTAGTCAAGTATGGCAGTATTCTCTCATCGACATTCATTGCACAATAATAGCAAAGTAGAAAAGATCCCTAGTAGGTTCCTGTTTTTTAATAAGAATCACAAGGCAGTACCGTGATCGCCAGCTATATGCATTAATTAGTCCAGATGCAGCCTAAAACATCTAATGGTATACTGCCTAAAACATGACTGCTAAAAAACCTTCTTTGCTGCGTATTTACGCATTTTCTACAACTGTTTCTATCGGACTTATAATTTTTGCCGGCTTCCAAACCGGGTTAACGGGCTTATTGATTGTACTAATGTTAGCCGCTCTTGAGATTTCGCTTAGTTTTGACAACGCCATTGTGAACGCCCGTATCCTGCGGCGAATGAGCGATTTTTGGCAGAAAATGTTCCTGACCGTCGGTATATTGATAGCCGTATTTGGGGTACGGATTATTTTGCCAGTATTCCTAGTAGCGCTGGCGGTTGGAACCGGTGTGGGCGAGATAGTTGACTTAGCCCTTAATAACCCGGAAGAGTACGGCCATAAACTTCATGAGGCTCACCCGATGATTGCGTCTTTTGGTGGAGTATTCCTTCTAATGATATTCCTGCAGTTCTTTTTTGAAGAACGAAAAACCAAGTGGTGGCCTTGGCTAGAAAACAAACTGCAAAAAGTAGGGACATTCAATAACATTGCTCCGCTGATAGCTGTCGGTTTAGTAGTATTAGCAAGCAGGTTTGTGCCTCCGGGTGACCAAGAAACCGTACTTATCGCAGGGTTAGCCGGTATGCTCGTTTATTTAGTTATTCATACAATTGATGCAATTTTAAGACACAGCGGCATAGAAAATAATTTACAAAGTGCAGCTAAGGCAACGTTTAAGACGGGGTTGATCGGATTTGTCTATCTAGAAGTTATAGATGCAAGCTTTAGTTTAGACGGTGTGATTGGAGCATTCGCGATCACTAACGACATACTACTTATAGCAGTCGGTCTGGGTATCGGTGCGTTGTATGTGCGTACAATAACCGTCCACATGCTGAAGCGAGGTGTACTTGACACTTATCGCTATATTGAACATGGTGCTCACTATGCCATCGGTATCTTGGCATTGATCATGCTTATTTCACTCGAATACGAAGTCCCCGAAGTCATTACCGGCCTGGCCGGTGTTATCGTAATTATAGCTTCGGTAATCCATTCGGTTAAGGCCACTAAACGTGATGGTAAAAAACAACTCAAATCAGCCGAAGTCTGAATCTGGCAGTTTTCACCCTCACGAACAGTAGCCCTCCATATTACGACCACAAAAAAAGCCTCACTTGGATGTGAGGCACTTTTCATGGTGGAGCTGGCGGGTACTGCCCCCGCGTCCGATTGTTAACTTGCTTGATGACTACAGGCTTAGATCGCTTAGATGTTTCTTTGCTAAACTCACGGTAAACGATCCAAAATGAATTTAGCGCAGTCCAACAAATCTTAACTGTTTAGATGAGACGACTCGTAAACAGAGCAATCAAATGCATATGACACCAGTAGAACTTATTTGATGTCGGTTATCTGGTGGCTACTTAAATATATTAAGCAGCTAGTGCGAGCCGTTGACTGAATACTCGGTCAATAGCATCGCTGATAGATGTTTTGGCAAATATCGTTGTTGATCCGGATAACGTTCAGATCATCCCGGCCTGCCATTCAAGCTTGTTAAGGTTCAACCGTCGAGCTTAAATCAGCCCCTTGTCAAAGTATTTTATGTACTTTGTAGTCACAATAGGTGACTCTGTATATTATACCATAAAACCCTAGTACTTTTTCCTCCAGTGATCTCGTACAGATAGGACTATTGACACTTATCTATATAAATGCTATTGTTATAATTTAACGAATTGCTTTATGTCAGACAATACATATGTTAATGCTGAAGGTTCCGGTTCTGCGCGGTTATTTCGTGCGGTAGGTGAATCTTTTGGTGTCGATATTGGAGACAGAGAACGGCAAGACTGGAGGGTGTTGTTAGGTGCTCTATATGTCGCAGATCACCTTATTGATGACCGAAGAGAAAGTGAACTTTCTCCGCTAGTGAAGTTACTTGAAGGCGACGGACTTCCTGGAATAGATACAGAATTTCAAGAAGCGTGTTGGGATTTTATGGCCAATCAAACCCCGGAACGCCGTCAAGAGATCTACAAAAATTTTGGGCAGATGGCAGAGTTCGCAAGCCAGCTCAGGGCTACCGAATCTATACATGAGCTTATAAGAATCAGGCTTCAAGACGCAGGGGTCTTTGCGGACTTACTATCTTTACCTACTACTGACACAATAGATCCTACAGAACGTGATGACTTCAATGATTGGTTACTTAGTTTCAGTCGAACTGGCTACCTTGTTAATTCATTACATGACCTAGGTGATGATTATCAAACTGGTGAAACCAGTGTCAAACCCACACCAAAAGCACGGCTAGTTCTTGCCAGAAGCGCTCTTAGAGAAACAATCATAGGAATTAATAAAACTCCTCTTAGAACTATCGGCAGTTTAACAATGGTGGCATTCAGGTACGAAGTGTTAGGCCGTAAACCATATATAGCCCACCTTGAACACTAAGCCTTACTAATAGGCTGATTTTTATATTTTACTGATAGTTAATCAAATCGATTTGTCTGCTCGCTGAATTAATTAAAGAAGTGCTTGTACAGTTTGTGCCAGTCGTCTAAGGTGAGATTTTGGGCGCGTAATTCGCCGTCAATACCTGCTTTAACGAGCAGATTATCGGCCTCTTGTTTGGTAATTGCCAGTCCACCGCTCAGACTACCGCGAAGTTTTTTACGCCTTTGGGAAAAACCTGCTTTTACAATACGAAAAAACTGCCTCGTATCGACATCGTTAAATAGCGGCTGTTCACGACGCTGCAAAAGCAAAACCTGTGAATCGACTTTCGGCGGTGGCTCAAACAACTTAGCAGGAACTAGCGGCCCTAAACCCGTATGCCAGTAATATTGCGCTGTGACGCTCAGCAGGCTCATCTCCCCCGGTAGCGCGGTGACACGTTCGGCAACTTCTTGCTGCACCAACAGCGTGGCGCTGCTAGGCGGATTCGAAGACTCACTAATTATTCGTAGTAAATGACTGGTTAAGTAATAAGGGATGTTGGCAACGATTTTGTAACCAACTGGGAGTGAAGTCAGGTCATAGCGCAAAATGTCAGCCTCCTTGACCTCCACGTTACTACCTTCAAACTTTCGCGCAAGTTCGTTTATCAGGTAGGAATCCAGCTCTATGGCGATTACCCGGTTCACTCTTTTGGATAACTCTTCGGTGAGTAGCCCAAGTCCAGGTCCAATCTCAACGACTACATCACCATTATTAACATCTGCAGCATCAACAATTGACTCTAGCACCATAGCGTCTTTAAGCCAGTGCTGACCGAGTGATTTTTTGGGTGGAGCTGCCACTTGCAACCTACCAGTGCCTGTTGGCGATCCAGTAATTATAAGCTGCGGACCAGCTCTTATAGCGCCCTATGGCATAACCATGACACCACTTTAGCTGTGTAACTGGATTAGTCTGCCAGTCGGCTCCGGCAGAAGCCATTTTGCCGGCAGGTGTTGACTGGCATAGTCCAAATCCAACTCCGGCAGTGTTGGAGTGTAGCTGTGTAAAGTGTGTGGGGCAGTATCCGATTTGACCCTGCCATTTTGTGGCACACCAACCTGATTCACGACTGATGATGTAGTTAACGTATCCATAATCGCCGGCTGCAATCCCTGCAGCAGCCATAATCGAAGACTTATCATCAGGAATGCTAATCGTTTTGCCGCGAGCTACTATCTGTGTCACAGGAGCTTGTATGGTAGCTTCTTGGATTTTAACCCGACTAATCTCGACACTATTCTGAGTCTTAATCTCATACGTTACTGCACGCTTACCGACCGCACCGGACTGCCTCACTACCGTTGTGCCAAACGACAAACTTGCATCTTCGACTGTCTGAACTGGCATTGGTATATCCTCTGTCACACTTGCTATCTGCACGCCATTACGCACTACGAATACTTGGACGTTTGGAGTTACGGGCGTTTCTGGTGAAGGCTGTACGGTATCACCTTCTTTTAAGCTCACCTGCTTTTCACTTAATAATGCACTTACTGTTTTGGCATGTGTTCGAGTAGTTATCGGTGTACCGTACAGATTAAAAAATACTGGCGTAGATCGGGTGATTACAACTTTTTCGGTCAAGATATTGTCACGTATACTGCCTGGCTCAAATTGAATAATATCTTCGGGGAATGTCTCTACATTTGCTTGGCTGGCGACCATTCTAGGGCTTTTCTGAGCACTCACTACCACTAGCTTTGAATCTTTATCAATAATAGTCACCGGACGGGCGCGATACACGTTCACCCGAAAATTATCTTCAACTATCGGCGTGTCGAGTGTTGGCTCAACCACATCATCTTTACCCAGCTTGACTTCATTTTCGCGCAGCATTTCGCCGACGGTTGCAGCTCGTGATGGTATAACTTTATTCTCGTCATCTACAAATACATTGACGATACGGGCGTCGCTTGGGCGGTATTCGTCACCGCCCTGAAGAATAGCCAACGCTCCAACAAAAAAAGCCCCACGCCAATACCGATCAACGGCAAAAGATATGGTCGTTTCCGTATCTTATGAGTCGCTGATTTCCGAGCATCACTGTAAGAGCTAAGTACTTTTTCTTTCATATATAAGACCTGCTTGATCAAATTGCATCCCAAAACCGGCAGGCTTCTTTATTTTAACAGTAGTAGGCAAAAAGCTTCAAACCTGGTCTTTAAATCTGCTATACCTAGAGTTTCTCCAGTGGCGCGAAAGCAGTGTTAAGTTTTTTTGTACCTTTTCCCTTGAAGTAAATAACTGCATTTTCACCATCTATTTCGAGCACTGTGCCGTTACCAAACAGCTGGTGGCGCACCCCGTCGCCTTCGTTTAGCTCAAGAACGTATTGCGGCTCATTAGAGGCACTACCGCTAAACGCATTTGGATTAGGCGGTGAAGCCGGGCGGTCATACGCGCCGGATGAAATATTGGTATTAGTAGTAAACTTGGAAATTTCACTCAAAAAACGCGACGGTGGATTATGCTGCTGACCACCATACAGTGTCCGGCTCGTAGCGTAAATCATAGTTAATGATTGCTGCGCACGAGTCATACCCACATAGCACAGCCGGCGTTCCTCTTCCATTTCGGATTGATCATACAGCGCACGACTGTGTGGCAGTACGGTTTCTTCCAACCCAACCATAAATACACACGGAAATTCTAAGCCTTTTGCGCTGTGTAGCGTCATGAGAGTGACAGCATTGCCGTCAAAGTCAGCGTTGTCAAGATCACTCACCAGGCTTATTTCTTCCAAAAAGCCAGCTAGTCCTAGCTCCTGGTATTCTCGCGCTACGCTCAAGAGTTCGCGGACGTTTTCTTTGCGAGCTTCACCCTGCGGGGTACCGTCACCGATGTAGTTAAGATAATCTAAGCGCCTAATTAGCGCATCGACGAGTTCAGGAACGCTTAAATCTTCTGACTGCTCGCCAAAACTTACCAAGATGTCGGCTAAATCGGTAAGTGCGTTTTTGGCTTTGGGCGTAAGCTGAGCACAAAGTCCAACCTGATTAAGCGCGCTTCTTAAAGTAAGCCGCTGATCATCCCTCCAAGCTAAAAAATTCTGCAAAGACTTCGCGCCGATCCCTCGGGACGGAACATTGACTATCCGCTGGAAGCTAACATAATCCTCCGGCTGATATATCAATTTAAGGTAAGCCATAATATCTTTGATTTCCTTACGATCATAAAATCTAACCCCGCCGACAATACGATAAGGAATACCATAATGGATAAAAACTTCTTCCAATGCACGGCTTTGGGCGTTTGTCCGATATAGCACCGCGTAATCTTTATATGGTCGATGGCTTTCCTTTATACGCCGCACGATTGCTTCGCCTTCTGCCCGCTCGCCACCAACAGACAATACCTCTACTGGTGCGCCGTCCCCCGCCGCCGTCCATAGTTTCTTTTCCGAGCGCTGCATGTTTTTGGTAATTACTTCATGCGCCGCATCAAGTATATTCTTTGTACTACGGTAGTTCTGTTCCAGCTTAATCACCGTAACGTTGGGGTAGTCTTTTTCAAAATTGAGGATGTTGCGGTAATCTGCGCCTCGCCAACTATAAATACTTTGCCAATCATCCCCCACGACTGCAATGTTATTCTGGTCATTTACCAGTAGCTTGACCAAGCCATACTGAGCAGCATTGGTGTCTTGATACTCATCGATCATCACATAGCGGAATTGCTGTTGCCATTTCTGGCGGATCGGCTGGTGAGTTTTTACCAGCTGCACAGTGCGACCGATAAGGTCATCGAAATCCAATGCACCAGCTTCTTTCAACGATTTTTCATAAATCGGGAATACCTGAGCTGCGATGCGCTGAGCCGGGCTGTTAGCCATTGCGGCGTACTCGGTAGGGTGCACCAGCTCATTCTTGGCGGAGCTTATCAAACCAGACAACACGCGCGGCGGGAAACTTTTTTCATCCACCATTAGCTGTTTACAAACTTGTTTTATGGCTGCTAGTCGATCACCCTCATCCCAAATAATAAAGTTTCGCGGAATCCCGATATGTTCGCCGTCTTGTCGCAAAATCCGCACACAAATGCTATGAAACGTTCCCATGAATGGCATAAAGCTACGGTTGTCAGCCCGCTCACCAAGTAAATGGGCGACGCGCTCGCGCATTTCTTTAGCGGCCTTGTTAGTAAACGTTACCGACAAAATATTGAACGGCGTTGCTTTGCCACTAGCAATAATGTAGGCAATGCGGTGTGTCAAAGTTTTGGTCTTGCCGCTGCCTGCCCCAGCTTGAATCAGCAGCGGACCGTCGATGCATGATACGGCTCGCTGTTGCTCATCATTAAGCCCAACAAATAAATCTTCCAAAACTAAAGCCATGAGCTCTATTCTAGCAAACAAGACATTATTATCTGTGCGTTTATTTGTACTAGGCCAAGCTACTAAGGAAATTTGATCGTTAAAGCGAACTTATAGTTTTTGAAACGGGGATAAGATCAGGATCGCTCCAAGCGTTTGAGGATGAATACTTTAACGACTTTGTTTCAGCAATAGCCCGAGTATAAGAATTACCAGATCTGTCATTAATATCGTATCCGGTTAATTGTTTAGTAAACAAAATGCCTGGGTACGCAGATCCTGTTTTAAGATTGGTAACAGTAAATACTTGCGGTAAATAGAAACTATAGTTATCTAAATCATCTTCGAAACTGCTCACATTATCAATCGCAGGCTTAGCATCTGAATAGACCAAGAAATTGGAGGTTTTACTCGAAAATTCTTTCGGGTACCAATCCGCTGATAGTTTTTCTTCCTTTGGCTGATCGCCGTACGTTAATACATATGAATTCCCAGATTTTTTGTATCCACTGACAAAGCTATCATATACATCCTGTAGCGCACCTCCACCTCCTAAGAATTCTCTTTCATGGTCTGCGCTTAGGACATGAAATTGCAATCCAATTTTCTTGGAGAAGCTACCGGTGTGGCTAGTTCCTTTGTAACGTATCGGATCTGGGTACCCTAGGCCGCTATTATCCTTATCGTAATCTACACCCTTGCCAACCTCGATACTCACCTCTCCCCATACTTTTGGATAGGCAAATTTGAAGCCGAGCTCTTTGCTTTCATACCATACCCAATCAGCTGGAACTTCAATCTGTTTTTTTGATGAAATATTCGATAGGCTTCCTTGTTCGGCGTTGGAGAGTGCATCGTCGGCTTTGTTGGTAGCTTGATAAACATAATAGCCAGTGCCAACAACCAATGCTGCAAACACTAGCATTAGCACTGTGTGAAGGGGGCTAAAGCCGTTTTGATTAGAAGACATCCTCAGTCCTTATTTTATTAGCTCGACCGGTAGCTGGACGCTCGTTTCTATCAATCCAGCATCAACCGCCAAATAAAACCCAAATCCTGCCAAAAGCAGTACTGCTACGACTATCCAAGCCAGTTTTTCATCAGATTTATGTTGCGGGGCTGTCCCTAACTTAACGTTATATTCCCCGCTTTCAACCAACGATTGAATTTTTTCCTCTCGCGCCAGCACGGCATCTTCTACCTGCTTGGTTGTTTGAACATCTTTTAACACAGCGCCGACTGGCGGCTTTTCATCGAGTTCACTTTCTGAAGTAGTTTTTTCTTCCTTTTTAGTAGCTTCGGTAATACTCACACCATCTTCAGTTTTTTGTTCGTCAGTGAGCGGCTTTATAACGGTTTTTGTAACTGATGGTGGTTTTGTCTGTTCCTTGGGCGGATCTTTTTGGTCTGTTTCATGTGTATCGGTAGGTGATAACTGGCTGACCATAGCGTCTTCTTTTACCATCGGGTCGTCCACCAACGGCTTATGCCCACTAATCAGCGGTTTACTCGTTGAATCTGGCACGGTCTGATTTGGCTTAGCAACATCAAAAACTTTTTTGGGTTCCTGTGGACTGCTTTTTGGAGGAGTTGCCATGATAATTCCTACGCTTCAATTCGTTCACGTTGCAGGCGGTAGGCGGTACGTACCATGCCAGAAAATTCATGGTAGTTAAGGCTTGCACCACCCGGGAGCAGCCCATCAATTCCTGGAGTACTCAAATATGCTTTTGCATTTTCGGCATTCGAACTGCCACCGTACAGAATTCGCACCATCTTGGCGGCCTTAGGTCCATATAACTCTTCTATATTGTGTCGTATAAATTTAGCAACTCGCTCGACTTGCTCCGGCGTGGCAATTTCGTGGTGAGCATAATTACTGCCGCTGCTTATCGCCCACACCGGTTCATATGCAATCACCATTTTTGCCACTTCCCGGGCGGTCATATTGCTTAACCCACTTACTACCTGATCGTGTAGTACTTTTTCGGTTTCGCCGGCTACTTTTTCGGTTTTTGTTTCGCCAACGCATAATATTGGAGTGATTTCGTTTCGTACCGCCGCTGCAACTTTGTCTCGTATCAAATCAAGCGGCTCGCCAAACACATGACGCCGCTCAGAATGACCGATAATCGCATAATGCACTAGATCCCGGAGCATCGTAAAGCTAACTTCACCGGTATACGCCCCCTCGTCAATGTGAAAGGCGTTTTGCGTCGCAAGCCGAAACTTGCGCCGGTCTATCTGTACACTCAATGGCTGCAGCACAAGCATGCTTGGCGCCAGTACCACCTCTACGTCTCTGTGGATTTTAATCCGTTCATGAAGTCGATGAAGAAGCAGGCTCGCCTGCGAGGCGTTAAGATGCATTTTCCAGTTACCAACGATCAGGATTTTACGCATTACTTCGTTATTCCTTTTATGCTTAATTTCATTGTATCCTACTTTTCCATATCATTGAGTGCACGTACACCTGGTAGATCTTTGCCGCTCATTAATTCTAAACTTGCCCCGCCTCCTGTTGATACATGATCAAAATCATCTGTTAGACCTTGAGACTGTACATACCCGACCGTGTCTCCACCCCCAACAAGGCTAAACGCCCGATTGGCATGGTGGTTACTGGTGCCGACAATGGCATCCACAATCATGCGAGTAGCATGCGAAAAGGGCGCCGGAGCACCATTTATGCCTTCTGTCTCCGTTACACCGCATGTACCGTTCCATAGCACCGTGCTCGCTATATCTACAGCGCCTGCAATACGTGAGGCACTCACTGGTCCGATATCAAGTGCCATTTCATCTTTTGTTACCGTATAGCTAGTAAATGGCGGTACCTTTGGATACGACTCAATGTCGTGTAACGTGTGAGATGCCAGATCAATCACTCGAGTTGATTTAGTACCTTCAATGTCTGTCGAAACTACGATATCTGTCGGCACAATAAACCGAAACGGACGCTTTTTTTCTATGGCTTCTGCTCGCTCTAAAATATCCTCGGCAATATCTTCCGATTCTTCGTCAAGCACACTACTCCCCATAGCGTATCCCTGAACTGCCAAAAATGTATTTGCCATCGCACCTACCACCGCCACACAGTCGGCATGTTCTAGCAAGCGTTCTAAAATTTCTATTTTGTCACTGACTTTTGCCCCACCAATAATCGCCACGAGTGGCCGCTTCGGGTCTTCCATGACCTTAGTTATAGTATCGACTTCACGTTCGAGTAGTAGACCTGCAACTGCGGGAATATGTTGCTTAGTAATAGCATCAGTGCTGGCATGAGCCCGATGAACTACCCCAAATCCATCCTGCACAAATACTTCTGCGCCAGATGCTTCAATAATTGCTTTGGCAAATGCCTCGTCGTTTTTTTCTTCTTCAGGGTGATACCGTAGATTTTCAAGCAGTATAATTCCGCTCGGTTTGAGTGCCGCACACATAGTTTTAGCAGCATCTCCGATACAATCCGCTGCAAACTGTACGTCTTTACCCAAAAGCTCGGCGAGACGAGTCGATACCGGTAAAAGACTAGCCGCTGCGTCTTCAGAATCTTTTGGTCGACCAAGATGCGATATTATAACCAAAGAACATTCTTGCTCAAGGATGTATCGAATAGTGGGCAATGCTTGTTTTATTCTATAATCATCAGTTATCTCACCGCCATCAACTGGCACATTAAAATCGGCCCGCAGTAGTACCCGCCGACCCTTAAGATCAATGTCTCGGATTGTTTTCTTGTTAAAACTCACTCGCCCACCCTTATCATTCTCCCTGTATTGAAGCAAAAAACGCTTACAATTACCAGTGTTCAGTCCAGTAAGCGAACTTTAATTGTATCGGTCGTACCGACGACTCCTGGGTATTTTCCAGAACAAGTGACGATAATGTCGCCTTTATTCAAAACATCATATTTGCGTAACCAGTTAGTTAATTTTGTGGCGGCAAACTTGTCATCTGGACGCACATAGCTTTTTGTACCATAGACAATAGCCAGTTGATTGGCTACTCGCCCATCGCTAGTAACGGCAATTAGCGGCAGTTCAGGCCTGCGGCACGCAATCTGCTTGGCGGTTTCGCCACTTTTTGTTTCAACGACAATGGCCGCCGCGTAGACAGATTCAGCAAGTCTGATAACTGCGTTGCTGATCGCACCCTGCATATCATGATCATCCGGTTTGTGCTCACCAAACACTGCGCGCAGCGGCGCGTTTTTCTGTGTATATGTAATGACGCGTTTCATAACTTTAACAGATTCAATTGGGAATTTCCCACTTGCTGTTTCATCGCTAAGCATTAAGCAATCTGCACCCACTAAAACTGCAGTCGCAATGTCCGATACTTCTGCCCGAGTTGGCTCTGGAGCGTCGGCCATCGTGGCCAGCATTTGAGTAGCAACAATTGTCGGCTTGGCGTAGCGATGACCTAATCCAATGATCTTGCGTTGTGTTATTGGTACACTCTCTGGAAGCGTTTCCGTTGCCAAATCACCGCGCGCCACCATCACCGCATCACTAACCTTGGTAATTTCCTCGATGTTATCAACGGCTGCTTGTGTTTCGATTTTAGCTATAACTTTAGCGTGCGAACCAAGGGCATGCAGGCGCCGTTTTAGGTTTTCGATGTCTTCAGCGGACTGCACAAAACTTAGCGCTACATAATCAATGTCCTGGGTCGATCCAAAAACAATGTCTTCTCTGTCTTTTTTAGTGAAGATATCACCCTTAAAGTCCGTGTCAGGCAGGTTTATGCCTTTGCGTTTTAGCATAATGCCGTCGTTGTCTGCTTTCGCATAGACTACGCTATCCTTGACGGTGCTAATAATAAATCTTAGTCGCCCATCATTAATATACATACGCTCACCGCGCTGGACTTTTTTGGCCAAGTCATACTGCAACGGAACTATATTGTCTTTTTCGTAGTTGGACTTAAAGCCAAACTTAAACTCTTGCCCCGTCTGGACATTTATCATTCCATCAAAATCGCCTAGCCGTATTTTTGGCCCCTGCAAATCCTGAATAATAGCTACCGGTTTCCCATAAGCGGCAGATGCCTTGCGAATCAAATCAATCTTTTCACCGTGCCATTCATGTGTCCCGTGACTAAAATTAAGCCTCAACCCATTTGCGCCGGCTTTAATAAGCTCCGTGATGCTTTTGTAGTTATCTGTTGCCGGCCCGACCGTCGCGATTATTTTGGTACGCTTAAAACGAGTTGCCGGCACTTTTGGTGCCTTGCGTGTTGTATTTACCATTACCTTTAAGTGTACGCGCCCAGGTTGACCCCGTAAAGTCTTGAAAACAAGCCAGAATAATATGCTAGTGTAGAGACATGAATACCAACCTCCCTATGTACGACCCAGCAAAAACGTACGACGACAATTTTGATAATGGTCCTTTTGGCGACATAACAAATAATGTCGACTCTGACACGACCAATTCTGCTACATTTTCATTTCTTGGATTTCAATTAAATAGTCCTTTTGGCATTCCGGCTGGACCACTGCTAAACGGGAAGTACGTATCCGCTGCACTTAACTCTGGGTTTGACGTTGTTTGTTATAAAACACAGCGAAGTGTTCCATTCGGTGTCAATGAATTTCCTAATGTCCTGTATGTAAATGTAGATGGCGACCTAACCATCGAAAAAGCTTCGCAGCCGCTTGTCGGAAAAACCACACCCAGCGACGACCCAAAAAAACTTACCATAACTAATTCTTTTGGCAACCCATCACGTGGCCCAGAATTCTGGGTCAATGATCTTAAAAATTGTCTTACAGATGAACAGTCAGGACAACTGGTAATTATGAGCGTCGTTGGCACCATTAAAGATGGATCTAGTCATGATGACTACTACCAAGATTTCGCCGATACAGCCAGGCTGGCAACAGATACTGGCGTCAAAGCTGTTGAAATAAACCTTTCGTGCCCTAATGTAGCCAACGAAGGAATACTTTGTTACACACCTGATGCCGTTGAAGCCATTTGTCAGAAAACAAGGCAGGCTATTGGCAACACACCTCTTATAGCAAAAATCGGCTACTTTACTACCGAACAAGAAAATCTACTTCGCTCTGTAGTACAAAAAATGTCGCCTTACGTAAATGCCATATCGGCTATCAATACAATCCCTGCACCGATAGTTGACGAAAAAGGCAATCAAGCTCTGCCTGGCCAGAACCGCCTAAGTAGTGGAATGTGCGGGGCTAGTATCAAATGGGCGGGGATAGAAATGGTTTCTCGCCTTAAAAAAATACGAGATCAGCTAGGTCTTAACTTTGAGATAGTTGGTGTTGGTGGGGTTATGAACCCGGATGATTTTCATCAGTATATTGATGCGGGAGCGTCAATTGTACAATCTGCCACCGGCGCAATGTGGAATGCCCACCTCGCCCAAGAAATCAAAGCATCTTTGTAAATAGCTCTACTTAAGCGATAAAAACAAAACAACCCCGATAATAACCACAAACACTACTGTTATGGGCAATAACTTTGATGATGGCTGATTATCGTGATAAGTTATCTGCTGGACTAGATCCGGACTCTTGGATGGACTCGGCAACACACCCTCAGTATTAATCGGCATGTTAGGTGCAGTTAATGGCAATGGAGCGTAGCCTCCGGCAGCACCTAGCAATACCCCGGCATCAGCCCGCTTGGTGAGTTTTTCGTATAACTCCGGGTGTTTTTTGCGTATTTCAGCAACCTGCCATTGCTCTAGTTTTGGCAATGCAGACTTTCTTTCAACCGCCAGCTGCGTTGCCACCACCCAATCCGGCGATTTATCTAATAACACCTTTTCGGCTGCATCGCTACCTACTACAAGTTCTTGCTTTATACTGTGTTCAATCTCCGCCCTACCAACAGACTGTACTTCTTTTTTATCAATCAACACGGCATCTGCGTCAATAACTTGCTGTAAAACATCCATACTTGAAAATTTTTGACTCTGTGCTTTTTCAGCTGTTTTCGGAGATACTTCCGGCTGCTTTTCCAGTGAACTGACTTTTGCCACAACTTGAGTTGTAACTATCTCTTTCGACGCTGTCTTTGCCAAGTTCTCTGTTTTAGTCCTAGTTTCGTCACTTGAAATCGGTTGCTGCAAACTTTCCTGCTGCGCGCTGATTGGCGACCGTTCAAGCTCCGCTTTCTTAGCATCGGACTTCTTTTTCTCGATGAGCAGTAATTCAGTTTCTTCTTTTGATTTCTTGAGTTGCTCACTGGATGACTTAAGTTCCTTGTTTAAACTGTTGATGCGCCTATTGGCGCTGCGTCGCTTAAGCAACCAACCGACACCAAGCCCAAGCAAGAACGGTCCAACCGGCGAATTTCGGCGGCGTCTTTCTAGTCTAGGTGCTGCTTCGCCCATACCCGGAATCGGCGGCGCACCACCGACCGCCAGAGCAGCTCCTCCACCAATAGCAGCAGCCGTGCCTAAAACCGTATTCGCACCAAAATTTGGGCCTGTAGGGTTGCCCGGATTTGGTGGTAGAATTGGCGGCCGCGAACCGCCGCCTACAACTATTGGGTCATCAGGGCTAGTCTCGGCATCATCAATCATTACAGTCTCGGCAGCGTCCTCAAGCTCTTCGCTTACCACCCGCGCTTCATTCACTTCGCCAGTTGTAACATCAAACGCAGCTGCAGGCGCCGCTGCTGATGTGACTTTGCGAATGTTGCGAAACATTTCGTTGGTGGCTTCTTCTTTGTCACTCAGCTGCTGGGCAACAGTTTCCAGTAAGCCATCTACTCTTTGGGTTAGCTCCTCGGCAGATTGTACTTGTTCCTCGGCATCAAACAGTTCGCCTTCTTCGCCCATCCCTGCTGACTCATGAAGAAACTCCGGCGATTGAGTAGTTATTTCAGCATTGTCTAACCCAACAGAGTCTTCGATTACTTCTGTGGCGGTAGATTCGCCCACCTCGCCTTGCACCACTGAAGCTTCGTCAGCAGCGTGCGTTGTAGCGACCGATTCCGCATCTGCTTCGTGATCAGTCCGGCGCTCATTGTCTACGGCTTTTTTCGTTTCTTGAGTCTTATCCCGAGTGTTGTCCGAATCTCGTCTTGCTTGATCACGCTTACGCTTGAGTATATCGTCAGTATCTTTTTCCGGATTGCTGCCAAGTGCTTCCATAATATGGTTTATCGTATCAGATGTGCGCAGATCTTCGCACCAAATACATGCACGAGAAGGAATGTCCTAAATTTAAGGCTAGTTTGAAAAAATTAAACCTCTTTTTGAGCAGAACCTCTAACTTGGCACAGCCAGAACACATGATGACTTAAAACTTTCCCGTAAACGCTTGTACGTTATATCAACTCAAACGTATGTTTGCCATAAGATTTACCATTTATCTGCAATTGAATTTCATGACTTCCCGCATAGAGCGTGCGAGTGGTCCTAAACTGCTGAAGTAGATGGCGTTTTGAAATAGTAACAGGCTGGTTTTTCTTGAGCGTAACTCTTTTGAGCTTAAAAACTTTTCTAGTGTTGAGTTTCCTTAGTTTGTTTTGAAAATAGAGGATATAGTCGACAATTATGTTAGTGTCATCATTTGCCACGATAGTAAATGAAAATTCTAGCGTGTCATTCATTTTCACCATTTTAGGAACAACAAAACAGGACACTTTTATGGGAGTCGTTTGTGAATATCCAAGCAATAACATGGCTCTCGAATCTCCTTGCTTTGTCAAAGTTCGTAAAGCATGCCTCATGATGTAATCCATTTCCTCTGGTGCCTGTCTTCCGGATTTTTGCCACTTCTTAAGCGCGTCTAACACTATATCTGGGCTGGTTTTTGAAATGTCGTTGAGATGATTTGCCACCGATCGTGTAACGAATCTGGTTCTGTCGTAATAGAGTCTGTCAAGTATTGAAAGTGAACTAGATACAGGAATGTTAATTTTTTTTGACCACGGGAGTTTTGGACGCGTTCCTTCACTACATAGTCTGCGCACATGGTAATGGGAGTCGCCCGTCCATTTTGATAATTCACGTAGTGTTTCCTTAGGATACGCGTTGAGAAAATAGCGAATTGCATCCTCTGCTGAAAAACGTTGCGTTATTTTATGCAGTGCATTGAGTGAAAGTTGCACATATTCTTTTTCGCATCCGTATTTTGCTACATAGTCTGCATACGTAGCGTATATAAAATCACCAAAGTCACCATCTGATAATTGCGGATTATTTGGCGCCGGTAGTGCTTGAATGAGCACATCGATGGCAATGGAATAGTCGCTCGGCAAGTACTTTTTCAGACACTGTGCTACCCACGAAATGCGTGACTTCAATTCAAGTTCTGGAAATTTTACTACAACCTCGCGTGTAAACTCTCTAGTTCTAAGCGAAGGGTATACATTATGTATTTCACTAGCTACTTGCTCAATTTTTACCCGGTTAAACAATATGTCTTTGAGTGGGACTTTTTGGTTGCTCATTACTTCTAGTAATCCTACGCCGTATCATTAACACGTTCAATAAGTGTTACTTTATTTTAAATTTTTATCGTAGTTAAAAATCCCAAGAATTAATAGTTCACACTTTCACGTTGTGCGTAACCCTCGTATAGGAGTTACGATGTCCAGGAAGTGTTTGTTAGCAGAAATATATACGTGTGCGTCAGTTTTTAGTCGCACTCAACAACTGAAATATCTTTGGTGATCCCAAGGGGAATCGAACCCCTGTTGCCGGGATGAAAACCCGGTGTCCTAACCGCTAGACGATGGGACCACAATGACGAATATAACGGGGGTAATTGTACCACTATTTTGGATATATAGAAAATCCTTCGCCGTCATCGACATTGCCGACAATAACGAAGGACTTTCGGGTAAGTTCATTTCTGAACAAAGGTAAGCGGTCAGTCAGTGCTTGCCTTACACACTAGTTCTATACACTAGCATTTATTCGATAAACATGCAAGTGCTTATCCACAGGCTTTGCATATAAGCGTGGCTTTATGTGCCACGCTTATACACTTTTTATTTAATTGTTAATGTAACTAGCCTCGGCGGCGGGAGAACAAGTAGTGAGCAGCGCCAGCCAGCGTACTTGCACCAGCAAAGATGCCAATTACACTACCTGCACCAGTGTTTGGCAGTGTTTGGGCAGCGCCCTGTACAACAGGAGTGACTGGAGTTTTGATTGTCACGTTAGCAACACAAATTGGTGCGCTTGATGTCTGGTCTTGGCCATTTACTGTAAATGTCAGCACTGCCTTTATGGTGTAGTCCCCATCTTTCGCAAAAGTGTGTTCGACCACAGTTTTGTCAGTCGCTACTTTTGTGCCGTCACCAAAGTCGTAACTAATGCTTTTGAGTACAGCTCCGTCATCAGCATGAGGTGTTACGGTTGCAGTCACTTTACGGTCTTTTGGAGTTGATATCTTCAAGTCCTTACATTCGTATATAGGATTCTTTGGTTCTTCCTCGACGGTAACCTGCTTTATGCAGTTACCAACAGTTGTCGCACCCTGATCGGTATTGATAACAACACTGACACTGTAGGTGCCGCTGGTGGCGTTTTCGAATGTGTAGACAGCTTCAGTTGCGTTAGTAGTAACGGTCTTGGTGTCGACAACTTTGCCGTCCTTGTCCTTAGCAGTAAAGACGTAGTTCTGGATTACTGCGTTCTGGACGCTGGCTTTGGCCGTGAACTCAAACTTAGTGCGAGTTACCTTTTTTACATCTAGGGACTTACATTCTTTTAGTACAACCTTTTGGTCTTCGATGGTAACTTGCTTGCTACAATCGCCTTCGGCTACACCTTTATCGGTGTTTACGACTGCAGTAACTGTGTAAGTACCGGCAATTGCTTGAGTGAAGACGTAGTCGGCACTGGTGGCGTTAGTAGTAACGGTCTTGGTGTCGACAACTTTGCCGTCCTTGTCCTTAGCAGTAAAGACGTAGTTCTGGATTACGGCGTTTTGGACGCTGGCACGCGCCTTGAAGTTATACTGTGTAGCGCTAACTTTTGTCGCATCCAGACCATCACACTTCTTAGTAACAACAGTCGGTTCACATTTCTTTTCGACTGTCACATCTGCCGTATCGGTAACTGGGAACTGGCCACTCTGGCTCACTTCACCGATGTTGACAAGCTTGTTCATACCACAGGCCAGTTTATCTTCTGCTGGTACTTTGGCTTTGAATGTGACATAGGCGTTTGATCCGGCAGTGTAGCTGCCGATGGCAATGCCATTTGGTTTCACGACTGCATCTGAATTATCTATTAGACCGTTTGGATTGTTGACGTTATATATCTTGGTACTGCCAGGGACAATGGTCATGTCTTTTGGTAACTGGTCACGCACCACAACGTTTTCGATTGGTGTGTTGCCAGTATTCTTGAATTCGATCGAATAGTTTACAGAATCGCCAGGTTTAGCGGTCACACTCTGAGTCCAAGCTTGGCCGGGTATGGCAACTTTCTTGTCAATCATATACCCAGGCTTAGACATTTTCACCTTCAGTTTGATGGTGATAACGTTGGCGAACTCTAGACATCCAGGTAGATTACCATCCATCTGGTTGTAGCCGACAGGTGCACCGGTTGTAACAATAGAGTCACTTACTTTCACGGTTGTTCCAGGGTGAGCATTGTTGTAGGCAATAGCCGAGCCAGGAACATATTCCAAGCTAAATGGCGTGTCGCCGCTCAGGTCAAAGTAATCATATACGACTGCCGGATCAGCATTACTAGCACTTACATAAGCATTCGCTCGGAGTGCTTTGGCTGTGGCAGTAGGTACATGAACACGAACTTTCGTGTCACGAGCTATACCTCGATAATTATTTTCTGCACTGTTAAGTCGTGTCGCAGCATTGTTGTGTACGTAAACTCGAACAAGCACTTCCTGGCCATCTTTGACGGCAACATTGTCGCCGAATGCACTCGGAGCCGGATTGGCAGCATCCTTAGCGCGGAGGAAGTTACGTTCGTCACCTTCGTAAGGGTTGTTGGTAATAGAGTTGAACGTAACATACTGGGCTGGGTTCTGAATGGTGAATGTTGGTCGTTCAGGACCATATGCTCCGACGCCAATTGATATGGCACCAGCAGTAACCACACCAGCAACGACTGCGTAGAGTTTTTTAGGAATCTTGGTGAAAATGTTTTTCATGAATGGTATCTCCTTTAACTTTCTTATTCAGCTGGCGGTGGCGGTGGAGCCGCTACCGTACCATCGGCAGTAGTAGTTGGTGAAATCACTGTAACAGTTGGAGGCGCTTCAGGTGTAGGAGGTGCAATCGGTGGAGCAGCTACAGTATCAGCATTTGTTGTGGTTGGGTTAGGGAGAACTTTGGGTGCAGTTGTCGAACCTGGTTCTGGGTCACGGGTTTCAGGGATACCATCTGTGTCATCTACAACATCACGTCGCGGACCAGGGCCTCGTGAAGGATCTGCATCAGCTGGGGTATCTGCCGAAGGGTCTGGAGGACAAACACCACCGGGGCACTTGTCATCATCGGGCGTAGTCGTTGTGGTTGGAGTTGGTTCGTCTGGTTCACCGGGAGTGTCAGGTTCAGGTGGTTCAGGATTGTCGGTCGGACCTTCCGGTAGAGGAGTGTCGCCTTCTTTAGTCAAGTTTGCACAGCGCGCCATAAGTCCTAGTTTGTCACCGTTTTCTAGTTCCATTGTCACACCACTACGATCACCAGTTATACCAGGAGTAGCTGCAGCGACAACATTGCCGTTGGATACACCTGTATTTAGTGCACTTGCAGATGGGTCATCAGGACTAAAATCAGCAGTCGATAACGCACCTTCAAGTTGATGGAACAGAGCGACACCTTCAGGCGAAATACAGTTATCATCGCGAAGATCTGCAGGTTCATATTTGTCTGCATCTGTACCTAAAACTACCTGTGCTGCACCGTCTAGTAATACAGGATCACCCTTGACAACGTCTCTAAGCCAGCTAAATGCTGCTCGCTCTGCTTGAGCTTTAGTACGCGCACGAGACAAGGGCGCAAAGCCTTCAGCTACAAAGCGGTTCAGTTCACCACGATCATTAATGTTTACTCGCCAACTGCCTTCACACTCTTCTGGAGCAGTAACGGCAGCAGGTGCTGTGACAGTATCGCCGGGGGCAGTTACTGTCAAAGTAGTGGTAGCGCCAGTAGATTCGCTGTCGCCATTAGATCGGT
>JALHRM010000008.1 GCA_022841445.1 Candidatus Saccharimonadota bacterium
ATCAATAAAACCGATGTGCTGGTAATCGACGAAGTTTCGATGCTGCACGATTATCGGCTCGACATGGTTGATGCGGTAGCGCGGCGAATCCGCGAGAACGATAGTCCTTTTGGCGGTTTACAGGTAGTGCTTTGCGGTGATTTTTTCCAGTTGCCACCAATTAATCGCGCTGAAGCCGAAGAGGGCTCATTTATTACCGAATCAGCTGCATGGAGTGATTTAGACCCAATTGTTTGCTATTTGAGCGAGCAACATCGTCAGAATGATGATGAGTTCTTGGATATATTAAATGCTCTTCGAGCTGGAGATGTGCGTCGTCGCCACGCCGAGCAGCTACTTGCCCGCCGCGGGGCGAGTGTTGGTGATGTAGTGACTGAACTTCATACCACTAATGTCGATGTTGATCATATTAATAGCCAACAACTGAAACGATTGCCAGGTGATGAGCGTGTATTTGATGTTGAAACGACTGGCAAGCAAGTGTACGTAGAAAACATGCTGCGGTCTTGCTTGGCACAAGAGCGTTTGATTCTCAAAGAAGGCGCACTCGTCATGTGTATTAAGAATAATCCTGAAAAGCGGTATGTTAATGGCAGTCTAGGAGTTGTGATCGGGTTTGATAAACATAGTGGCTACCCGCGGGTTGAGCTAAGCGATGGCCGCCAGCTGGAAATCACTCCTGATACTTGGGAACTCCGGGACGGCGACAAAAAAAGGGCTAGTCTAACACAAGTACCGCTGCGCTTGGCCTGGGCGATCACAATCCATAAAAGCCAGGGGATGACGCTCGATGCAGCACGGATTGATTTGACAAGAGCATTCGTGGAAGGGATGGGTTATGTGGCGCTGTCTCGGGTGCGCAGCCTCGACACGTTGAGCCTGGTTGGTATTAACCAAATGGCGCTACGGGTAAGTCCGAAGGCTCTTCAAATTGACGGCCAGCTTCGTAAAAAATCATCAAACCACGCCAAGCGTTTCGAGCACCTGCGAGCCAACGCCGACCGTCGAGCCAAAGCTAAAAAGCCGATATCTCCGAAAGCCGGTACCTGGAGTGAAAAATTGGCCAAGATGCGTCAGAAATATCCGAATGCCTACATGCCATGGAAAGAAGCCGATGACGCAAAACTACTAGCGCTCTTTGGGGATGGGGCATCTGTTTCAATCAAGAAGTTGACTGAAGAAATGGGTCGTCACCCAGGTTCGATTAGAGCGCGGCTAATCAAGCATTTTGGCGAAGACGCTATAGTTGAACAGTCCTAAGAAACTAAGGTTGGGTCACTACGAGTTCATCAAAGCTGGCTGGGTCGTTGATACTGCCCAGGCCGAATGTTCCTGTGGCTGGCAGGGTTGACTGCGTAGTGTTGGCAACTTGAACATTATTCCGGAAAATAGTGAGCGTATTACCAGAACGAACTAACTTAACGTCGTAGGTCGTGGCGTCTCTTATTTGGTATGTACTCGTAAAGTCAACAACTTGAGTGAAGGTACCATTGACGACTCTGAATAGACCGTGGTTACCAGTGGAATTATTCTCAGCTAGCGAAACGAACCAATAATTGGTGCTGTTAGTGTATGCGAACAGTAAGGCAACATCATTAGCCGTGGAAGATGACGTTGTTGGGGTTAATTTTGCAGTCGCCGTGAAGTTTCCGGTAATCGATTTATTGTGAATGGCGCGGTTATAGACACCACTGCCTGATGTGGCGGGGTTGGTCAGGACATATTTTCCGCCACTGACATTCCAAGTGCCTGCCGACCGAGTGAAATTGGCCGCACTGCTAGTAAAGTCTTCACACACAGCAGCTGTTGATCCACTGCAAAACGATACCGGCGGAGGTGGTGGCGGAGGGGTTGCGGTCTCGGTGACCACTAACTCATCAAAGCTGGCTGCGTCATTGATACTCCCGAGCCCGAAGCTACCACTTGCTGGCATCGTGGACTGTATGGTGGTAAGTACCAGGACATTATTCCGATATATCTTCAGCATCGTGCCCGTTCTTTCTAGCCGAATATCATAAGTTAATCCATCGATCAGTTGACTTCCACTTGTCGTGATATCAGCCACTTGCGTCCAGGCATTGTTTACGATGCGGAACAAGCCGTGATTCCCTGATGAATTATTTTCCGCCAAAGACACTGACCAGTAGTTAGTGCTGTTGGTGTAGCCGAATATGAAGGCGATGTCATTTGAGGTGCTAGAACTCGGCGTCATGGTAACTTTGGCAGAGGCTACAAAATTGCTTCCAACACTTGTCTTATGGATAGAGCGGTTATGCACAACGCCACTGCTGGTAGTGAGGGGGTTTGTTAAAACATATTTGCCATTGCTGACCGTCCATGTACCACCTGTGGGGGTGAAATTGGCTGCATTACTCGTGAAGTCTTCACACACCGCAGCTGTTGATCCACTGCAAAACGATACCGGCGGAGGTGGTGGGGCGGTCACAGGGTCGTAGTTAAGGGATAGATTACTGACGCTTGGTACTACGCCTGCCTGATTGCTAGTCAATGTAATTTTTATCTGGATAAATCGTCCATTCGGGCTGCTTGGAATATCGCTGGTATATGCGGAGTAAGTAGTACCGTCAGTGCTAGAGCGTGATTGAAATGTCACCGATGTACCGGTCGGCGTCGTCGTTTCGGACACTATACTACCCCAATCAGCTGTTGATCCTGAGCCGGCGTCAAAAGTAAGGGTGCCCGTTGCAGTTGATGATGCGCTGTCGATCGTCGGCGTCAGTTTTACGATGCGGTCATCCTCAGCGATCGGCTGCCCACGACCATCTCGGTTACTGGTGGCCAAGTAGAGATCACCGCCGGGTCCTTCAACAACGTCTCGTAAACGACCGTATTGATTGACGAACAAACTATCAAGGCTGGTCGGAGTCGTATTATCTACGTTTAGGCCAAGTCGGTACAGTGCTCGTCCACCAGCGTTTTGGAACCCAAGACCGGCGAAAATCAGGCTGTTTTTCCAGGGGCCGCCAAGCTGGTCTCCACGATAAAATATTGCTCCGCCAGGCGCCCATTTGCCATCACCACTTTCATAGACTGGGTACACAGGATTTACGACGTTGAGGCTGCTGTATGTGCTATTGGTGAGCGAAGCGTAGTGTTTCGGCCAACCATAATTGGCGCCCGGTTCAATAATATTCACCTCGTCGTGGCAGCAGAATGGTGGTGTGCCGGTCGGGCCATGTTCGGTACTCCATAATTTGCCGGTCTCCGGGTGCCAAGCTAGGCCTTGTGGGTTACGATGTCCAAGACTGTAGACTGGTAAGCCAGGGAAGGGATTGTCGGCAGGTATTGTGCCGTCTGGGTTGATGCGGAGTATTTTACCAGCTGTCGAGTTGAGATCTTGGGCGGCGGCATCAACATCGGCTGCTCCGGTTGCAATGTAGAGTTTGCCATCAGGTCCGAAGGCAATACGTCCACCGTTATGGAAGCGACTTCCTGGGATGGCGTCGACTAGCGTGACAGGTGTACCAACTGTAGTATTGCCGCTGACAGTGTAGCGCGCAACACGATTTTTCATACTGCCATCACCCGGGCTATAGGTATAGTACAGATACATATAGCCGTTGTTGCCGAAATCAGGGTCTAGCGCCATACCCTGTAAACCTTCTTCAGCGCTGAGTGTCTCAGTTCCGCTAATAGTCAAAACGGGTGTAGGGTTAAGGACATTATTCTCAAAAACCCGTACTCGACCTGGTCGTTCCGTGATGAACAGTTTGCCGCTCGGTGCAAAACGCATAGCCCATGGTGTATCTAGCCCTGTTGCTATCACGCTCGGAGTAACATTGCTGGCTATGCCCGGAGGCGTCATGGTTAGTCCTGTCGCCGTAGTAATAAGATTGGCTGACTTATCCGTTAGCGTCTCCTGGGTCCAGTCATTACTGGCTGGCCACTGTTTTGTGGAGGCTGCAGACACTGTATTGATAATGATAAGCACAACCGCAATAAAAATAGCCGTGATTATACCTAGGTAAATAGCTCGTTCGGATCGTAGTTTGTTATTTTCTCTGAGTTCATTGAACGTAGAACGAGAAATTATCATCGCGACACCATCCTTTGACGATCTATTTTCTTAATTAATTTGATATTAGCATGAAGCTGCATGAAGTTACATTTATCATCCATATACCTCAACAAAAGCGGAAGAGTATTTCTATTGCCCAATGATGGTGCCGATGCTGTGTCCGGCAAACGACTTCTGTAGTGCATCAGTATGTATGCCACTGATGATACTCGCTCTTTCAAAGTGTTCAGACAGCTTCAGGGCGTAAGTTAGTTTCTGAGCCATACCTCCACTAACGTCATAGCCGCTTTGTTCGTAGTGAGCAATTTTTCCGGCCTGTGTTATCCGTTTGATGGTATGGCCGGTATCATCAAGTACACCGTCAACATTACTGGCCAGTATGCAGCGATTTAGCGAAAAATGCTGGCTAAGTTGTTCGGCCAGTCCGAGCATCATAGGTTCGGTTGATAGCACGCGCCAGGAATGCTTACTTGCAGGCACCATGTCACCGTATATCAAAACAATCGTACCTGGTACGAGCAGGGAATGTAGGTGGTCTGCGGTAACTATTAGTTTGCCGCCCCTAAAATGAGCGAAAGATGCTGCTGGCAGGCCGATTACCGAAGCACCTTTACTACTCAGCATCTTTGCAACATGTGAATTCAAAACTTCGACGGATTGATGAATTTTTAGAGCATCACTTGTTTTGTAAAGGCCTTTTTTAGTGTGAGGAAGTTCATGCGCTAAAAAGTGTCCGAATGACCCAGCGCCAGTGCCAAGAAGCATTGCTTCGTATGGGTAAGCCTGTACGATGACTTTTATCTGATCAGTAAGTGAATCAATGGCTGGCTCGTTCAATGAAAATGGCACAGATTTATCGGTAATGACGCTGCCACCAATTTTTATGAAATTAAGTTTTGTCATACGACTTCTTCTGTGAAGTCTACATCAAAGGCAACAAGGCCGTTTGCGTTTAGGGCGTGCGAACCGAGGCGGTATATAGTGCCTCGGTGACCGACATCGGCGCCATTTCTGAAGGGCTCGTACAGGTTATTGGTTGCAATTTCCCAGAGAAAATCTGCGGTACCAGGCCGAAAAGCAGTTTCGGACATTCCTAGCAGATCGTTGAAGTTGTAAAAGTCGGCGGACAGGATTTCACCACTTCGTGGTAAGTGTCTCGCGGTAAGTATCCCGGGGTTCATCGTACGCATGACGGCTACAACTGCCCTCGCTTTACGCTTTAGTGGGTCATCATCATGGAGCTGTCTCTCAGACATTGCATAGGCGGGATCAAGCATTTCAAAATCCAGAGCTAGATTTCCAATGCCCAGTTCTTCTTCTAGACCGCGGCGCAGCGTGGTGACTGCACTTTCAACAGCGGTTGGGCAAACAATTCCGCTTTCGGTAACACGGGCGTAGTATTTACTTTTTTCGGAAACTGGTCCGAGCAATGGTTCTGATCGGTCGGTACCTGCAGCATGATCGAGCATGAGCACTCTGCCGCGGTGGTCAAAAATGAAGGCGATAACTCCAAGACCGGCAACGCCATTAGCGGCAAGCTCTGCCAGGTCGTTTGGTGTAAAGCGCGGAAGAATATCGGAATGGCTAGGTATTCTAGTCTCTGGTGTAATCACTATAACACTTTACAAAATAATAACTATAAAAAGCAAATTCTTGACACGCCGTACACGCTATAATTGAAACAATGAAACAAGAATTAATTGTATATGTTGATCAGCAGGGTGAGCCGACAGGCGAAACCGAAGAAAAGCTGGCTGCACATCATGCCAACACAAAGTTGCACCTGGCGTTTTCGTCCTACATTTTTAACGACCGGGGAGAGCTGCTGGTAACACGCAGGGCAACAACTAAGAAAGTTTGGCCAAATGTCTGGACAAACAGCTGTTGTGGGCATCCGGCGCCTAGCGAGGCGTTCGAGGCTGCGATCGTCCGGCGATTGGATTACGAGCTGGGCATGACAGCTTCAGACATAACCAAGGTAATCCCTGACTATATCTATAAGACATATCCCTATAACGGCATCATCGAACATGAATTCTGCCCGATTTTTGCCGGTCGAGCTTTGAGCGAGCCAAGGCCTAATCCTGATGAGGTGGATGATTTTCGATGGATGAACTGGCTCGAATTTGTAAGTGCGGCTGAAGACGACAAAAGTGATGCATGGTCATTTTGGTGTAAAGACCAACTCAAGGTATTAAAAACCAATCAAGCACTGCAGGCGTTTTTAGCGAGATAGCTAAAACATTAAAATGGTAGTATAATATGTTTTTCAATCATTAATTATTGCTAAGTAAGATATATGACCAATCACGGACTAAACATTGATGCATCGTTGCCGCCAGAGCAAATCCGTGCTCTCGTGAATCCTGATGGACTTTCACTGGCGTCTCTTTGTGAGTCACCACCACAATTTATGCCGCATAGAGGGTTTAGAGAATTTGTTACAGCCCGAGGTTTGGGGAACAGTTCAACCAGTATGTGGACAGCGATTACACGGCCGCTTATGAGGGGCTATCATTTTGATCGACTAATTGATGAGAGCAATATGATGATAGTTGATGTCGGAAGACCGCCGAGACCGCTGATGATCAGTGCTCTTCGGATGGCAACTGCGCCAGTTGCCAATCGGGCTGGTCTCAAAAGAACATTAATAGACCCAAATGACCCACAATCATGGGAACGGGTTGCAACCGAATCGGTAGAGGTAAACCTTATCGCTATGCAGGCACTTCTTGCACAGTGCAGCCGAAAGGGTTCAAAACTGGAACGCTCGTTCAAGGTGGGGCCTAAGACCGTCTCCGTTTGGGCACGTTTTTGCCATCAGCAGCTTGCGCGCCAACTTGCTATAGATGGCCTGAGGGTCTAATTCTGCTAAGATAAGCCTATGCAGCAACCAGCCAAACCACCGCGCAAATCTGGCAACTACGCCTTTATCGACAATCAGAACCTAAACCTCGGCATTCAGCGGCTGGGCTGGAAGATGAATTGGCGTCGTTTCAGGGAGTTCTTACAGCAAGAATACGGTATAGACAAGGCCTTTATGTTCATCGGCTACATGCCGGATTACGAAGATCTATATAAGCAAATGCATGATCATGGATTTTTGGTGGTACTGAAACCAACGCTGGAAATGTTTAAAACCGAAGCGAAGGTCGAAAAGGAAAAACAAAAAGCGCTGGAAACGGGTAACGACAAACCGGCCGTTAAAGGCAACGTTGACGCCGAGCTTGTACTGTATGCAATCAAAGAGATGCCTCGTTATAAAAAAGCAATTATAGTTTCCGGCGATGGGGATTTTTACAGTATTGCTGAGTATTTGAAGGAAAAAAACAAATTACTGCACATTATGGTGCCGAATAGGCAGTATTCAACGCTGCTTAAGCAGTTCGATGACTACGTGGTCAGACTTGACCAATTTCGTCGCCAACTGAGCTACATCCAACGCCCCAAAAAATGAGGGAAAGTTTACTAATAATCGGGCCGCTTTTAGCAGCAGTGACGATTGCTCCGTATTTGTTCAACATGGTTAAGGGACGAACGAAACCAAATATCACAACCTGGCTGACCTGGACAATACTAACGGCAATCGGTACTGCGGCTGTCGTCGTTGAGGATGGTTGGTCGTACGCCTGGCTGCCAGCGGCGTCCTGTGCCGCAACGCTCAGTGTCGTTCTATTAGGACTCAAGTACGGTTTTGCCAAATACGGCCGCTTCGATGCGGTCTGTCAGGTTGCAGCTATTGCAGGTCTAGGATTGTGGTTTATCTTTGATTCGCCGCTTGTTGCGTTGGTTGCGGTTATAGCGGTTGATGCCATTGCCGGAGTGCCAACGATACGCCACGGCTGGCTAAAGCCTTTTGAGGAAACCTGGCAAACGTTCGCACTAGGTTCGCTTGCTTCATTTTTAACGTTTTTAGGAATTGAGCAGTTTACGGCATCGAACGCAGCATTCCCGCTATATTTAATGCTCGCAAATGCTATCATCGCCGGCACCATCATTGCGGCTAGGCGCAAAGTAAAGAAAGCAAAAATCGTCTCAGCAGGGGTATAATTATGAAAATGGACAATCATGATGAACTCTAAGCAATTTGATTTCAGTGACCTTAACGCATTGTTTATTAGCTGCACGCTAAAAAAGTCTCCTGCTAAAAGTCATACTGAGGCGCTGGCTGCGGTAAGTATGAATATTATGAAAAAGCATGGCGTTTCGGTGGAGCTGATTCGTGCCATTGACCACGATATAGCCACAGGGGTTTACCCTGATATGCGCGAACAAGGCTGGAAGGTTGATGCATGGCCCGAGATCTATAAATCGAAAATCAAAAAAGCCGACATCCTAGTGCTCTGCGGCCCGATTTGGCTGGGTGACAACAGCTCAGTGATGAAACAGGTAATCGAACGGCTTTACAGTAATTCGGCTGAACTGAATGTTGCTGGGCAGTACGCCTACTACGGAAAAGTCGGGGGTTGTATCATAACCGGTAACGAAGATGGCATTAAGCACTGCGCCATGAACATTCTTTATAGTTTGCAGCACATCGGCTATACGATCCCTCCCCAGGCAGACGCCGGGTGGATTGGCGAAGCAGGGCCGGGACCTAGCTATGCCGATAAAGGTTCACGAGGGCCAAAAAATGATTTTACAAATCGTAACACTACCTTCATGACCTGGAACCTCATGCATATTGCACAAATGCTCAGAGATAACGGCGGGGTGCCGACCTACGGAAACCAGCGGTCTGAATGGGACGCTGGTAGTAGGTTTGACTTTGAAAATCCGGAGTATAGGTAAGATATGACTGACATAGCGGGGAAGCGGATTGAAACGTGGGACACTGTTCTGGCGATGTCGGTGCGTCTGGCTGAAATGATTGAATCCGAGGCCCAGGCCGACCCAACAATCCGTTTTGATAAAATGCTGGTCATACCGAGAGGCGGTTATTATCCGGCCAACATCGTCGGCAGACTGCTGAATTTTAATTCTACAGATATAATTCATGCCAGTGTTGCGAGTTATGCAACCGGAGCTACAACCAGCGAACAGTTCAAAGTCCGTCAGTTACCGAGTGAACGTGATGTAAACGCCCTGCGCATCCTGATAATCGAAGAGGTTTGTGACAGTGGCGCAACGCTCGACTACGTGACGAAATATCTAAAAAAGAACAATGTGGCAATGGTCAGGGCAGCGGTTTTACATTACAAACCTGGCAAATCGACAACCGGATTCGTTCCGGATTGGTTTGTCGTAAAGACCGATGAGTGGGTTGTATATCCATGGGAAGAATACGAAGCGCGCGGTAAATCCTCTATTGTCCACACAGCGCCCAAATAGCGTACAATCGTAAGCAATATGCATGTAAACAAAAAGTTTCCAAAACATTTCATGTGGGGCGCGAGCACCGCATCGCATCAGGTTGAGGGTAATAATCATAATAACTGGACGGTGTGGGAGCTTGAAAACGCCGCGCGATTAGCGAAAGGCGCCAAAAAACAGCTTGGCCATTTGTCCAATTGGGAAGATATCCGCCAGCAGGCCACCGACCCCGAAAACTATATCAGCGGTCGTGGGGTTGAACATTTTATTCGATATGAAGAAGATTTTGATCTTGTAAAAGAACTCAATCTCAATACGCTTCGTTTTAGCATCGAATGGTCACGGCTCGAGCCCGAACCTGGGCAGTGGGACCAAGCAGCGATAGATCACTATAAGCGCTATATAGCCGCGTTGAAAAAGCGGGGTATTACGCCGCTACTGAATTTGTGGCATTGGTCACATCCGGTTTGGTTTGAAGAGGCAGGCGGCTTTTCCAAGCAAGCCAATCTGCGATATTTTGAGCGTTACGCCAAGAAAGTTGGCGACGAATTGCTTGGTGGAGTTGAATATGTAGTTACGATTAACGAGCCGAATGTTTTTGTTGGCTTTGCCTATTTAGTAGCAGAACGCCCTCCGCAGGAAAAGAATTTCCTAAAAGGGCTGTACACATATTGGAATCTTACAAAGGCGCACAAGCGTGCTTACCGGGTGCTTAAAACCATAAAGCCTTCGCTGCATGTCGGGGTGGCCGCACAGCTTGCCAACATACAGCCTAAGCGGCCGCACAACATCATAGATTTTACCGTTACCAAATGGATGCGTTACGCCTGGAACTGGTGGTTTCTGAACCGCATTCGCCGCTACCAGGACTTCATTGGGTTTAACTATTATTTTACTGATTACTACCGCGGTGTTAAAAGTGATAATCCGAAAGTACCGATGAATGATATGGGGTTTTACATGGAACCCGAGGGTTTGTACCCGCTACTGGTGCGCATCGCGGCGCATTACAAATTGCCAATTATCATTACCGAAAATGGCGTGGCTGATGCCACCGATCAGTACCGCCAGTGGTGGCTGGATGAAAGTATGTTGGCGCTCACCAAAGCGATTGATGACGGCATCGACGTACGAGGCTACTTGCACTGGGGTTTGCTCGATAATTTTGAATGGTCGTTCGGCTGGTGGCCGAAGTTCGGTTTGATAGAGGTCAATCGCCAGACAATGAGACGGACTATCCGTCCGAGTGCCCGGAAGTGGGCGGAGCAGCTTGAAGATATACAAAAATCCTAAACTTGTAAAAAATACAAAAACATGCTAGTATAATGCTCATGAGTAATCCAAACAAACAACCACAAACACCAAATCACAGATCTTCAAAAAAACCCGGAGCTCGCACGCTATTAGCAGTCGGACTTTCTGCCCTTGCTGGTGCTGTAGCTCCCGGCGTTGCTAGTGCAGTAGATGGTTTACCAGAAGGCCGGATTCAGCCAATTACGATAGAAGCAGGTAAGGGTAAACTAACCGCACCACAGCGTGCTGAAATTCGCGCTATGAATGGTATCAAGCGACCGACTTTCGGCGGGCCAAATGGCATATATACCGTACTGCGTCTTGGCGAAGGCTCTAAAATACAAACAGCCCCTCACGCACGCGCAGCAGCAAGCACTGTTGGCAAAGGCCAAGTCGTTGAAATTATAAATCCTCTGGCATACACCGACCCAAAAACGGGTAATACCTGGTATGCTGCCGTGGGTAGCAACAAGGGGAATCATTCAAACCGGACATTCACTCGACCAAACACGGTCTGGGTTTCGGATGCTAATTTTGTAAGCAATATCGATACTGTTGCACCACCAGCGACCTTTTTTGATCACCCTGACACGGCAAGCAGGCTGGATAGGGGCGAAACATACGGCATTTTCGTGAGTATTGGTGCTGCTGGCCGCATGCGTACAGCTGGTAAGGACGGTGGTATGCCAATAGCGACACTCAGTGTGATGCCGGCAGAACAGTTTGATATATCAGCCGCACGACGTGGTCTAATATCGGTCAATAAGTAACAGACCATACTTTTAATACTTGCTACAATAGGGGCAATGACCCCCAAAGCTCCAACCAATCCTAAATTTGTTGTCATCGGCGGTGGTACAGGAAGCTTTACGCTGCTATCTGTTCTAAAATACTACGTCCGTGACATCACCGCTCTAGTAAATATGGCTGATGACGGTGGTTCTACCGGTGTGCTCCGCGATGAACTTGGTGTCTTACCGCCTGGTGATATACGCCAATGTCTGGTGGCACTCAGTGAATCGTCCGAGCAAATGCGTGAGCTGTTTAATTATCGGTTTCCGGAAGGGATATTCGGTGGACACAGTTTTGGAAACTTATTTCTGAGTGCCGTCGAAAAAATGACCGATAATTTTGCCGAAGCGGTTGAGCTGGCTAGCGAAGTCCTAAAAATACAAGGACGCGTTGTACCGATGACACTGGAAGATTGCAAGCTGGTCTTAGACGTAGAAGGGCAGTCGCCGGTTGTTGGCGAACACGCCATTGGCGAGACTCAATTTAATGGGTACGAAAAACCAAACATACATTTTGAAAGCAGGGTCGCAATAAATCCCCAGGCTGTAATTGCACTTGATGAAGCCGACCTTATAATTATTGCGCCAGGTAACTTATATGCATCCTTGGCACCAGCCCTGTTGGTCGACGGTGTTGGTGATGCGCTTCGGAAGAGTAAGGCCAAAGTGGTGTATGTCGCAAATCTTGTCAATAAACCACACCAAACTAGTAAATTTGCAGTTCATGATTACGTTCATGAGCTAGAGCGTTTTGCAGATGGTGCCTTTATTGACCACGTATTATTTAACACTGACCAACCAAGCAAGGAACTGCTTGATCGCTACGCGCTGGAAGGCGAGTATCCTGTGTTGGTTGATGACGATATGCTAAAAAAAGCATCATATAAAGCCCAGGGTGGTCGATTTCTGGGCAAACAAGATTACACTCGCGACCCGAATGATACGCTGCTTACACGGTCACTCATCCGACATGATGCCGACGCTGTAGCTCGTGCCCTGATGAGGATCTATTTTAGCGAATGAGCGTTAGTCCCAATCCAGTATTGTTACTTGATCTGGACAGGACCCTTTTTGATACTGACAGGTACACAGCTGCTCTATTGGGTGCCCTAGCGCCTCAAATTGGCGTGAGTGCCGAAATACTTATAGCCGAAGTCCCCGGGCAGTATGTCGCCTCATCTCATGGAGGCGGTTCTTATTATGATATGATACGGCACTTGCAAGCATACGGAGCGAGTTTTGATGACATTAAACGCTGTGTAGCAGAACTGCCAAATGACTACTTATTCCCGGATGCTGCAAGTTTACTTAATGCGCTTCGAGCTAGCAGGAGGGAGGCCCAGCTGCTAACGCATGGTGAGCATAAGGCCCAGTCGTTAAAGCTCGCAGTGTGCCAACCATTAGGGCATATGGCGGCTCATATTACCCTACAGCCAAAAGGGTTATATATTGCTAATAAGTGGCCAAATAGCGGAGGCATGATTGTCGATGACAAGGATATTGCTGATATTCCGGAAGGTTGGACGGGCGTGCGTATAAACAGATCAGCAAGCGCGAGTGTAGAGGAGTTGATTGGTAGAATGAGTTTTCAAATTGCATCACTCGACTATGTGCTGCCACTATTTGATCGGCTTTATACCGAGTCATAGTAATCATTATTATGCGTCTCTTGGCTGCTGAATTGATAGCGTCTTGGTGCGCACGAAACTACTGTATATAGCGGTAGGGTAGGCTATTTTCTCTGTATCTGTGGATAAGTGCCCTATATCTGATTTTTTAAATAAAAAAAGACTTGCAGTGGGTGAGCGTGGGTAGTATATTCATGGCAGTGGGTAAATGTGGGTAGCAAAAGCAACGACTGATCCAAAAATAGATCAATCAAAAAGCAAAGCTAACCAATAAAAATAAAAACCACTAGCAGGTCCAAAAACAATCATGGGAGATTACTTCGAACGCAAGCTTGACGACAAGCGGCGGTTAACAATACCGACCGAGCTTCGGGCTGAGTTTGCCAGCGGGGTAGTCATCACCAAAGGATTCAAAAAGTACCTGCATGTATACCCAACATCAGTCTGGAACGAGCTCGTTGAGCCGCAACTGACTGGCCACATCTTGGATGAGGCTATCGCGGATCTGAACGTGCAATTCCGGGCAGGCAAGCAAGATAGTTCTATTGACCAGAAACAAGGTCGAGTGACTATTGAGCAGCATTTGCTCGATTACGCCGGAATAGACCGGTCTATCGTGGCGGTGCGTGCTGGGCGCTATTGGCGGCTGATGGCGGCGTAGACTTTCGGAGCACCTTAAAAATCAGGCGGCAAGAAATCTGAACCAAGTTAACATGACCACGGAATTCGAGGTCAGCTAATTGGCAGTCAACCGGTGGTATTAAGGCTAATCACCGTCACCAACCCCTTCGCACTTTTGAAACATAACACCTCCCAAAACTCCACCTCACTATTAAGGCCTGTCATCACGACAAGTCTTTTGCTATTAAGAGCAAGACGGGCTTATCTCTGATTTTTTCAAAATCAGTAACGAAAAATCCCTAACATAACAGGGAGCTCAAAAATTCTTACTCTATAGCTATTGTTCGAACAAAAACAAAAATCTCAAAGTAAAAACAAACAGTTGACTGCTAATTAGGTGACCTTGCATAGCAAGGGAGACTAATACGCACGGTATCATCCTTGCGGCTCGTCTCTTCTTGCAAAACAAAAACAAGTGCATACGCGCAAAAAAACAAAAAGGCAAGTTCGCGTGACTAGGTGTGCGGAGGCAGTATAATAGCTACCGATGCCACATATACCAGTATTGCTACTAGAAGTAGTCCACCATTTGTCACCACAAAAGGGTGAATCTTATCTGGATGTAACAGCCGGATACGGAGGACACGCAGAAGCAATAATCAATCTAACAAACTGTCCTGAAAAGGCAGTTCTCGTTGATCGCGATCAAAATGCAGTCAGTCACCTAAAAGACCGCTTCCATAACGTTGCGGTTGAGGTACGAAAGTCGGCGTTTTTAGAAGCCAGCCAAAAGCTAGTGGCTGAAAACGCACAGTTTGACCTCATACTGGCTGACCTCGGCGTATCGTCACCACAACTTGATCAGGCTGAAAGGGGATTTTCACTCGCCAAGGAAGCATCACTTGATATGCGTATGGATCAAAGTCAAGAGCTCACTGCTCTTGAGCTCGTGAATACGCTTAACCAAGAAGAGCTGACCAAAATACTAAGAGATCTAGGTGAAGAACCAAGAGCTCAACGCATAGCCAGTGCCATTATCGCCCATAAGCCGGTCGCTACCACGACCGAACTTGCCGCCATCGTTGCCCAAACTGCTCCAAGGCAGTATTCGGGGAGAAAACGTATACATCCCGCTACGAAAGTCTTTCAGGCTCTTCGTATCGCGGTAAACAGCGAGTTAACACAACTTGAACTCAGTTTACCGCTATGGGAAAAGCTACTTGCGCCAGGTGGGCGTTTGGCAGTAATTACGTTTCATAGCCTCGAAGATAGATTGGTAAAGAGTTACTTCAAAGAACAGGCCGGCGGGTATACCGCAACTCTGAACATACTGACGAAACGACCAATTACCGGCAGCGAACATGAAATTGCTATTAATCCGCGAGCCCGCAGTGCAAAACTGCGAGCCGCAGCAAAAATAAAAAAATAAAACAAAAAGAAAGGAACAGGACCAATTATGCCAATTACGGTAAAAAACCTGTCCCGCGCTTACAAGGTCAAAGTAAGAGTAGGCTAGCCCCACTCTCGATCTATTAGCAAGCGAAAAACAAAAAGGAGTGCCCGTTGTATGTGTGGGGCACTCCACCAAAATCAAAACAGAAACAAACACCAATATTATGACGTATTCCAGTAGTATAGCTATGCAACGACGAACCCAAGTGCGACGCGGTCGCAACGTAGTTAGTTTTAAAGAAACCACCCGAACCATCGGTCCGGTAAGTAACACTATTTTACTTATTGTTCTGGCCTGCCTAATCGGCCTTTTATACCTTGCTCAGGTCACAAAAACAAACAGCTATGGGTATACCATTAATTCGCTGCAAGAACAAAGTGTAAACCTGCAAGAAGAGAAAGCCGCACTGGAAGTATCTGCGGCGCGCTTGCAGTCACTTGATCGCGTAAAGAATAGCGCTGTAGCACAGGGGCTAGTGAACACACCGCCAGCTGCGACAGTGCAGAACTGATACCTTATACTTAGCTAGGTAAGAATGGATGAACTAAAAAAGAACGTGACATCGAGTGCCGCAAGAAGGCGTCTGCTTTTTTGGTATGGAATTTTGATGTTGGTCATGGGCTTAATTATTGCCCGGCTGTTTTATTTGCAAGTAGTACGCTACGACCATTACCGTCAAGCCGCGTTAAGCGGTCAACTGAAGCAATACGAGATAGAACCCACTCGGGGAACTATCGCTTTTAAGGACCGTGACGCTACGGTGCCGGTAGTATTAAACGAAACACTGTATACGCTTTTTGCTGATCCGGTGTATGTAGATGATGCAGCAGAAGTCGCCGATAAGCTTGTCCCGATAATCGGTAAAGGTTCAAGTTATGGCGATGTAAAATCCAAGATGGAGACGAAGCAAACCCGTTACGTGGTACTGGCCAAAAGACTTACCAAACAACAGAGTGATGCAGTAGCTAAGCTAGAACTAAAAGGAATCGGCACTAGGGAACAGAGCTATCGCACTTATCCGCAGGGCGTGCTCGGCGCCCAACTGCTCGGTTTTGTTGATGAAGAGGGCGCCGGTAGGTATGGCATAGAGCAGTCCATGAACAAAGCCATAGAAGGCAAGCCCGGGCTGCTTAAAGCGATTACCGACGCAGCGGGTGTGCCGCTGGTTTCTAACAAAGACAATGTTGAAATCGTAGCAACGCCTGGTGCGGACATCGTATTAACCGTAGATGTCGGTTTGCAACAACAGGTAGAAGATTTGCTAAAACAGGGTCTTGACGCGGCAAAAAGTAAGTCGGGCAGTATCGTCATCATGGATCCCACCTCTGGGGCTGTAAAAGCGACAGCAAACTATCCATCGTTCAATCCAGCAGCATACGCCGATCAAGCTGACATCAGCGCTTTTTCCAATGCCGCATTCAGCTCTCCACTTGAACCAGGCTCTGTCATTAAGCCGTTCACCGCTGCTGCTGCCTTGGAGCAGGGCGTAGTAACGATGAATTCTTCCTACTACGACCCTAGTTTTTATAAAATTGATGACGCTACCGTGCGCAACATTGAAGAAGATGGCGGGCCAGGAACTAAGAATTTGTCGGATATTTTACAGCTCTCGCTCAATACCGGCGCGACATGGCTTCTGCAGCAGATGGGTGGCGGTGATCTTAATCTAAAAGGTCGCAGTGCATGGCATGACTACATGGTGAATCATTACCGATTCGGGCAGTTAACGGGCATTGAAAGTTATGAAACTGAAGGTATAATTCCAGACCCTGCGAAAGGCGACGGACTTAATATTCAGTATGCCAATACCAGCTTTGGACAGGGAATGACGGTCACGCCGCTGCAGTTGGCTGGTGCGCTGTCGGCACTTATTAATGGAGGAACTTACTATCAGCCCTATATGGTTGAATCGGTGACTCATCCGGATGGTACTAAGGAAGTAAAAAAGCCTAAAATTTTACGTCAAAACGTTATTAGCTCATCAGTCAGTGATCAGATGCGAGGTCTCATGCAGTATGTCGTTGACAAAAATAATCGACCAGCAGCACGGGCTGGTTTTCAGGTCGGTGGCAAAACTGGTACCGCGCAAATTCCTAAACCCACAGGTGGCTACTACGAAGATAAATATAACGGCATGTACGTCGGTTTTGTTGGAGGCGATCAACCACAGTACGCCATTGTTGTACGCGTGAACGAACCAGGAATTGCTGGGTATGCTGGCTCGCGGGCGGCAGGGCCAATTTTTACCTCAGTGAGTAATCTATTAATAAATAACTTTGGTGTTACGCCCAAAACACAGCCATAAAAAGGGTGTATAATAACTGCTAACGACTATTAATGAAAGAAAAATAGACCATGACAAGTATTGATATTGTTGTTACTGATGCGACTATCGTGCAAGTGTTTTTGCTCGGCTTTTTAGGATTTGCTGCCAGCATGCTGCTGACCCTTATCTACACCTGGGCGGCGTTTAAATACCAATGGTGGAAGAAGCCGCGCACGACCGCTGTGACCGGTGAAGTCGCCACCGTTTATCAAAAGCTCCACAAGGCCAAACATGCTCGTAATATTCCTACCATGGCAGGCATTATTTTTGTCGTTAGTACAGTGCTAGTTACCATTCCGGGCAATTGGGACAGAGCAGAGACGTGGTTGCCGTTGGCGGCAATGGCTGGCGCCGGGCTTATCGGGCTAGCCGATGATGTTATCAATATAAAAAGCCTCGGTCGTGGTATTGCCGGAATGCGCGCAAAACTCAAATCGATATTACTAATCCTGGTGGCATCTATTGGTGGCTGGTGGTTTTACTCAAAACTGGGTGTTGATGCGATTAATATACCGTTTGTTGGTGGATTTGAACTTGGGTGGCTGATAGTTCCGCTGTTTGTTTTAGTGGTGTATGCAACTGCAAACGCAGTAAATATATCGGATGGTCTTGATGGATTGGCTGGTGGACTGGCAGCGTCGGCCTTTGGGGCTTATGCAGTAATTGCATTTATCGAGCAAAAGTACGGCCTGGCAGGATTTTGTATGACAGTTGTTGGTGGTTTACTGAGTTACACCTGGTTTAACGTGTACCCGGCGCGATTTTTTATGGGGGATGTGGGGTCATTTGCACTTGGTACAGCGCTTGCGGTGGTAGCCTTACTCACCGATACGGTTCTGCTTCTGCCGATTATCGGATTCGTGTTTGTTGTCGAAGCTGGATCGGTAATACTGCAAATTGCCAGTAAAAAACTACGTGGTGGAAAGAAAATATTCAGAATCGCCCCAATTCATCATCATTTTGAAGCAATAGGATGGCCAGAAACTAAAGTGACCATGCGCTTTTGGATCATTGGACAGGTTGCAGCGTTCATCGGTATTCTAGCCTTTATTCTTGGGCGTGCTGCTTAGGGAAGGATAGTTTATGAGTACGTTGGGCGGGAATGTGCGAGCGAGGCGACGACCAGCTTTGCTTCGCGAATCGGCCTCGAAGGAAGGGCTTTTGACAAGACGCCACGGAGCAGACTATTGGCTTATCGTTATTGCGGCGGCGTTACTCACTATCGGACTAATTGTCGTTTATTCAATTAGCCCCGGATTATCAGAAAGCAGGGGCGTGAGCAGCGGCTATTACATCAGTCGTCAGCTGATAGCTGTCGGGCTGGGAATTGTCGCCTTCGTAATAACTTCACAAATCCCTATTAGTTGGTGGAAGAAGTTGACCAAGCCGCTTATAGTCATAGCCCTCGTAGGCTGCTTGGTCGCGGCTGTGACACCGCTAGACAGTATTTATCAGGCACATCGTTGGATACGGTTTGGTGGGCTGTCTTTTCAGGTCGCAGAGCTTATAAAACTGGCAATTTTGGTTGGAGTTGCTACGTTTCTGACCACACAGTGGCGGCTGGGTAAACTTGGTGATACAAAGGCAACATTGCGACCATTGCTGTTTGTCCTTGCTGCTATTGCAGTTATTGTCGTATTCTTTCAGCGCGATCTTGGCTCAGCTGCCGTAATGGTTGCCATGATTGCAGCTATGGCTTTTGTCGTCGGCATCCCCCTGAAAAAAGTTATGCTGATCGGCGGCGTAATACTCATTGGTTTAACGCTGGCTATCGCCAGTACGCCGTATCGCCGCGATCGACTGCTTACATACCTGCATCCGGAGCGCGATTGCCAGGCAGCTGGTTATCAGGCCTGCCAAGCGCTAATCGCCGTCGGCTCCGGCGGTGTTATTGGATTAGGGCTCGGAGGAAGTGTGCAAGCCTACGGATATCTCCCCGAAGCCGGCAACGATTCCATCTTTGCCATATTGGCTGAAAAATTCGGTTTCGTAGGAGTAAGTATGATTGTGGCGCTCTATGTGGTGCTGTTCACGCGCTTAAAACGTATTATAGAGCGGCTTAATGACCAGTTCAGTCGGCTATTTGTTGTTGGTTTTTTGGCTTGGGTCAGCACTCAAGCGATAATAAACATCGGTGCTATGGTTGGGTTACTTCCCCTTAAAGGGATTACGCTACCGTTCATTAGCTACGGTGGTACGAGTCTATTGTTCCTTATGATAGGCCTGGGGATAGTTTTCCAGATTTCACGCTATACTACTTACAGTTATGCAGAACCAAAAGTTGCCCGCGCGGACCAGCCCAATCACGATAATGCTCAGCGGCGGAGGGTCGGGGGGGCATATAACCCCACTATTGTCAGTCGCCCAAGAGATTAAGCAGATCAACCCGGCTATTTCTACAGTATATGTAGGACTGCGTGGGGATAAGATCGGCGAGTCAGTGCAAAATAGCGACGATATCGACGAAACATACAGCGTCCTGGCAGGTAAGTTACGGCGCTATCATGGTGAATCGCTGCTAAGACAAATGCTGGATATTCGCACTCAACTTCTGAACGCAAGGGATGCGTTCTATTTGCTTATTGGTACATGGCAGGCCTGGCGCCTGCTCGGTCGACGTAAGCCCGATGTTATATTCGCTAAAGGTGGATTCGTGGTCGTTCCGGTAGCATGGGCGGCAAGATTACGGAAGATACCGTATGGTATGCATGATTCTGATACTGTAGCGGGACTTGCCAATCGGCTGATAGCCAAAGCGGCTGCATGGCAGGCTACGGGGATGCCCTCGTCTTTTTACTCATATCCAAAATCCACCACTCACTACACCGGTGTTCCATATGATGCCCGGTTTCGTGTAATCAGTGACGATGAGAAAAATGAACTACGCCGTACAATGGGTATTACGAAATCTCAGCCGGTAGTATTTGTTATCGGAGGTGGCCTCGGCGCACAAGGCTTAAACACGCTGGCGGTTGAAGTCCTAACGTCATACCGTGAATCGAATCCAAATATACATGTTTTTCATGTAACTGGCCACGCCAACTATGCAGAAGTAGCGAAAGACTATAAGGGCAGGGGATGGGCAGGGGGGTCGGTGAAGGTTATTGATTACACCGATGAGGTGTTCAAATATAGTGCTGTCTCCGATGTTATACTAACTCGTGCTGGGGCAACGGCACTCGCTGAATTTGCCGCTCAGGCAAAAGCATGTATTGTTATCCCAAGTCCTCATTTGAGCGGTGGGCACCAACTGAGTAATGCCTCTTACTTTGCAGAAAAAGGGGCAGTAATCGTGCATCAAGAATCAGATCCACCGCACAATCTTCTGCAAAACCTCGATAGCTTACTAAAGGATACACAGCTTCGCGTTGCACTAGCCCAAGAACTTCATGTACTGGCTAAGCCAGATGCTGCTATTTCTATCGCTCATCTACTAATCAATACAGCTTCGCATCGTACAGCATGAAATTTGTAAAAAAAACAACACAACCATCACAGTCAGCACGGCGTCAACCAGACATCAAAGACAAACGCTTAGAATTGACCAGGTACTACAAAGCGCCTGCTGGTGATGAACCAGTCAGGCTTTCTGTTGCTGCAGAGGATGGGCGTCGAAGTTGGTTGGTTCGTTTGGCTATAGTCGGCGTAGGCTTGCTTGTCGCATGGTTGCTTTTAGGTCTTCACCAAATCGAAGTAGTCCCTATTAAGACCGATGCACTGCAAAGCGCCAGTGACTACACTCAAGCGATTAATACGGAACTCAAAACACCGCCTCTACACATAAAATTTTTGTTTAATACTACCGATCAGACCAATCGACTAATGGCAAAATACCCGGAAATAACTAATGTTATCTGGACGAATCCAGTGTTTGGGACTACCGCAACAGTGCGTGTAGATATTCGGCCGGCGCAGTTTGTTTTAGAAAGCTCAAAAGGCACCTATATTGTTAATGATCAAGGAAAGGTAATTGGCGCATTGGCTAATGCAATCTCAACGCCCAGCATCAAAATTATCGATCAGACTGGCTTTGATATAGGTATAGGCAAAAATGTTATTAGTAGTATTGATGCTGAGTTTCTCAACACTCTCGTAGTACAACTTGCAGCCAAGGGAATAACCGTGGAATCACTGATTCTACCTCCGTTGGCTCAAGAAGTGCATGTAAAGGCCGACAAACCTTATATCATCAAGTTCTCATTTAATAGCGACCCGTTGCAGGCAGCAGGGAGTTACATCGCACTGCGACAACGCTTAGTAGGGGAGCAGAAGCAACCGATAGAATATATTGATGTAAGAGCGGGGGAACGCATCTTTATAAAGTAAGTGCATAGCTTTGCACTGGCCATGCAAAGTATCGGCTAACAGGGCTACTTAGTAGCCCGCTCTCCCCTCGTGTTCGTTTTTTGTTTAATGTGTAGTGTGGCGTTTGTTCGGTACAAAAAAATATATAAAGTATATACAGGCAACATTGTCAAATTTTATACAAAAATACACAAGTGCAGGGGATATACATATAAAAAATAATTCACTATAAAAAGCAAATAAAATGATGCAAAACATACAATACTGTGGAAAAGTCAAATATGCAAATACTCAACCAAACGCGAAAGCGTCGTAGGCAATGCAGCGTATATGTAAAATACCTGTAAAAAGTATTACAAGTATCATGAAGAGCACTTATCGTAACTATAATTTCCAGCAGCTAGTATGAACTACCCCGCTGGGGATGAGTGGTTATTCATCTTCAAGCACTGTATATAAGTCGCAAAATATACATTGTGCGACGTAATGTGTGTAAACGATAATTACATGTAAAAACTACTGCCCCATGCATGTAGCTTGCTGCAATCATTTTATAAGGAATTTTTTATTACTACCCTACTTGCCGATCAGGGTAGAATTTCTGAGCATCACTTACTGCTAACTATTTAAGTCTTTGTTCGTAAAATGTTCAATACTTGTGACATTTATTAGCGCAGTCTAATCACCTCATCTTTATTAAGTCGTTCAATGCTGGTAGATTTTTTTGTGGTATTATTTTTATTACCGCCAATCGGATAGCGGACCATCTGTTCTGCCCTGCCCTTTACAGGCTTACGGCGGCTACGGCGTTTTTTGGACTTAAGCGGAGGTACGGACGACGGCGTGCCCTTAGGCTCGACTGATGCGGTGTCCGCCGCATCTAATGCGGTCGTAGTGAGCTTATGAACGATACTGATTGGTAATGTGGGCTTCACGGGTTTAATTTTTTGGGAGACGACCTTTTTAACTATAGATCGAGGAACATGCACAACGCCATGGGGTGTCGCTTGTTTTAATGCGGGCAACCGAGCAGGAGTTACAGTGCCGATCAGTTGTTCAACGATTGCTCTCGGTCGGCCGTAGCGTTCGCGAGATAACTGTATGATATGGGCAACCTGCTCTGCTCTGGCGCTCGGCAGACTCAGTGTTCTGGCGCTGAAGGCCTGTGCCTTTCTACCGCCTATGGTCATTGCAATAGCAAAGTTACGATTGTCTTGGGTTGTCAGGTCCTCCTGGCTAAGCTGAGGAGTGTACATTGTCGCCAAGTGTGATGCATCTGCATCACTAACTCGAAAACAAATAACTGTGCCGACATTGTCGGCAACCGCCCCCTTTACGCCACTATCTACCTGATCAAGATGCTGATTCGATAGCGTGAGACTTAATCCGTATTTTCGTGCTTCATTCAAAATGCTTTGAACGTTATTGGCCGCAAAGTTCTGGAATTCATCAACGTAAACGTAGAATGTCTTTCTTTGCTGCTGTGGCAACTCTGCCCTTCCCATAGCTGATTGCTGAATTTTAGCAATAATTAGTGCTCCAAGAATGCTAGAATTTTCTTCACCGATCATGCCTCGACTAACATTGACGATAAGAATTTTTCCCTGATCCATGATGCTGCGAATATTGAAACTGCTATGCGGCTGACCAATGATATTTCGGATAGCCGGATCAGCAGTGAACAAGCTTAATCGACCGGCAATTTGGCGTGCCGTTTTTTGAATATCGGCGCTATCTTGACCGTCGAATTCTTTACCCCAAAAATTTCGTATTGCTATATCTGTAACCTCGCTGGCAATCTTTTTTCGAAAGCGAGCATCGGTGTATAGTCGATTGATATCAAGCAACGTTGATCCATCACGCTCGAGTAGCGCCAGAATGCTATAACGAAGCAAGTACTCGACATCATCAGACCATTGTTTTTGTAGCAGAGTTTTCTTAAACACCTCAATAAGTTGGCTGGCGGTCTGACCGCGTGCAGCGATATTTGGCACCTCTAAAGGGTTGAATGCAATCGGGAAATCGGTATCAGCTGGATTAAAATAAACCACATCGTCAATACGCCGTTCGGGTATATAGCGCAAAATATGTTGGGCATAATCACCGTGTGGATCAATAACTGCCACGCCTTGATCCCAGTACATGTCTGATAGGGTGAGAAGCTCCAAGGCACAGGATTTGCCAGTACCGGTCTGCCCTATAACGTAGACGTGATGTGTGCGGTCTTCTCGCAGTAGTCCGAATGTGGTTTGTTGCCCTTGGAATGATGTCACTCCAAAGCCACTTAATTCTGACTCGTTATGGGTGATGGTAGTCGGCAGATTAGTAGGTGGCTCAGTTTGTTTGGTAGTAGTTCTTTGGATGCGCAGGGCGTTGTCGCCGTAAGGCAGATGGTATAAGCCGGCTAGTTCAGCAGTATTTAGTACGTTGCCTGCCCCATTAAAAAATCTGTCCTGATAATCACCAATATTTTTTGTCGAGAAGCTGAGCGGTCGAGCTTTGAAGCTGTTTTTGGCCGGCTCGGCATAACTGCCAAAGTGTTTTAATAAGGTTGCTGTCTGCTGTTTCAGGGTGTCAACTGTCTCTGCTTGCAGTATGAGTCGTATATGGGCCTCGTAGCCGGGTTTCTGAGCCTTCTGTTCAATAGATTCAATCAGTGACTGCTCCTCGTCACTGAGAGGCTTTTGGTGAGCATCACTGCGTGTTGTTTCTGGTGGTTTTACTAATGCGCCGAACAACTGTAGCCCATACTGCAAAGCCACCCCTGTTCCTCGCGCTGACCGCCCAGATTTTATTTTTTCAATTTTTACAGTGCTTTTCTTATGCCAGTCATCAGGAATAGCTCGCAAGATAAATTGTAGGTATACGGTGCTGTCTTTGCCGGTTACTTCGGCAAGAATATGCGATAAATTTCCTATTGGGTCTTGATCAAAGCTGGTAAGTGGTCTAATCGGTAGCACAAAATCTTCACTGAGCTGCAGGTCGGTACTACAAACAGGCTTGTCATTGTCAATCCTGCTAGCATAGTCATCAACAATTTCTACTTGCGCCTGCGGGTAGATCTGAAAAAATAGGGTTTGCAGCCCTGGTTGAAGTTCTGGCGCAGTCCAGGCGTAGAACGAAACACCGTTTTTGTCTGCGGTAATTTCCAAACTTATTTCGCCGTCATGGGTTGTAATAGTTTTTTGCTCGGCCGCAGCGTTCGTCAGTAATTTATGAAGGGCTGTAAAAAATGTTTGTGCTGAGTCTGTGGTGACGCTAGCACTCTTTGGGGCGCGTATTTTTAGTATGGGCTGGGGGCTATTGTTAGCGCTCATTTCAGCGCCTATTTCTGTCGCAAATTATAGCTAGAGCAAGCTGTTGTTGCTTTATTTCCCGGGCTACGGTGAGGCATGCCTTTTCCTGAAAATGGTTACATAGTATCGTCAGAACATGTTTTTCGCACTTAAGAAGGATTTTTAAGTAAACTCTACTGTTCATGTCACTGTTATTATAACCACTTTAGCGTGGCATACTCACAATAGCGTACAAGTTCCCCGCTTCAAGTAATTATTATTCTGCGAGTGCGTAGGTTGCTTTGGCGACTCGCTTAAACTGCGACTTACCCTGAAGGTTTAGAAGTATTGTCGTCTCTTTTACGAAACGCGTTTTTAGTACTCGCTTGACGATTTCATCACGGTGTAGCGGTCCGTCTTCTTTGCGCAGCACATCGGCGATAACGTCTGCAACGGTTCCCTTTTTGTATCCCCAGTCTTTTAATGCGTATATGCCACGGCCAATAAGCACAAATCGCTTATCTTTTATTAGTTCATTATGAATTGCTTGAGTGGTGACGTCTTTGCGCTTGAATTCACTATCTTTGATAGCGGCAGCAATCTCGTTAAAGTGCATGTGAGCACCTTTTTCATGCAATATGACGTAGATTTTGTCGCGGATATTCTTGGGGTTGACCATGGGCCACTTTACAAGCCCCCATCGATTATTGAGTGATGCAACTTGTTTACTGACGCTGGCTAACGCCTGCACATTGTGGTCGTGATCATGGCCAGTATGTTTTTTGATTTCAGCAACGTCGGTGGGCTGACCAATTTTAGTGATTGCAGCAACAATTTTACCTACTTCATCACGAATTGCCTTCTCGGTGTGTTCTGCTGTGATGCCGATTGAGTGAAAAAAGTGATCATTGTCCTCGACCACAGAGATTCGTGGGCTTAGTTTTGCTAAAAATGCAACTCGAGCTTGGTCAATTTTCGTGTTGGCGACACTTAGTTTTGCAGTGATGTCGTGGATACGAGCGACATTTCCCATTTCTTTGAGGTGATTGATGAGTGTTTGTTCGGTATCTGGTAGGTGCGGCAGCTCCTTGGCGCTGGCTGACAGCTTGCTCATTATAGATTTTTCTAGTTGCCTTACGCGTTCCCTGGTAATGCCAAGTAGTTCGCCGATTTGCTCGAGTGTTTCACGGCGGTCAAATAAACCAAATCGTCGAGATACAATCTCCCTTTCCCGCTCTCGGTCGATTGTTGAGAGTATGTCATTAACAACCTTTTCTAGGTCGGTGCCGGGGTTTTGATTAATTGTTTGAGTTTCTTCCATCCGTGTCGTCGCTTTCTTTGGGTAGTGGTATTATGCTAGTTCTTAACGTCTATTATAAAACTATAGTTTTAATAAGTCAAATATAGTAGCTTACATAATTATTCTACCACTAAATAGACGTGTACGCACAATATGTCCTAGGTATTTTTTCCATTTTGCCTATGCTTATCTGAAGAATCTGTGGATAAAACTATCGTTTAGCGATGCGTTTTCGCCTAGCTTTACGTGCTGGCGCGGCTGCGAGTAATTTTTTGGCTTCTGTCTCAGTGATTTCGGCGGGTTCTTGGTCTTTTGGTATGCGGGCATTTTTTTTGCCATCAGTAATGTATGGTCCATACGGACCTTTTATAATCTTGATGCTACCAAAATCTTTGATATTGCGATCAGCGGCGGCCTGCTCTTTATTGGCGAACGCTTCTCTGGCTTCTGCCTCTGTTATGGTTAGTGGATCAAGGCCTTTAATGCTGACATACTTTTTTTCAATTTGAATGTAGGGACCGAATCGTCCGATGTTCGCCAGTATTGGTATTCCATCTTCTGTAGTGCCGACAGTGCGAGGCAGATCGAACATTGGTAGCGCTTGCTCCAAGGTTACGTTATCTAGCGTTGCTCCTGCTGGTAATGAAGCGAACGTAACTTTCTTGTCTTCGTCGCTGCTATCACCTAGTTGTAGCATTGGCCCAAATCGCCCATAGCGCGCAAATATCGGCTCTTTAGTTTTCGGATCTATGCCTAATTCTCTGGCTTGAGATGTTTCAGCTCGTGATATTGATTCAGATTGGTCAATTTTGGGCTTAAAATCCTTATAAAAAGTAGCAATCATGTCTTGCCATGCCAGCTTGCCTTCGGCGATGGTGTCAAATTCTGCTTCTGCCTTTGCGGTAAAATCGTAGTCTACTATCTCTGAAAAATGCTTCACTAAAAAGTCTGTCGTCATTTCGGCGAGGTGAGTTGGTAATAACTTAGCGCGGTCAGCGCCGACTATAACTTTTTCTTCGTTTTCTTCCACTATACCCCGTGAAGCGGTAAGGCTCTTAATAATTCGCTCACTGCCTTCCAGGTCGGACTTTTCAATGTATCCTCGGTCTTGTATAACGCTAATAGTTGGTGCGTAAGTGCTCGGACGGCCAATGCCCATTTCTTCCAGTTTTTTGACAAGACTAGCTTCGCTGTAACGTGCTGGTGGCCGACTGTAGACTTGGGTGGCTGTTATGGCTTCGGCGTACAGTTGCTGCCCTTCTGCTACATCTGGCAGAATCACATCTTCCTTGCCACCACCGTAAACTTTTAAAAACCCGTCAAACGACAAAATTTCGCCCTTTGCGATAAACACTTCTGAGCGGCCAGATACATCGATTGTCACTTCGCTTTTTTGAATTTCAGCCGGGGCCATTTGACTAGCTGTCATACGCTGCCAAATGAGCCGGTATAATTTCTGCTGGCTAGAGTCATTCCCGGCTTCAAGTTTAGTAATGTCGGTTGGTCGAATCGCTTCGTGGGCTTCCTGGGCGCTTTGGTTTTTGGTCTTAAAAGTACGGTACTGTGCGTACTTTTCGCCAAATTCTTTCTTAATATACTGCGAGGCAGCTGCTAAAGCTTGATCAGACAATACGGTACTGTCGGTACGCATGTATGTAATATGACCATTCTCATACAGTCTCTGGGCAAGTGTCATCGTCTGCTTAACGCTGTAGCCGAGTCGACGCGCGGCCTCTTGTTGTAGGGTACTCGTTGTGAAAGGCGCACTGGGGTTGCGGCTGCCTGGCTTTTGCTCAATCGCTTTGACACTGTATGTAGCAGGATGTTGAGCTTCAAGAAAGGTGCGTGCGGCTAATTCATCACTAAAGCGCGTGTTTAGTTCAGCAGGTAGCGTTTGGGCAAATGATGTTTCGGTGCCGAACACACCTGTGACTTTATATGTAACTTCACTTTCGTGGTCTCTGATTTCACGTTCACGTTCAACAATCAGGCGCACTGCAACGCTTTGTACTCGTCCTGCTGACAGTCCACTGCGCACTTTGCGCCAGAGCACAGGACTTAATTGGTATCCTACCAAGCGGTCAAGTACTCGGCGAGCCTGCTGGGCGTCAACAAGCGGTCTGTTAACAGTCCTTGGTTGCTCTACGGCTGCGAGGATGGCTGGTTTTGTGATCTCATGAAAAACAATGCGTTTTGTTTCTTCTGATTTGAGCCCCAATGCTTCACATAAATGCCAGGCGATTGCTTCACCTTCGCGGTCTTCATCACTTGCCAACCATACAGTAGCGCCTTTGGCATGTTTACGGAGTTCAGCGACCACCTTTTTTTTGTCGGCGGATGTTTCATACGTTGGAGCAAAGTTGTTTTCAATATCTACACCCAAGCCTTTTTTAGGGAGGTCTCGGATATGGCCAAAACTACTATATACTTCAAAATCCTTGCCTAAATAACGACTAATCGTCTTGGCTTTGGCAGGACTTTCAACTATAACTATATTTTTGCTTGAGCTTACTTTAGGCATATGACAAGTTCTAAAACTACGCTATGAGCCTGGCTTTTGCAAGCGTAGCCTCTTATACAAGGGTCCACTGGCCGTTGCTGAGTGGTCTGATAGTAGCTTTTAATTCAAGTTCAGTAAGCACACTAAAGAATACTTGCGGCGAAAGTGCTGATTCAACCTGTAGAGCGGCTACTTCGCGTGGTCTGTCGCTTAAGAGTTCAATAATACGACTTTGTTCTGGTGTATAGCCATGATTTGCAGCTTTAAGTAATGGACGAGGGTTATATCCGAGTGCCAAGAGTACATCATTAGCGTTTGTGGCAAGTAGCGCTCCAGATTTTAAGAGATGATTACATCCTTCACTGGTACTACGATTAATATCACCCGGGATGGCCATTACTGTTCGGCCTTGATTGAGTGCAAAGCGTGCTGTGTGCAAACTACCACTTTTTAAGGTTGCTTCCGGGATAAGGATAACATCGGATAACCCACTGATGATACGATTGCGGGCAATGTAGTCGTACCGTTGAGGCTTCGGATTGTCGGCGTATTCACTTATAAGCGCACCACCACCGTTTAAAATTCTTTCAGCGAGGTATCGATTAGTGGACGGGTAGATGGTTTTTGTGTCGCTTGGCAGTACTGCCACAGTAATACCGCCTGCATCAAGTGCTGCTTTATGGGCAGCCGCGTCAATACCAAACGCTAAACCACTTATGATAACAACCCCTGAGCGGGCTAGTTCCGTAACAATTTTATTACAATGTTGCAGTCCGTAGGGGCTAGCGTTCCGGCTGCCTACAACTGCTAGACGCGGTTTAGCCAGTATATCTTTGGGGTGCAGTCCCCTCCAGTGCAACGTCTTTACGGCAGGATCTATATGCTGCAATTGTTCAGAGAATAAAGCATCATCATGCTTAAGGCTATTGACTATCATTAATTTTCATTACGTAGTATTGACATCAAAGCATTTATTTGCTAGAATAGCAAACCGTAGACGTTGTAAGACGATCTACAGCACCTTATACCCCCAATTCTGACACCGTTATTTATTAACGGGTTGTTAGATTGTTTAAGAGCGTGCCATCCATAAGTTGTTACCCTCCACTTTAGATCGGCGCATGGGCGTAAGCCTATAGCGCTCTTAAACAAACTAACCCCTTTAACCGCCTACTCCCCCTCGTTTTATTTGAGTGTTGGCTTGAGTAGTGTAACAAACCTTTGAGTGGGTCTGTTTTGAACTTCTTTTGCGAGAAAGCTCAAAGCCGATAAGGCCTTCAAGGTGGGTTGAAGGGTGTAATGAGCCTCTGGCGGTGCCCACCCCCTCCGGAGGCTCTTTATATTAATAATGATAATATTTTATTTATGAGTACTAATCAGCACGATCCACAAGCGCCTGGCTTCCATGGCAAGTTGGTGGTTCCAGCTGTAGATTCAAGCTTAAATTTGGAACCTGCTGCTAGTGTCAATATAGAATCAGATCCTTTGGAGCCAGAGTTTGGGCGTGTGGCTGGTTCTGTGGCTATAGACGCAGCCATAGCAGCAACACATCACCGTAATGCCGTACTCTTGTCAAAGAGCGCCTGATTTGTGCATACTTCATGTATGGATTCATTAGAAACCATTCGTCTACGCATTAACGAAGTAGACAAAGAAATTATCAAATTACTTGCGGTTCGAACAGAGTTGGCGGAACAAGTTCGGGACTATAAAAAGAAGAACAAAATGACCGCCTTATCCCAGGATAGGTGGAATGAGCTCACTAGGCAGCATCGTCAATGGAGTAAAGAACTGGGTGTTGACTATGCACTTGTCGAGCCGATATTTGAACACGTACACCACTATGTACTGGAGAATATTCACTCGGAATTGAGGTAACTCTTATTTATAGTTTGCTGGATATGACACTACCCAGTCAGTGTGGCTATTGGAGGCCCCTTTGGTGATATCTGAGAGACTACTAAGCAACTTGTCTGTGATGGGGTGTGTGGTCGGAAGGTCGTACTGTTCGATTTTTTTAACCGATACAACACGGGCGGCCGTACCGCATAAAAACACTTCGTCGGCGATAAACAGCTCTGATTTGTCGACGGCGCGTTCTATGACGGTTATGCCGCTATCTTTGGCGATTTCTATTATGCTGCGCCTGGTTATACCTTCGAGTATGTCGTCGCTCACCGTCGGGGTTATTAAAACACCATCTCGTACCAAGAATAGGTTCATGGCGCTTGCTTCACATACCTTACCTCGATTGTTGAGCAGAATAGCTTCGTCAAAGCCCCGTGTGACAGCCTCTGACTTGGCTAGAGCTGAATTGATGTAACTACCGCTGATTTTGCCCCGAAGCGGCATAGCGCGGTCTTCGGGCCTTGTCCATGAACTTATCGTGCAAGTTATGCCGCCTTCTCTGGCGAGGTATTCACCCATATCTAAACCGTAAATAAGTAAATCATGTTCAAGGTCATGTAGCCGGGGAGCAATCCCCAGGTCAGAAGTATACAAAAGCGGTCGAATGTAGTAGGACTTTGCTGGATTAGCTGCGATAAATGCTGTCAGGGCTTTTTGGATGGCGTTCGTATCGTAGGAAAACCCAAGCAGTTTTGCGCTATTTTTGAGTCGTTCAATATGTAAGTTTGGGCGGAAAAGTGTCACGGCATTTTTCTTGGATGAATCAACTTCGGTACGCATGCCGCCAAAACTAGCCGTGCCGTAGTGTAATGCATGAGTGGCAATCGATATAGTGGCTTTTTCAAAGGGGATGACCCTGCCTTGCATATAAGCAAACGGCATAAACGAGGTTTTGGACTTCATAGGATTGTCTTTCGGGTGTCAACATGTAATGTGCCACCAGAAAGTACATAGTCGTTAAGTATCGAAGTTGTTTCTTTGATTACCATATCAAGCTGGTCTTGTTCGCCTTTGCTGAAACTGCCAAGTACAAAATCGGTTGCCTCGGCTCGTTCAGCAACGCTGTTGCGAATCCCGATGCGAACTCGGCCAAAGTCTTCGCCAAGCTGAGAGACAAGCGACTTGAGACCGTTGTGACCGGCTGTGCCGCCACCGACTTTGGTGCGGATTTCGCCAAATGGGATGTCTAGCTCGTCGTGTACGACGAGCATATGTTGGTTATACACCCGGTAAAATTGCTGCACGGCAGTTACTGCTTCGCCAGAAAGGTTCATAAATGTTGTCGGTTTAATGAGAATAACTTTACTGCCACCGAGCACACCATCAGCTTGCAGACATTTGAGGGTTTTCTTTTCTACCCAGCCGCTGAAGTCATTTTGTGATGCGAAAGTATCGACCACGTCAAAGCCGATGTTGTGACGAGTGCCGGTATATTCCTTGCCAGGGTTACCGAGACCGACGATGAGCAGGGTCTGATTGCCGCTGATGGCGTAGAGTGACTGCGCCTGTGTCATCTCACGTTTTTGCAAAAGTCCCATATGCTATTTAGTTTACGACTTTTTTGTTCTTTCGGGGTGTTTTTCGATATACCAGAATTTTATTGGGGTGCCAGCCATGTCCCACTGAGAGCGGAAGTCACGGTCCATGTAACGTTTGTAGCTCC
>JALHRM010000009.1 GCA_022841445.1 Candidatus Saccharimonadota bacterium
ATCCACTCCCTCCACGGCTCCTACTTCACAGCCGAAATCTGCTTTACGGACGTTGTTGGCAGGATTTCTCACGACGGTAGCAATGTCATGTACTTGTGCCACAACAATTCGGCCATAAGGCTCAAGCCAAATGGGTGCAGCAACATGTTCGGGTACGAGTACGCATGGCCAGCTTTGGCTTTTAACGAAAAATTGCAGGATTCCATACAAAACATCAAAATTCTCCCCAGTTCGCTCGAATACCATAAATTCTTGGAGAACTTGATAGATCGCTTTGACGCCGACAGCGCAAGGAGTGAGATAATTGCTTTTTTGGGAGGAATAAAGGTTTTTGATCCAAAAAATCTCGACAAATGACCCTCGAAGCCGCCAGAACCATCTACAAAAACATGCTAGCCATCAACCCGCTGGTGAACGAACTTCACAAACGGTTTGAGCTGGCACAACCAATATCAGGATGTCAGAACTTAGACTCAAACTCATCGAGCTCGCCATCCAGGGCGGGGCAACAATCGAAAACGCAACCAAGGTCGCAACAGCCTGGGAGCAATGGGCAACAGAAGATGACCCTCTGAGGCTTGATGCGCCATCGCCAGTCATAGATGAACGACAAATATGCGCCTCAGCAACGCTTGGAGATAATGGGAAGTACACTATGTCTCAAAGGCAGGAAATCGACTGGTCAAGGCCGCAGTTGGTGAATAATGGCCACGGTTTGGTACTCAGGACGACCGGATACCACGGGGATAAAGCAGTCACGCATGGCGATCCGTGGTTCGAGGGGGAGGTGGTGAATATGAAATGGAATCATTTTGAAGCTGGCGATATTGGCACGGATTGGCGCAAGGCTGAATTCATATACGACGGAGAAATCCCCCAAGAGCATCCAACGGAAGAAAAGGCCACCGGTCTTAGCTTTATAGAGGCAATATCAACCTGTGGCGAAAGTCTTTTTTCCCGCCCAGGTGATGCCACTTATGGGTTTGACAAGCATGGTGATTTGCGGATGAAAACCAACGGATCAGCCATGCACGAAAGGCACTTTTGGTCATTTCCAGTATTGTCAAGGAAAGACTTCCTCGCCACCGACTGGCAAATCGCAACACCATGAAAATCAAGATTCTCAAGAAAAACAACAAATCCCTTTTCTCCAAGCGAGGAAAGGGGTTCTACGGCAGGGTATTTGTCCTTGGCATCGACGACCACCACGTCGTTCTCCAGAATATCAAGGGCAAGCCCAAGACCCATGCAGTGCTGACCTACTGCGACATTGACCTATTCACCGAGGTCAACGAAAACGAACTCCTCATTCAAGCAATTCAGAGGCATTACTTAAAAAAATACAGCTATGAATTGATTTTTGTCAAAAGTTCCGTATCTTTGCCCCAGTTCTCGTAGCGGGACGGCGCACACTGGCTCGAACTGGAACCTATAAGTAAACAAACGACCATAGATTTTGGGAAAGATAACGAATTTAGGGCCAGCATTGGCGACATTAAGGGCAAGGCGGGCATATCTCGGCCTGACGCAGGGGCAATTGGCAGAAAAGGCAAGGACATCAAAGCAGACGATTTGCGAGATAGAACAGGGCAGCAGGCGTCCGAACCTCTGGACGCTGTATGTGATCTGCGACAACTTGAGATTGCCTTCCTCTGACACCGACAAGGTGTTCAAGGCGTTCGGGCATCCATCCCCGACCGGCCTCAGTGCCATAGGGCTTCACATCAACGCCCTCCGACGTCATGCTTCCATCACGCAGGGCGACATGGCGTTCAAGGTCGGTGTGACCAGGGCCGCAATATCAAAAGCGGAAATGGGCAAGAAAATTGTCAATGAGGTAGCGCCGCTCATCTACGACTTCTTTGATGTACCGGCAAGCGAAAGACTCCAACATGAAGATCACCAATATCCGCAAGCTCAAGATTTCGGCGACCCCTTATCCGAAGATCAATGACCACATCGTCAGCATCAACGACTGTGATGTAGGAGAGGTCATAAAACGGGTGAGGGTTCCAACGGGAATCGTGAGGCTTTACTACTTGATGTACATGGAAATCCAGACATCGGGGAGCTTGAGGATAGGAGAGAACTTCACGCTCGGAAACATAGAGTTCGAGGTCACTGGGATGGACCAAGGTTGGTACCAAGTTTCCACCCCAGAGGTCGCAGCGAGCAAAATAGAAATCTGGAGCGAACAGATGGAAATAAAACTGACTGAAATAAATTGCAAATGACAGAATCACCACAGCAGCCAGAAATAATCAAAAACCCATTCGTCAAGATGAGCACCAAGTTTGTCCAAGGATTCAAGGAATGGGGAGCGGTAATCCACACCGATACCGCAAGATCATACTTCTTCCCAGTTGCCATCATCAAGCACAGCGCATCGCCAGTAGGCGTGTACCAGCTTGTTGACTTCAAGGACTTGCCGGACGAGCTCCTTGCAAAGTTCGGACTTCAAAAAATCCCGGCAAAACCTGTACTCAGCATGGGAGATATTCAAACCCTAATAATCGTTGAATCCGAGAAGATTGGATTTCCAACGCCTTGTGGCGGGTCTGGCGATTTTAGCGAGACTAGGATTTGGCGTGGTGACAAAGCATATGAATTGCGGTTTCCTGACTTGGAGGCTGATTATTACGGAGATACCCCCGAAAACGCCGTTTATGGCATTATAGACGGAATGGCATCGGTTTCTATTGATAGCGTTGATATGCTGAACAGGTTCGTGTCTGGCGAATTTGGATGCTCTTTTGTATCTACACCAAAAAATCTCGGCAATGGAGAGGAAATTTAAGCACGGAAACTACACCAAGCAGCCACTTGACTGGAAACAGGTCATTGACCATATCCGCATGAACATACTGGACATAGAGCTCCAGTTGTTTGCTGCCACCGCATTGGTCGTCGCCCCTCGTGTAGGCGAGATAATCGAAATCAAGACAAAGGACGTGACCGGCGAGTACATCCTCATTGAAAAAACCAAGTGTCGCCTGAAGCACGGAAGGAAGGTTGACCCATACAGGCAGGTGGTAAAGCCTGAGTGGTATCAAAAGATGCTCGACGCATACCTCCCACTGCTGGACAGGAAGCCAAGCGAATACCTTTTCCAGAATAAAAGGACGAAGACTGGCGGGAAGCTCACTAGGCAAGGTGCAAACTACCGTGTCGGCCTCATATTCAAGGACAGTGGAATAGACTTGCAGGGCCAACAGCCAACGCTCCATACTTTCAGGAAGACGTGTGCCAACTTCTTGTACGAGCAGTCGGGCAGGGACTTGGCGTTCGTCCAGCAGCACCTCGCCCATGCTTCCATCGCAAACACCGCAAAATACCTCGACTCTTCGTTCAGGAACTACGCAGAGCGGGCAAAACAATTTATGGCGTGAAAGCAAAACGGCACCAAATCCTAGTCACCATAGGTTCTCGACTGAATGACACGTTCACAGCTCCGGGAGGGATGGTATTCTACAACTACCAGCATGAAGCACTGTCAACCAACAACGTCACCCAGGTCGGCAAGGTTGTTGCAGTTGGAGAGGACGTAAAGCAGGTGAAGGTCGGCGACGATGTTTTCTTCCGCTGGACGGTGACGCACGATGAGGACAACCACATCCTGTACGGGGAGACGGACGTATGGGCGATAAACTGCCTCGTCAAGTTCGGCATAACCGACCTGTTTGCTGTCATAACGGACGGAAAGATTGTCCCGGTGTGCGGTTTTGCGTTCGTGGAGCCAATCGAAGAAGAAATTGGCTTCGGCGAATACAAAGTGACCAAGAAATCCGAGCAGTGGGGCATTATCAGGTATTCCGACAACCCGAACTTCAAGGACGGCGACAAAGTGTTCTTCGGCTCGGAGCACAACGACAACGCAGATCCGAACACCGTTCTCGGCAAGCAATACTACATCATGGAATCATCAAGAATTCTCGGCATAGATGGCGACTAAAAACAAGAACATGCTCCTTGTGGAGGAGTACAGCGGAAGGAAGACGAACAACAGGTTCTACGACCAGCGGTTCGCGCACATGAAGACCGTGGACATAATAAAATGGCACGACTTCAACTCCATCCCGCCCGCAATGGTTAAGTTCTACCAGCGCAGGATACCGAACCTTGTATCACTGATGACCATGCGAAAGCCCAACGGCCTGGCGTACGCAAAGTACATCATCTTTGTGTACGACAAGCAGAGCCCGTTCGTAGTGGAGCACAGGTTACTACCAGAGAGGAAGAAGGCTGTATTGGCGTTCATAGGGCTGAACGAGGCGAACAAGCAGCAGCAGGCGGCCACCTGCCTAGAGTTGTCCGACGAAATGCTCGTGGATGCCCTTAGCGACTATTTGAAATGGCAGGACGACTATACTTGGAACATGATAGTGCAGAACGAGGAGGTGTTCTACAACAACCAGCGGCAGATAATCCAAGGCGTATCTGCGCTGAACAAGGACACCGACCGATTGAAGGCGTCGGAATACCAGTCGAAGCTGTTGGACTTCAACGACAAGATACTGAAGCGCATCAAGGCACTCTGGTCTGAGTTCACTGGCGTTGACCCGGAAGCGGAGGCGAAGATAAAAGAGCGCAAGCCTGTTTCACCGGAAATAATCGCAGAGTGGGACTTTGTTGGCGCAGATTACAAGTTCGGGATCGAGGAAGAAGAATGACATGAATGTATTATAGAAAAAGCAAGAACGATACAAAAATGATAATCCAGGATGTGGTATGCCATGTACCGCCTCCTGGATTCGTATTTGACTACATAACGGGTCAAATGCTGGAAACCGGCATCTATTCCATCTCCGACGACCCAGCGTTCCAAAAATGGCAAATCCCGCCAGAACCGGATGAATACGACGAAAAAAGGTCGGAGGAAGAAGAAAAGCAGGAATCCGACCCCGACTACACCGACCCAGAGCTTGAGGCATACCGTTCCAAGGAGTGGTTCAGGCGCATCAACGGGTTCTGGTTTATGAACAACGGCAAGCCAGTTTACATAACCGGAAATCACTACTACTACCTTGCCCACTGGAAAATAGACATCGGCCCTCCATCATTCTGGTACTCTGACCTTCAGTTCTTCTATTTCTGGGCATCCTGCGTGGAAGACCCAAGGTGCGGCGGATTGCTTGGGTTTGATCGAAGGAGGGCGGGGAAAAGCTGGAAAAGTTCGTCAATACTCACAGAATACCTTACTAGGTCCAAACGTTCCCTCGGCGGTATCCAATCAAAGAGCGGAAGTGATGCAAAGGACTTCTTCCAGTTGTTCGTAGTGGAGGGCTTCAAGCAGCTCCCTCACTTCTTCAAGCCGGAATACGACCGCTCGCAGGGCGACACGCCAAAGGCAGAGCTCAGGTTCTTTGCTACGACTGAAAAGGGCAAGCAGGCAAGGGGTAAGAAGAAGGTCAGCGCCCTAAATTCCCGTATCAACTTCAAGGATGCAAGTGAAAGAGCATACGATGGCAAAAAATTGAAAATAGGGGTGCTGGACGAGTTTGGGAAGCTCGAAGATGCAGACCTTGAAGAAAGGCACCGTGTTTTAAAGTTCTGCATACAGGACGGCCCCAAGATAGTCGGGAAGTTGCTGTACATCACGACCGTTGAGGACATCAAGAACTCTGACTGCCTTCGCAAGGCCCAGAAGATGTTCAAGGAGTCAGATCCACTCAAGCGCAATGCCAATGGCCAGACCGAGACGCTTCTGTACCGATTCAGGCTCCCGTTCTACGAGTCCTACATGATGGACGACTACGGGATGCCCCTCAAGGAAGAGGCCAAGCAGAAAGTGCAGGCAGTCCTTGACGAGCTGACCGCAAAGGGCGACTACGTTTCAGTTGCCTCCGAGCGCCGCAAGAACCCTTGGAACGACGACGACATATTCCGTTCGTCCGCATCGGCACCGATATTCGACGTCATCAAGATTTCCGAGCAGATTTCCTATCTTTCTTGGAAAGAACCCAAGGACCTTTACCGCCGTGGCAACTTTGCCTGGGAGGGCGGGGTGAAGAACAGCAGGGTTAAGTTCGTTGACATGCATAACGGCAGGTTCTTACTAAGGACGAACGAGATGGAAAACGCCCGCCAAAACTTGCAAAGACCGATAAATAAGCATAGATTTGCGGCTGGTGTTGACCCTTTCGAGCACAAGGCGTCGTTTGAGCCGTCCAACGGGGCGAATCACGTCCTGAAGAAATACGACCCTCACAGCCCTGCCATGCAGAACGAGTTCATCCTCGAATACTGCGCAAGGCCGCAGCCGAACGTTTTCTTTCAGGACATGGTGAAGATGTGTGTCTATTTCGGGGTGCCGATACTTTGCGAGGCCAATAGGATAGGATTGATAAACTACTTCATCGACAACGGATACGACGAGTTCCTTACGTGGCTGCCAGGGCAAAAGAACCCTGGCATATTCGCAGGGGAGAAGTCGAAGCAGCACGGAGCGGAGCGGATGGACAACTATGTGACCGAAATGTGCCACACCATCATGTTCCCGAACCTGTTGGACGAACTTAGCAAGTTCGACCTGTCCGATTCGACGAAGTACGACAGGGCGATGTCGGCAATCTGGACACTCGTTGCCGCTGGCGAAATCTCGGCAGAAGAGGACACGAAAAGGACGGATGACATCAAAGACTTTTTTAAAACTCATAGGATATGAATACATTCCCCAGCGACATAGGGGTAAAAGACGAGAAGTGGCACCTTGCGTACGTCAAGGCTGCTTGGGACGAGTTCAATGCTTCGGGCATAAACGGGCTCTACCTTGGCACCACTGTGTCGTCCTCGAGCGGTGGCATGGGCGTTTACGACACCATCGCCTCGTACATGGAGGGGAGCCAGCGAATTGACCAGTACAAGCCGTTGATGGGCGTTGACATGAACGCCAACGAGACTTGGATGAACCTCGACTGGTCAATCCTGCCCGTGATGCCAAAGCAGTGGAGTGTTTGCTCCGGCATCCTGAACAAAGCGAGGTACAAAGTGGGCTTCCAGCCGCTTGACCAGCTTGCGACCGATGCGAAGAACAAGTTCTTTGCAGAGATGAAGGCTAGGATAGAGCTGAGGGAACAGATAAAGAAGCAAGCGGGCGAGCAGGCAGAGGAGGTCATCAAGGCGATGGGCCTCGATAAGGGCGTTGATGAGCCCGGCGACATGGAAGAGCTGGAAATGATGGCGATGTACACCTACAAGCACATCGCAGCGATAGAGATGGAGGAGGACGTTACGGCAGTACTTTCAATCAATAAAATCGAAGCCCTGAGAAAGGAAATACGCAAGAACCTTTTTTACTATGGAGTGGCAGGTTACAAAGACTATATCGACACGAACGGAACACTGAAGGTTCGCTCCATCGACCCCCGTATGCTCATTGCCGCCCCTTGTGTGAAGAACGATTTCTCGGACGCAAGGTACAAGGGAGAAGTACTGCAAATCAGCATCACCGAGCTCGCCCAGATGAACCAAAACCTCTCGGAAACGCAACTGGTCAAGATAGCGCAACTTTTCGTTGGGAAGTACGGAAACCTCAACACTTACCCTTCTTCCCGCACAATGTGCGCAGATTACAAGGTGCCAGTAGTTGACCTCGAATGGGAGGCCATTGAGCACCAGAACTGGGAGGTAGGCACGACCAAGTACGGCGACAAGGCAGTGGTTAGGGCCCCTATCGGGAAGAGCGGGGAATCTTATGTCAGGAACAGGATACGTGTCATCAGGAAGGCCAAGTGGATCCCCGGTACGGAGCACATCTGGGACTGGGGCCTTGCCACCGACATGAAGCGGGCAAGGAAGCAGATCTCCGAGGTGCTGCCAAACTATCACATCATTGCCCCGATGAAGTCCGGTAATAAAGTCCAATCCATCGGACAACGGGTACAGCCGCTCCTCGACCAAATACAGATGTCGTGGCTGAAGTACCAAAAAGCAAAGAGCGAGGCAAAAAGCCAAGGTCTGCACATCGAGATGGGCGCACTGGAGGACGTTGGTTACGGCAAGGGCGGCAACGATATGAAACCGAGCCAATTAGTTGATTTCTTCGAGCAGAAGAACATACTTCTTTGGCGAAGGAAGGGCAGGTTCGGGGATGCTGACCACGGCAAGCCCATCGAGGTGGTGCCTGGAACTGGCCTTGACGACGTGCTCAATTGGTTCCAATCGCTCCAGAACGAAATCCAGCAGCTAAAGGACCTCATCGGCCTGAACGATTTCACAGACGCTTCCACCCCTGACGCAAGGGCGTTGAGCGCAACGGTTAACACCGCACAGCAATCCACCAACAACTCGCTGTTCGACATCATTGACACCGACGTAGAGCTGATGAAGCGTCTCTCGGCATCTGTTGTGATACGCCTACAAGACATGGCCGAGATGGGGCTGCTGGACAGGTATGCTATGGCTATTGGCGACAACTCCGTGGACTTTATGAAGAAGATGGAGCATGTTGCCCACCATGACTTCGCCATAGAGATAAAGGAGCTGCCGAGCGACGAGGAGCGAATGAGGTTCGTGGAAGACGCCAAGGCGTTGGCCGGCAACGACCTCATCACGTTCGAGGACTTGGTGCTTATCAGGAACACCGACGATCTAAAGGAGGCCGAACGAATATTGGCATGGCGTTTGCGCCGAAGGAAGGCCGAGAAGATACAGGAATCGCTCATGCTCCAGCAGCAGAACGCAGAGGTGCAGGCGCAGAGCGGAATTTCCGTGGAGCAGGCAAGGCAAGAGACAGCCAAGGTCGATGGCCAGTTCAAGATAGAGGTGGCAACAATACAGGCCCAAGCGGCAATAGAGGTGGCAAAGATAAACGCAGGCGCTTCCAATGCCAACAAGATGATGGAAGTATCATCAAGGCAGGAAGAAATGGCCGAGGCAGCTTGATTTTTTTTGTCCAGAAGTTTCAAAATTTACTGAAACTACAATCCATTTGGAAGTTTCGGTAAATACGCATAAATTTGCAGCAGCATCAAACAACAATAAAAATGACAGGAAACGAAGAAAATGTACATGATGGCGGGATGACGTACAAGCTCTGGAAGGAAGAGGATTTCCCTCAGCCACCAGCAGAGCAAGTTGCTACGGAACCCACGCCAGAACCAGTTATCGCCGACCCACAGCCACCCGCTGAACCGGTCGTCGAACAAAAAGAAACTCCCCCGGCAGCAGAGCCGGTGGACATAGGAAGGCTGATAAGCGAGAGGCTTGGAGCGCCGGAAGATGAAATCAGGAACCAGTTGTCCGAAATGGAACGGCTGCGGAAGTTGGCGGTGGAGGACGAGGAACTTGTCCCCGACGATGACTTCCTGAAGAACATCGTAAGGTCGTACAAGAACGGAGGGAAAGCCGTATTGGAGCAGTACATCGAAGCAATGTCGGTGGATTTTGCCAACATGAAGCCCGAAGAAGTTGTGGAATACAGCATTCGGAAAGAGCTTGGCAAGGGTGCTCCAAAATCGGAAATCACGAGGGCCTACAAGGAGAGGTTGGCAAGGATGGGATGGGAAGAAGGATTGGAGCCTGGGACGCCAGAGTACAACGACTTCCAGGAAAGCCTGACCTGGAACGCCAACAACCTGCGGGAGAAGCTGGCAAAAGAGCAGCATTCGTTCAAGATACCGGAAAGGCAGCAACAAGCTGCGGCCCCGGCAATTGACCAAGCTGCAATCGACGCCTATATCTCGCAGACAAGGAACGACGCTGCATCACGAAGCCTACTGGAACAGAAGGTCGTGAAGATTGGCGAGTTCAGTTTGCCGGTAGAACCCGAAAGCCTCGTTGGCCAAGCACTCGACACATCGGCATTCCTGAAAAATTTCATAAAAACAGACGGGAGCGTTGACTATGCAAAGTTTTACCAAGTGGCCGCAATCGCTGTAATGGGCCCGGAAGAGTTCCATCGGAAGGCGGTGGCAGACGCCGTTGCGGCTGAGAAGCTGAAATGGATAGCTGCGACCAAGAACCCATCCGAGGCAGACCCTAAGCCGGTGACGAACGAGAGCACGACCTTCAAGGTGAAGTTCATGTAAGCGCATCCTGACAAAACGAAAAATCTAAAATGGCTACATTTGGCAATGTTACCAAGCGTAACGTATCAGCAGTCGATTTCCTTGACAACCGGGAAATCTTCAAGCAAATCATCGACATCACCAACGAGAAGGCTTCCTTCGCTCGGATGATGAACATTATGGGCCGCTACGAGCTGACGACCCAGCCCAACTACCACAACTTCGTGAACACGGAGCTTTTCAGCACCGAAACCATCACGAACCCAGCGGTTACTACACACACTGCGAACACCGACATCACCGTTCGTGTTGCGTCTGCTGATGGTGCTTCATTCTTCCGAGTGAACGAAATCGTGCAGATTCCCGGCGCAAACCGGCGCACCGCCCGCGTGGTGGCAAAGACATCCGATGCAGGTGGCGACCTTATCCGTCTCCAATCCATCACCGGAGCTTCGATGGAGCTTGCGAACGGCCAAGTATTGGCCGTTACCGGTTCGACCAACTCTGAGGGCGGGACGTTCGTAGAGCACCGCAAGCACTTCCCGACCAAGCGCGTCAACAACGTGCAGGAGTTCGCCGAGGTGATTGCAAAAATCACGGACATCCAGAACGCCTCGAAGCTCGAAGTCAGCCCTGACAGCTTCATCTACTTTGACGAAGCAAACGGCTTGCTCACGATGGAGAAGAATATCTCCAATCAGTTGTTATTTGGCGAGGGCACCGGCGACAACTTCACCAGTGCATCCCCGACCCACGTTGACTCTTCTGGTCGTCCGATCTCGACGACCCGTGGCATCAACAGCTACATCGCATCCGAGGGCTTGACCTTTGATGGCGTGACCATCGGCGAAACCGTCCTGAACAACCTGAAGCGCCAGTACGCAAAGAAGCGCACTCCAATGGAGTTCTGGATGCTCGGTGGCGCTGAAATGGCTATACAGAACAGCCAGTTCTGGTTCAACCTCCCAGGTGCGGCACAAGGCGTGTCCGACAGCGCCCGTTGGGTAACTGGCGACGAGGCCAACATCGGAATTTCCGGCTATACCTACAACGGTATGCGATTCAAGATCATGGAAATGGCCGCATTCGACGAGCAGGCGATCACGAACTTCACGGGCAGCGCAGGCTACCAGAACTTCGCATTCATCCTGCCGACAGCGAACGTCCCACTCGTGGGCGGTGGCTCTGCCCCTGGCATCCGTGTCCGTTACATGAGCGTACCTGGCGGCAACGGCAAGAACAGCAGCTCGAACGGCATCTACCGCACGACCAAGCTCGGCAACCTCGCAGACGAGCCAACGAGCGACGTTCGTGAACTGGCGGTCAACTGCCACACGATCCAAGGCTTGGAGTGCCTGAACGCTCCACATTGCAGCCGACTGATTCTTCAGTCAAGCGGAAGCTAAACAGTCCAAGGGTGGCACGTAGTATTATGTGCCACCCATATTTTTAATTCAGCACCAATAACAATGATTAAGACAAAACAGTACAACAGGTTCCCAGATGGCATGGCGATACCAAAGCTCGCAAAGGACGAGGTAGCGGTGTTCGTTTGCCTTCACAATTCGGTAGGTCCAGGTGGGGTGCCGATTTACCCAACTTACTCTATCGCCCCAGTGGCGACAATTATGACCGACGATGGCCCGATAGAGATTGCCAACGTGGTTGAGGACGCCCCAGAGGGTAAGAAGCCAAGACTTGGCGACGCAATCTTTGAGACTGGCCAGAAGGGTTGCATAATCTGCAAGGGCTCCAGCCCGAAGGACATCAGGTTGTTCGAGTTCCTTTCGCTGCACCCAGCCAATGAAGCCAATGGCGGCAGCACGTTCCGGCGTGAAGAGCCAGGGGCAAAGCAGAAGAACCTGCTTGACAAGGCCAAGGCAGAGGCATCTGCGGTCAATTTCGCCCTTGAAGCCCCGGTCGATACGCTGAAGTCGCTCTTGGAAGAGCGCAGCATCAGGACGGAGGGCAAGACAGATGATGAAATAAGGCTGTTGGCCACGGATGAAGGCAAGCGGAAACAGTTCGAGGTGAAACAGGCGCTCATCGGCACCGCACAGTTGCCGGACATCCAGGAGATGTTCGAGGTCGGAGTCATAGTCTGGGACGGCTCGGCAAAAAAGCTGAAGAACGTCAACTCTGGCCTGCACTACGAGGTAAAGATGTCGCAGACCGACAAGCCACAGGAGAAGATGAACAAGCTCGTGAAGGCGGCAAACGTCGAACCAGCACTGGCCGAGCAGCTTCTCAACGACCTTTACGAATACAACAATCCTAAATAATGGACGTAAGGATAACCTTTAGTGAGATAGACATGACGACCACTTTTGTTTCCACCGTTGAAACCGGGGAGACAAGGGTGGTCGTCACCTACCCTGACGAAATAGCCAGGGACTTGGGGAAAGCACTGAAGCTGTCATCCGATTGGGCGTTATCCATCCCCGCACGTACCGACCTGTTCGGAAAAATAATGCAGGGAACTTATACTGTATTGGTCGAAAGGTACAACGTTGGCGGCACTGTGCCGATATTCACCGAAACAGTGTCCTTCGACCTATCTTACGAACCCCTGCCCGTCACGGTCAGCGAGACATGGGACGTGTTCACGCCCATGTTCAGGCTAACCGACTCGACGACCTACTACAGGGCTGGATATTTGGCCACTGCCCCTCTGACAAGGCTGTGGACGGCGAGGAACGGCCAGCACGAATGGTCGCTCGCCTCGCTTAATTTCTTGACACTATACGACGGTGGGTACTTCACCGGAGAATACGAGTGGTCGCTTGAAGCAGCGGTCACATCTGTAATGGACAACGATTTTGTCACACTTATCACCGAAGAGGTGGTAAGCGGGACTAAAACAATAAACTTACCACCGATGATTCCAGAATTGGCTGAACTATTCAATTGCCTGTATGCCAAGGTTGCAGCGGACGGATGCTGCAAGAACGCATCCACCGAAAGGATGTTAGCTGACTACCTTCGTGCCACCGCTATGTGGCAGCATTTCATTACCAATGGTCAGGCAGGAACCACTGATTCAGCAGCACAATCGCTGTTGCTGTTCGGTGATGGAACTCCTTGCAATCCAGGGATACTTGGCATATTGAAGAAGCATGGATGCTATAATCCAGCAATAGAGTCGGTGCTAATATCTGCCTACGACTTCTGCCTGTGCGACACGGGCGGAGGAGGAGGTGGGACGCCTGTCGGACTTCCCGGTGGGTACCTCGCAGGCACCCGTTCTGGTTCGAGCAGTGCTTGGATAGCATCGGACGCTACCGACGATGACGAGCAATGGTCGTATGCGGCAGCCAGTGGCATCGGCACGTTCACCCAGAATCTTGCGGGCAGTAGGATTTTTGGTGGGACAATCCTTGGCGACAGCACCGTGGCCTCTCACACATCGAACGGAGCGACAAACAGCTTCCGCTTGGTCCTGCCAATCCCCGGCCTTGCAAGCGCAGGGAACCTTGGCTTCGCCAGCGCTTTCCTTGCGAACGTACAGGTTTGGTCGGCACCACAGTCCAACCCAACAGCTTCGGCACCTTGGGTGCTTGACGAGGGGTCAGTGCAAAAGCGAATAGTGGACATATCTAGCGGAACCGTTTCGATCGTTTTCGCAGGTATCGGTGCGACCTATCCAAGTGGATGGGCCATCACTTTCAAAATGCCTTATTAACATGAAGAAATATTTGTTGTTTTTCTTGGTGCTGTGGGGAACCCTCTCATTTGCGCAAAGCGGTGAGGTGGTCGGGACGTTCACTGTCGAATCATCGACCGGGAGCGACCCATCCCCTACGGTAACAGGCTACTTCAACTCGACGGTCGGGTTCCTCCCTCAGAGTGTAGATACCGGCGACATCTTGCTCGTAAGGCAGGTTTTTGCTGGCAACAACCGCCGAAAGCTCTACCGGATAACTGGTATCACCGGCAATTCGCCATTGACGCTGAACGTTACGCTGATAGATGGAACTTCTGGTGGGCCATTCCCGGCAGGAGCCATGGCTATTTTCAGGCGAACAGAGAAGGGTGCTCTGCTTGACGTTCCCAATACAAGCCAAGAAATAGAGAGCTACATCAACAACTACAACGTCCAGCACTTCGAGGACGCCGACGTGGACACGACCATCAACCGTTCAGACTCGATGTTCGTGGTGCTAAACGATGGGACTGAGTATTACGTGGGCCCAAGTGAAGCCAACGGAATATCCGATTCGTATCAAATAGGTGATTCGATTTTCGTTGTAACGGGCACGGACACCATCTTTACTGGGATTGCATACGCCAATCCAGAGATTGATACCATCTTCAACGATGGTTCAAACTACTACATGGTAACGATCGAGGGCGACACCATAGAAATCGGGGCTGTCGCCCAAGTGGTAGCCAATGGGGTTCATCCGACCAATCCTCCAACCTATCTTATACACATAGATACGGCTGGAGTGGATACCATCTACTTCGACAACAACGGCGTCTGGACGAGGTTCAATGTTGGCGGGACGCAGATTGGGGCTCCGATGTTCTCCACGAACAACAACTTCGCAACATTCACCCCAGCAGGAGTTCCACCGATAGGAGCGTTTATAGTGGACTCCGATAAGGGCGGCATAAGCAGGAAGACCAGCGTTGCTGGATATACGGCCATAACAGGATCAAATGGCAACAACGTAAGGAATGGGGACAGGTTCGTGCAGTCAGGCGACATGACCAACTGGAACATAGGGTTGAATGCTTCTGCACTGCTGTCCATAACGTCAACAAGGGCATTGGTGGCCAACCCGCCAGACATAGCTGTCCCAACAGGCATAGGCGGGCAAACATTCCAAGGTAATGTAAGGACGCTTGCGCTAACGAACAGCACTGGCGCTCCGGCCTATGTAAGGTTTGGCACTAGATTTCGAGAAATGGACGGGTCTTTTATGGACTCCGTGCTCGTAGTGGAGGACACTGAAGTAACCTTAATCTTTGTTTGGGATAGGCTGGACTCGGATCACATCCTTCGCCTAGTTACCCCGCACCCGACGACCCCCGGTGGAACAACCTACACGTTCCTGAACCAAGTGAACGGCATAGACCTCGTGAACACTTCTGGGACTGTCACTGCTGCCCCAAACATCACCGAGCTCACATATGCAGCCGTGGTGGGAGCAGACTCCATTCTGATATGGGACAGCTCCATAAACGCCCACCGAAGGACGAGCATCGCAGAAATAGTCGCACTTGCATCTTCCACTCCTGTTACCGTGACCGACCAAGCTAACGGCTTGGACATCACACTGACAGGGCAGGACATCACTATAGCATACGACTTGCTCGAACTGAGCACTACGACCCCAGCAACAAACGACGTTCTGCTGGTGTACGACCAATCTTTGGCCCAGTACCGGACGGCTACCGCTGGACAGATAGCCAGCCTCGCAACACCAGCGCCAGACGCCACCAAGGTTACAAAGGGGGGTGACACGGACGGTGCTGCCTTGGTAATTGGCACGAACGACAACCAGCAATTGGAGTTCGAGGTGAACAACATTCGGCGTGGCCGGATAAACACATCAGGCACTTGGCTGTTCGACCAAGCAGAGCTGACCGACATAGACATCGTTGTGCCAGACTCTATTTATGCCCTGAACCCACGTTTCGCCGCACTTGCTGCCGACTATTCGACCTACACGGCGAGCGGGACGCTGACAAGGCGCTTGGCCCATTACGTGGACGGCACTGCGAACGTTACCATGACCGTGAACTCTGCCCTACCGGACAGGTCGGTGTTCTTCATTAAAAACCAAGATGCTGCCTTCCTCGTAAGCGTGTTCGTCCCAGGAGGCATGTCGCTGGCAGGCGGGAACTGGATACCTCCAGGCTATACTGCTTGGTTCCAGCGGAGGGGAACGGTAATTGAAAGGCTTGACCAAGTTGCCAATGAAGTAACCGGAAGGCTCATAACCTCAACCAATGTGAACGGAGTCATTACAACCCCTCACCCGTTCGGCTCTGGGGCCAACGTGAGATTCGCCACGATCATGGTAAGGAACGAGGTGAACCCATACGTCTTCACCATCAAATCTTGGGACCCCAACCAAATCACCTGGCAATGCTGGAACCCCACAACGGGACTGGCTCAACAATTAACCAATGTAGAATTCACATGGCTCATAAAAGGATGATATTAGTATTGATGCTGTCGCTTTTCGCCCTTGCGCTGTTCTCGCAAGGAACGGTTGTCTTGGCAAAAAGGACGGCGACCATAACAGCCGACACTTCGGCTACGAACTATGTCTATACGGTCGTTGCGGATACCAACTGGTACGTGACGGGGTGCAGTATAGACATTCCTGGCTACACCATCAACGGTGTGGACACCTTGGACATAACCCAAGGCGGGGAGGGAAGTACAGTGCTGTTGAGGTTAAAGTACGGAACGGACTTCGAGTATTCGTTAAGGATGCCGACTGGCGAGAGCTACAAATCGCTCGCATCTGCCAACAACCTCGACATCGTGCCTGGAGAAACTGCCGTGTACGCAATCACCGGCACCACGACCATAAGAACCATAAAAACGCAGTATATACCGATAGGATATACCATAACGATGCTTTTCTCGACCAGCTTGACGGTGGACGACGGTTCCGGCACTGCCGCACTGAACTACGCCGACATCGAGCTGAACGGGAGCGCAGATTTTTCGGCAACAGCCGACGATACCCTCACACTAACCTATAACGGCTCCAAGTGGGTCGAAAAATCAAGAAGCGTAAACTGATGAAAAATCTATTAACAATAACATTTCTTTTTATCGCTGGCTTTGCGTTCGCACAGCCGGTACGCACGACCATTACGGACGATGGCGTTAACGTGACCGTCCAAACCCCCGTGAACATCAAGGTAATCCCCATCTGCGACTTCCATTGGGTGTTCGTGGACGGACAGCTCAAAATGTGGATAGAGGGCGGTAACGAACTCATCCCGGGCGGAAGGCTCGGAAACTTCACGGTAAACGGTGCTACCACGCAACAGACGAAGTTGGATGCACTCGGGGCGATAAGCGCACAGTGCTCGGGCGGAGGGGCCGGAGGGACGCTCACCGATGGCAACAAAGGCGACGTGACGGTTTCCGACTCCGGTTCCGTCTGGAACATAAACGCAGGCGTGATAGGTTCTACCGAGATAGCGAACGGCGGTGTGGCCTGGGTGGACTTGGCGCAAGCAGTAAAGGACTCGATTGGGTCTGGCGGTGGAGGGGGGGCAGCAAATGCACTTCAATTGCCGCTTGGCTTCACTGAAGTAATAGGCACTGTTTCAACTGATTCGACAGGAGAGGCCGTCCAAGCAATTGCCGAGCTGTTGGACGTTCGAGCAACGGCAACAGGGGTTGTCGTGGACTGGGAGAAGAAAAAGATATTCGGCACGTCGGCTTCGCCAGTGACAGGGAACGTGACATTCAACTTCGCAAATTCAGCGGTTGACGAGCAGTACATGATACACAAATCATTCACTGCCCCAACTTTCCCCGCAACAGCGATAGTAGAGGGGACGTACATATCAGGGACCAACAATTTAATCAACTTTAGGTACATCAATACTTCTGTGATTGGCGTATCCATAAATCGTTTTTAATGAAATATCTGTTTTTTTTGCTATTCCCAGTGCTTGTAATTGGGCAGACGATCCCAAGGAACTACACGGCAGCCGTGGATGTCATCTTGATTGGCGGACAGTCCAATGGCGAGAACTTTATGAACTCGTCAATCTATGGAAACCCATCAATACTTTGGGGCCAAAGGATGTGCGATTCGCTGGAGGCTTCGGAGGGATGGACGGAGGCAGTTCCAATGTTGTTCGCTCAGGCTGGAAAGGGCATCCACAAGCGGTCTGACCTGATTGATTGGCACCCAGAAAGCGTTGGGGAAACAATGGACGTGTTCATGTCGTTCGTTGGCAGCTCCATCAACGAGCAGGGGGTGTACTTCTATCCTTCGTACTACAACAGCTTGAGCAAGGCCGTAAGGTACAGGGCGATGCTGTGGATACAGGGAGAGACGGACGCTGCGGCCACGGCGGACAGCGAGGCGTACTACAACAACGCCATGAAGGTGTTTGCGTCGATAAGGACAAGCCTTCGGGAGCCGAACCTACCCATCATCATCATAAAGCTGAACGACGACATCGACAGGGCCACCGCAACGCTGAACAACGTCCGTGCGGCCCAAGAACTGCTCGCCACGAACGACCCGTACACTTGGATAGTTGACATCGACGACTTCGATGCCCAAGGTGCGGATTATACGTCGCCCGGCAACGTTCACTACTCAAATACCGGCCTCGCTAAAATACTAACCCGTGTCCTGTCAGTGTGCAGGACATCAATATTCTAAAATGAAGAAACTTTTGATATTTCTGCTGCTTGCGGTGCCGTTCCTTGGGACAGCGCAGACATTGCTACCAATCGCTGGCGCAACAGATTCCACCTATATCTATGGCACATTTGCGAATTGGCTCAAGACCAATTTTTATGTCGCCACCAACCAGATGTCAACTGGGGATGGCTATTTCCTTGGGATAAACTCCAACCAGAACGGCCTCGAACTGCGGCGAAACTGGAGGCACAGGGCATCGGGAACGACATTGTACTACTTGGAGCGGCCAAAGGTGGCTATCGGAACAGACACAACTACATACCAATTAGAGGTATTTTCATCTGGCGGCGTTGCTGCTGGGATTGCGGCAAGAGGGAACAACAACGTCAGCTTTGATGTATGGAGCAGCGCCAGCTCTCCTAATGGGGTCTTTAATATATACGCCTCTCGTGGGACAATAGCCAGCCCCACAGCATTGCAGTCTGGCAATGCTGTTGGTAGCCTGTTTTTTCGGGGGCATGACGGGACGAGTTATAAGCAAGTAGGTGGCATTAGGGTGGACGTAACAGGGGCGGTATCTACCAATACTTTTTCTGCAAAACTTATTTTCCCCGTTCTGCGAAACGGCTTCGGCGGGATGACGGATAGGTTTTGTATTGACAACCGCGGGCGGGTGGGGCTAAACACAGTTAGTCCAGGTTATTGGCTGGATGTTGTTGGAGAGTTTTCTTCGACAACGCCCTTGGCGAAATTACAGAATACCACAGATTCTATTAGGGTTTTTGTTAGCAATGCAACGCCGGAGGGGGCAATAACTGGCAAGCCAGCAGATGTTTGCTTTTCAAAAGTTGGAGGGTTTGGAAGGTTTTTTGTTAAGGCAGATAATGCTACGGACGCAACTGGGTGGGTTGACATCAATACTTCGTCCCTCGCTGGCAGCGCAACGCTCGACTTCCCATCGACCTCAGCTTCCAGTTGCAGCGACCTTACGATTTCGGTAACTGGAGCGGTAGATGGCGATGTGGTTTCGGTAGGAGTTCCAAACTCGGCATATATAGCAAGTGCAATGTACAGCGCATGGGTAAGTTCCGCTGGAACGGTCACGGTGAGGTATTGTAACACGGCGACAGGCAGCAGCGGGGACCCCGGTAGCGCCACGTTTAAAGTAACAGTGTTCAAATAAAAATAAACAGCATCAAGATGAAAAAAACAATCCTATTCCTTGCGCTCTGCGCAATCACATTCCAATCGTTCGCAGGTGGGCCGTCCACCCGTGACCTCGCAGCCACCGACAAGGCGATAATTGCCGACATCGAGGCCATCAAAATCACGTTGTCGGAGGATTCTGCGGACATTGCCCGAAATGCTTTTATCGACAGCTTGCAGGCCAAGTTCACCGAAACGAAAACGGTCGTCACCAAGCCTATCAAATCAAGGGAAGACATGAGCTTGTTGCTCGGTACCCTCCTTGGCCTGCTCACCTATGTCCTGAACAACATGCTCTACAAGATAAAGGGCGTAAAGGAATGGGTGGAGGAAAAGTTCAACAAGTCAGCGGTGACTATAACCCTTGGCTTGGTTGCAACGGCCATCGCCGTCCTTGTGGCCAAGTCGAACGGAGAAGTCTCTTGGCAGGAATCACTGCTATGGCTTGTTTCGGCATGGGGGACGCACTTCGGGATATTCGTGGGGCGGGTGCAAAAGGAAGTGAAGGCATGAAAAGATTTGTATTATTGAAATGCTTGCCGTACATTTGCACTGCATAGTTTGTCAATAATTCATACATCGCTTTGTCCGAAGTGCTTGGGAGTTCAAAATGAATTTAGAACTATGCAATCCCAAAATCTTCGGACAAAGCGATTTTTGTTTATGGAAAATCAAGAAGAAATTTGGAAGGACATTCCGGGATTTGAGGGGAGGTATCAGTGTTCAAATTTAGGGAATTTCAAGTCACTTCCGAACAAAGTTGTTTGTGAATGGATGGGGAAGGAAAAAACGTACAACAGGAAGGAAAGGATATTGAGGTGTTCGTATGAGGGGAATGGGTATCTTCAAGTTGGACTTCAGGTTGAAATGGCCAAACAAGTTAGATTTTTGGCGCACAGGCTAATAGCCATGACTTTTTTAGAAAAAATTGATGGACTTGATTTCGTCAACCACATCAATGGCATAAAGGATGATAATCGAGTTTGCAATCTTGAGTGGGTAACTAAATCAAGAAACTGCATCCACTCTTTCGAGATAGGCTTGCAGTGCAATAAGGGTGTGAATCATCCGCGGCACAAACTGACTGAATCGGACGTTCTGGCTATAAGAAGCAAGAGGAGTAATGGGGTTCCAGCTAGAATACTAGCAAAAGAGTATCATCTATCATTAACGCACACAAAGGATGTTATCAAAAGAAAATCCTGGCCGCATATTTAATAATCTATGACCATCAGTTTTTCTCGTCTCGGAAATTTGGGCCGTCTTGGTAACGGCTTATTCCAAATCGCCAGCACATACGGGCTAAGTCGCAGCAAGGGTTGCGACTTGGCCCTTCCTGAATGGCAGTACGCAAAGTATTTCAATGGACCGATACCTGAAGGCAATCCAAGAGGGGTTCAGGTGAAGGAACCTGCGTTCCATTATTGCGGGGACTTCATCCCGAACGACAGGGACTACGATGTGGTTGGATACCTTCAGTCGAGAAAATATTGGCAGCACTGCGAGAAGGAGGTTCGGGACGTGCTGGCTTGGGAGCCGAAATTTTTGGCAAGCATCAAAGAAAAATACGTCCACATCCTAAGCAAGGAAACGGTGGCCATCCATGTAAGGCGTGGCGATTACGTCAACAATCCTGCTTACATAAACCTCCCCCCGCTGTACTACCTTCGGGCTTTGATGGAAAGGATACCAAACTGGCGGGAAAAGAACCTCGTGTTCTTTAGCGACGACCCATCCTACGTTAAGTTCCACTACGGGTGCCTTGACAATGCGCACTTCCCGCATGGCGACGAAATAGACAACCTCTGCCTTATGACCCTCAGCGACCACTTTATAGTGGCCAATAGCAGTTATTCTTGGTGGGGAGCATACTTGGGTGAGAAACCGCACAGTATTGTAATTAGGCCACAAAGGCATTTTTCTGGCAGCCTTGCACATACGAGCATATCCGACCTGTACCCCGAGCATTGGACGGCTTTCAATGAGCTTTCCGGCAAGATAAACCTAAGGGACGTGACTTTTGTCATCCCAATGTCATACGACCATCCAGACAGGTCGGAGAATCTTGAATTGATGGTAGGTTTGCTGAGGGAAAACTTCGACACCAATTTTTCGTTCATAGAACAGGGCGGCAGGAGGCTTGGCGAGTTCACCCCTTGGAGGTTCTTCGAGGGGAAGTATTTTCACAGGACGAAGATGCTCAACGATGCTATCAGGGACGCAAGGACGCCGTACGCTGCTAATTACGACGGGGACGTGGCATTGCCGCCTGCGCAGATATTGGAGGCCGTGGAGAAGCTGAGGAACGGCTCAGATATAGTCTATCCGTACACCGGGGACTTCTGGCACGTAACTAGGCACCAGAACTGCGAGAACCTGAAAAAGCACAGGGACGTTGGCATATTCTCGTCTATGGGCTTTCGCAAGACCGAACATTCGAGGGGCGGTGCGGTGTTCCTGAACATCAAGTCGTTCTTCCGTGCCGGGGGCGAAAACGAGAACTTCGTATCTCATGGCCCCGAAGACCAGGAGCGGTGGACAAGGTTCACAAAACTTGGACTGATTGTTGATTTCGTAAGGGGCTGTATAATCCACATGGAACACTGGCGGGGAAAGAACTCGCACAGTATGCAGCATTCGCACGGACAGCAGAACCAAGAGGAGTTCAAAAAAATCTCAGCAATGAGCATGGAGCAATTATCGGAACACATAAAAACATGGGAATGGGTAAAATGACAGAACAAAAGTATGCAGACATCGTTACACTAGAATTATTGGATGGGGCGATTTTCAACGACGAGTTTCATGGCTTTAGGGCTGATTACAGCGTAATACACTGCCTTTTGAAAATCCACAAACCAAAAACGCTTCTAGAAATTGGGACAAATCTTGGAAGAGGAACCAAGATTATGAAAAATGCCCTTGGCCCAGAGAGCCAAGTTTATTCATTGGACTTGCCTACTGAGCTAGCTCACATAAGCCTCCAGCATCCCGTCAACGAAGGCCACGGCGATAGAGTTGGCTATTTGTGCGACCTGCCGTTCACCCAGCTCCGTGGCGACTCTATGAAGTTCGATTTCTCGCATTTCCCATGCGAGGCTTACTACATCGACGGCGAGCACACGACAAATGCAGTTAAGCATGAGACAAAGGAAATTCTTAAATTGAATCCAAATCTTGTAATTTATCACGACTCGGATATGCCAGAAGTGATGCAAGGGATATTGGATGGCTTGGAGCTATCCAAGAAGAAATCCAAGTACGAACTTGTAAGGGTTGTGGATACCAGAATTGCATACTTATTGAAAAAATGACAGGCATAGTAATTGTCACGTACAACCGACCA
>JALHRM010000010.1 GCA_022841445.1 Candidatus Saccharimonadota bacterium
GCTCTTCCGATCTAGAAGATAGTCCAATAAGACGATGCCCATCCATCCAAGTCAGTGGTTCAGCGAGCGGTTCGTTGATCGAAAAACGATAATTGCGGTTTTGTTCAAGATCATAGACCTGTTTTACGCTGGTGCCATCCGAAATAGCAATAAACTGAGCATTGGCAGAAAATGACAAAGACGTAGGGTTACTGACAGTAGCAATATGAAATGCTTTAGCGGGCAGTGAAGGCTGTTTTTTTAACTCGTCCATAGGATTTTTAAAGAAATAGGCCTTGGTAGATGCAGTTGCGCTCAGCACGTAGTACCACACATCATCGTATTTTGCCACAGCCAAATTATAGTCCGCGCTCACTGGCAAAGTTGATAATTGATGCACCATACCATCATCCCAAATACGAACTTGAACGGTGTTTGCCGAAGCAACTGCATTGGTAGTGAAAAGTACGAGATTTTTACCGTGTGTAGTGTACTTTAATACTTTATTGAGCACCGGGGCACTGATAGTTTTGTTGCGTATATCACCGATTCGGAGCGTACCATCAGGTTGATTAAGCATGTAGATTTGGTCGATTTTTTTATCACGCAACGACACTTCCGTTGGACTAAATCCAAATAACTGATTGATATTAAGTGAATTACTCGGCTCTTGGTGGTCAAAAATAATATATTGTACGCCTGTTTCACTAGTATGTTTCAGCAGAACATTTCTATTGTCACTCGACCATTCGACTACCTGGAGAGTGCTTGACGGAGTCAGCGCCATGACGGATGCCGGAATTGACGCATTTAGACGAGGATCAGCTAGCTCTTGAGTGTTATAGACCTCAAACTGCAGCGCAGTAGCTACGGGCTGAACAAGCAACCATTTTCGGTCTGGACTCTGCGTAATCAGATGTGGCGTAACTGCGTATTCTGCTTTTGATTGAGCGGTAAGATTTGAAGGGAAGAGCAAAGGATACACCACACGCTCAATCGATTGACCATCCAGGGTAAAATTGCGCTGCCAATTGTGGTAACCAGCTTTTCTTAGTTCGAGCTTGTAATCGCCTGCATCAAGATTAAGGCGTTGATCAACTCGCCCTTTGAATGCGCCGTTTATGTACACGTCCGATCCGCCTGGCTGTGAATTTACGAACAGTAACCCGTTTTGAACAACATCGCCACTTTTCGTATCAATACCGTATCCATATGCTTCGTACACCAAGATAATGGTCGCAAATCCAATAGCAATCGCCACTAAGACATATCCAATCATCAGTCGCACTCTCCGGGCGTGGCGTTTTTTAGGGTCTAGAAAATCCATAGATGCTAATTACCGTTTCTTTGATTATTGCTACATATCATTTTCCCATACCAGCACGGCTCTACACAAACGACTTAGCTGAACTCACTGAAGATCTTCAAACCTCTTGCGCTTAGAGCTTCAGAAACGGTATAGTAAGCAATTAGTTACGTAAAATAACGGAAAACGTCTTGGCAAAGGGTGACATAACAATTGAGCTAAATGGCCGACGGTATGATGCACGCACCGGTGAGCCTGTTTCGGAGTCAACTAAGACAGACGCAAATCCGCCTCAGCAAGCGACCCAGTGGCCACCGCAAACATCCAACGAATCCAGCGAACAGGGTCAAATTCCCGCAGAGCGTCCGATAGCGCACAAAGCATCTCATGTGCACAAACGAACAAACCGATCACTAACGCTGCGGCGAAAAGCCGTACATAAGCCATCCAATGCTCACCGTATTACTCCGGACATCAAACACAAGTCATCAAAAACTCACGATGCAAAGCCTAGTGAATTCAACTTGCGTAGAACTAAAATTAACCAGAAAAAACTACACCATGCTCAATCGACACCAACCCATGAATCAGTAAAGAAGTTTTCCGACCAAACAGTAGCCAGATCGCAGCAATCGCTTACTGTTCCACACTATGAGAAGCCAGTCAGCGCTCCGGATGCCGCACTGTCACCACACCCATTTCTGCAGCAGTTACTACAAAATGGCTTGGAACGAGCAGAAGGACACCTCCAGCCGCCGCATCGTCCAAAACGTCGCCGTAACAGTATTGCTCGTTTAGCCCCAGTCGGCGCCGCCTGTCTAGCGTTTGCGTTACTACTCGGGTTTTATACGTATCAAAATGTGCCTAACTTCGCACTCCGTATCGCCTCTCAGCAAAGTGGCGTGACCGCGACCATGCCAAAATACGTCCCAGCTGGTTACAATTTTGACGGACCAATCGTGTGGACCGATAATCGTTTAACAATTAGTTTCAAACTCGATGAGTCTAATCAGTCGTACAGTCTTTCGCAGCAACGGTCAGAATGGACATCCGATAATTTGTTAAGTGACCATGTTGCCATGTCAACCGATACGTATGAAACTCATGTCCGGAGCGGTAAAACAATTTATCTTTACGGCACTACTGCCACTTGGGTAGAAGGTGGCGTATGGTACACCATCAATGACAACGCGGGACTAGATACCGAACAACTACTCAAAATTGCCGGAAGTATTTAATGTAACAAATGAGTTCTATTGGCTTAGTCGACGCCGCACCCGTGCGTCGCCAAGTACCTGCATGACGATATATAGATCCGGGGATCGATTTGATCCGGTTAAAAGTACCCTGATTATCCGAGCGTAATCAGCCAACTTGCCTTTGAATGCTTCGGGCGACGTTTTGTATACAGAGTTGTCGGCGGCATATCCGGAAGTCTCAGCTGCGGCTTTCATTTTTTCAAACCAAGCTGGCTGGTCATCATTCAGTTGAAACGTTTTCAAAAAAGCTTCAGCAGCTGTTTTGCGGTCTATAACCGATAGATCCTCCAGCTCCGTTTCAATCAATTTCTGTTGGGTCGTTTCAAATATTTGATCAAAAAAGAAACCATATATTGTTTTTGATTGCTCCCAGCAGGCTAAGTCTTTACGCTGGTTCTGCCCGTCGCGTTCTACAGCGAGCACTTTTGTTGTATATTCAGGGTCGTTTTTTAATACAGATAGCCAGTCTGTGTCGTACTGCTCCGCCCAGAGTAGAATGCCACGTTCAAATTCTTGCTGTGAAAGCGCTGCAACTATGTTTTTGCTGACATCTTGCAGTTTATTAATATCCAGTAGCGGGGAACGACTCATAGCCAATTTTTGAAGCGTCAGAATAAACTCGGTGTGGTGCGCGTCTGGATGCTCTTTTCGCCACGCCTCGTAATCGGCGCTGGCAAGTGTCATTAAGTACTCAATAATCGCAGCAGGGAGGTAGCCCGCCTGCTGCCAATAAGCGATATCGGCCTCCTTATCCTTGCGTTTACTAAGCTTACGTTTATTACCATTATCAAGAATAGCTATCGGAGCAAAATGACCATAACGAAACGGCGGGATACCGATAGCTTCGGCCAGCTCCAGATGAAGTGGTAGACTTGCCAGCCATTCGTCTCCTCGGAGCACCAGATTAATACGCATTAGATGATCGTCAACAACATGTGCAAGGTGGTACGTGGGCAAACCATCAGCTTTTATTAGCGGTATATCAAGATCATTCTGCGGCATCTGCAGATCGCCCTTGAGTACATCATGGTAGGTGAGGCGCTGCGTATGGCTACCCTCTGAGCGAAACCGAAGTACAAATGGCGTATTAGCGGCAAGAGCTTCTTCGATGTCTTTGTTTGGCCGATCACGCCACAGCGCATAGTCACCATAATATCCCGGGCGTAGCTTTGCAGCTTGTTGCTTGGCGCGTATATCTGCCAGCTCATCAGTTGTTGCAAAACAGGGATACGCCCTGCCATTCTGTAGCAGATGCATAGCGTACCCTAGGTATAGCGGTGCTCGCTCGCTCTGCACATATGGCTGGTAGACGCCGCCAACCGCTCGCCCTTCGTCTGGGATAAGACCGTAGTCATTAAGGGCGGTCATAATTTGCTCGCTACTCCCAGCTACTTCACGGTTTTTGTCAGTATCTTCAATTCGCAGCACAAAAGTACCACCACTTTGTCTGGCTAACTGATAATTAATTAAGGCAGCATACACAGTACCGATGTGCACAAACCCAGTTGGGCTCGGTGCAATACGAGTGACAAAATGGTCTGGATCACTACCTTGCCGAGGAGGGTAGGTTTTGCCAGCACTGACTGGGTCTGTGCAACCGTCTGGCGCCAGCCGCTGCAAAAGTTGTTCAATTATTTCTTGAGTCATCACCACATTGTAACAGTGTCTGGGGTGACGGTGTAGGCGATTGGCAATCAAGCATAAGCGTTGCTACAATATAGGACGATGATTGAAGACGTTGTACCTGTTAAAAAGAGCAGGCCTGTTGACAATTTTGGCGACCAGGGAAAAGAACTCGTTGCCCCATCGCTGCATAGCAATAACCAACCAGAGGAAACGATAGTGAATCCAGACAACCAAAACCAACAACTCCAATCACATTCCGAGCCTACGCCAGATGTCGTAATTGATGAGACGCAGCCAGAAGTCGCCAATCCATCATCGAATAGCGGTGAGCAAAAACCGCAGAAACCATTTTGGAAGCGTAAGAAATTTATCATCATAGGCGCAGTGAGTGTCCTGCTTTTTGGAAGTGGCGGAGCTTTGTTCGCGCTAAACCGTAGCGAAACTCCACCCCAGCCGGTCGCCGTCCAGAAAAAGCAGAAACCAGCACCGAAGCCGATTATCTACACATCACCACTCAGCGGCGCAGTGGTGGCAGCTGGTCTTGAAAAACGTCCAGTTACCGCCATCATGATCGAAAATAGTCTTGATGCCCGCCCGCAATCCGGCCTACGTGACGCCAGCATTGTGTTCGAAGCCATCGCTGAAGGCGGCATTACCAGATTTTTGACACTCTACCAAGAAGGCGAACCCGGCTACATCGGACCAGTGCGCAGCTTGCGGCCCTACTACCTTGATTGGGCAGCACCGTTTAATGCATCTATTGTCCATGTTGGCGGGAGTCTTGATTCATTGCAGCAGATTCGTGATCCTAACCAAGGTCTGCGCGATATTGACCAGTTTTTTAACCCGGGCACCTTTAGTCGCATACCAGAGCGCTATGCACCACATAATGTCTACACCAGCAGCGCTCGGCTTGATGAGCTTATCGGTAAGAAAGGCTTCAGTACCAGTACGTTCACGCCCTGGACACGCAAGGTCGAAGCTCCTTCTAAGGCGCCAAACGCCAACAAGATTGACCTCGTCGTTTCCGGACCAGCCTTTAATGTCCATTACGACTACCAGCCCGAAACGAACAGCTATGTCCGCAACCAAGGCGGTGCGTTACATACTGACATCACATCGGCACAAGACCCCAGTCCACAGCCGCTTAGACCCAAGGTCGTCGTGGCGCTTGTTATGCCGTATTCATATGGTGCAGGCAGTGATGGTAATCGCAGCACCTATAACACCTACGGAACCGGCAAAATGTACTTGTTCCAGGATGGCATAGTAACAGAGGGGACATGGTCAAAACCTGACCGCAAAACACCTTTTAGTTTTGTTGATGCTGCTGGAAAAGCGCTGCCAATGAATCCTGGACAAACGTGGCTGACCGTTGTTTCAACACCAACTGCAGTAAGATTTGTGCCGTAACACCATGATGGACAGGTAAGGTGGACTACCTAAAGCAATTTCAGGGCCAAGCCAAAATATTAGTCTTTTTAAGTCTGGCCGTAAGCAACGGTTTCATCGTTGGGTTATGGTATATCAGCGCCTATTTTACTGATGTATCGAGTGTTGCATTGATTATTATTTATGGCTCGTTAATTTTCTTATTTAACTGGCTTATGGCAGATGTAATTATCAGTCGAATCACCGCACCGCTCAAACTTGTACGCCAAGCCGTTCATCATGTCAGTGAAGGAGCAAGCGCTTCGTCTCCACCGAACTTGCAGCGTGTATGGCTTGGGCGAGAACTGCTCACCCATCTGGTGCCTCAAATCTACAAATTAGCGAGCGGCGAAAGAGATGATGATTCTCCGCTTCAGGTCAGCGGTGTCAGCGAGACAGTGCTCTACACATTGCCGCTTGCTTTAGTCGTGATTAATAATCAGGAGGAAATTGAATACATTAACCAATCGGCGGCTAAAATTTTTGATACACCAAGCGACGCGGTGGCAGGCAAAAACGTCCACGAATCATTGCGTATGCAGTTCGCTACCAAGATCACTTTTGAAGCCTGGCTCAATATGTGCCGCAAAAAACGAGTTACATCTACAAAGACCTGGCACCATGTCCGAATCACCAACACCGATGGCAATGTCACTCATCAGGGAGATGTGGTTGCTTATTACAACAAAGGGCTTGGCAAACGCATTGAGACAACGTTGGCGTTTTTCGACCGTAGCGAAGATTACGCCAGCGACGATGAGGGCATTAGCTTCATGGCGCTTGCCGTTCACGAACTACGCACACCGATCACTATTATGCGCGGCTACATCGAGGTGTTTGAAGAAGAACTTGGCGACAAACTCGACGGCGAGCAAACGGCTTACATGCAAAAACTCAGTGCCAGCGCACAACAACTCACCTCGTTTGTTAGCAATATCCTAAACGTTGCTCGCATCGAAGAAAATCAACTGATGCTGCACCTCGAAGAACAAAAATGGAGCGAAGTAGTTCACGCCGCTATAAATGATATTTCTATCCGAGCCGAGGCTCATGCTAAACACATTGACTTAAATATCCATACCGGCTTGCCGACTGTTGCGGTAGACCGTATGAGTATCTACGAAGTTCTAGCAAATCTTATCGACAACGCTGTTAAATACAGTGGCGACAGTGACCGTATCGTCGTCAGTTCACGACTCATGAAAGATGGCTCAGTCGAAACAACTGTTCAGGATTTTGGTCGCGGCATCGATGGAAGTGTACTCAAGCATGTTTTTGAAAAATTTTATCGTAACCATCGTAGCAAAAACGCTATTGGCGGTACCGGTCTTGGACTCTTTTTGTGTAAAGAAATTATTGAGGCGCATGGCGGCCACATCTGGGTACGCAGTAAGGAAGGTGAGGGTAGTACCTTTGGTTTTACTGTTCAAAATTATCAAGCAGTTGCCAGCAATAACTTAGGCGGTGATAATAGTAAAGGTATTACTCGTAACGCGCACGGCTGGATAAAAAACCATTCTATGTATCGGGAGTAAATGTATGAGTCAATCACAGCAAAAAAAAGTATTATGTATCGAAGATGAGCACTTTATAAGTGAGTTATACATGCGTTCGCTCAACAAAGCCGGGTATGACACAACTGTGGTCGTAGATGGAGTGACCGGCCTTAAAGAAATCGAAAGTGACGCCTACGACATCGTGCTAATCGATCTTATGTTGCCCGGGATGACCGGCATGGAAATATTGCGAACACTGCATGATAGCGATAAAAAAGTGCGCGCACGTATCATTGTCACCACCAATCTTGATGTTAAAGAAGATTTGCGATCCGAACTAGAACAAATGGCCGACGGTTACATTATAAAAGCCGAGATAACTCCTCGACAATTAGCCGAGATACTGGACCGCATAAAGCTCGACTAACAGATACGGGGTCTGTTACAATAACGCTCGTCACTGTTCATATAACGGTCCCATCGTCTAGCGGTTAGGACGCCGGGTTCTCATCCCGGCAACAGGGGTTCGATTCCCCTTGGGATCACCAATCTAAGAGCCCCGGCTTATCTGGGGTTTTTAGATTGGTACTTTCATGCGTGAAAGTCGAACCAGTGGGTTCGGATGCCAAGACCTTGCCAGCAGAAGCTTGCTTCGATGCCAAGGTCTGCGTGTTCGCTTACGGACCTTCCCCTTGGGATCACCAAAACATCTTGGCTTAAGCTACTTTTACCACAACTCAATATGCTCACTCAGTTATGTACGAAAATCTGATCCTGTGGCGAGAAGTGATTTGAAAGAAATTGGATCCCTTGTTTTGAAATTAGACGAATTACAATATATTGCATTGTTAGCCATTTTAGTTTATAATTATTCCTTATGATCGATAGAAGGAAAGAACCTCCTGCTGGCGTAGAATGCTGGGTTGACCCCGAAGTAGCTGCATTAATGGAAGGTGCACGGCAGTTCAGAGAAAGTCAAAGAGCTCCTGGCACCGGGTATATTCCAAGTGGAAAAATGGGCAGGGTAGCCTGCGGGGGTTGTGATATGAATAGTGGTGAGCGACCGCGCTGCACCCTAGTGGGGACGCTGCCAACCGTAGGACTAGAAACTTTCATACCAGAAGGTGTAATAAAATCAGCCATCCAGGGCGGCGGCAAAGACCTTCCACTCACCAAACTTTTGCCAGACTTTCCAGTTGAACAACCTGCAGCTGCCAACTAAACTTATTAAGTTTTTTGCTGTATAGACACTTATCAGTGTCTTCATAAAATTGTTCTTATACCGCGCTTAATAGTAATTTTAATTTTTGACATGCTGGGTGGCGTGATAATTTCACCGTCAATCTGCATATCAATTTTATTTGGTAATGAAAAAACAAACTGCCGAGACTTCGGCTGAGCTTTCAGGCCAAACAAAGCAGCCTTAAACCCATGAGTTACTAAGGCCAGTTTACCTCGGTGAAGCTGAGCAACGACTTCGAACTGGCCATCATCCTGCTGTGAATTATCAGAAAGTTCTAAGACTTTGGCCATTCGTGGGATATTGGCAAAAATCAGACTGTCGTAGTCTTTTACAATGCCATCGTGTTCGATCGAGAAAGGCTTAAAACTCAAAAAGGTCTTAATGACCAGGAATTTTTCCAATAAACTATTTAATTCGTGTTTGTTAAGTTCTGCGGCAACTTTCGGAGTAATTCCTAGCCCGGCGTATGAATGCCCGTACAATTTGTTTACTTGCTTGCCATGTTTATCAGTAATCGTAATTTGCAGTACGTCTATTGTCGAAACGATGCCTTCGGCAATAGCCTTGACAAGAGATTGTTCTTTTGTGGCATGACGGTGATCGTTAGCGTTGCCCGCTGGATACACTGCGCAGATGGGTTGCGGACCGCTTTTAGGCGATACTGAAAGTGCGCCATTTATGACTTCGTGGTAGCCGCCATCACCGCTGACCGAAACAAGCAAAGAATTGCCATGCTTCTTGGTTAAATTAGCTGCTATATCAACGGCATGCCCGGATCGTTTTGTCTGATGAAGAACAATCGGAATACCGAAAAGTGTTTTTCCAAGTTCTGCCCCCAGCCACGTAGCTTTGCTAGGAGCATCATTGGTGCTGTTAGGATTATAAATAATATCTACACGACAAAAAGGCGATGCCATTATTCGAGCTTAGCACAGCCGCCAAGCCAAGTTATAAAGAGTGTCTTACTACCACAATAAAAACAGATATGGTTAAATAGTTCTTATGGCAAAACAGACAAAAAGTGCTCCGGCTTCTGTATCAAAAAAACCGACTAAAAATCCATTAAGTGCCGTTAAAAATCGCACCGTTGCAGAAATCGCTGCTTTAGCGGCTGCATCGCATCCCCAGCAAACAACTAGGCCCGAAAAAAAACTACCATTTTGGCGACTGCTATTGATTGGATTACTTGGCATTATCGCTTTTAATGCCGTAATGGGAGGTCTTTTTGCGCTGTGGGCAAACCGCACATTTCTTAATACCGATGAATTTACCGCCATTGTGGGTGAGCTACCTAGTAATCCATCTGTTAGAAAAACGCTAGTCAAAGAAACAAGCAATATTATTGTTAGCAGCGTTCCTGCCGCCGAACTTGCCAAACAACTCAACGTGCCGGTGATGAGCGAGGCTGCAACCGACCAAATCAAAGAGCAGCTGCGGCCTGCCGTGCAAGCAACAGTGCTGCAAATTGTATCAAGTCAGGCATTTGGTGATTTATGGGCGACATCCGTAGAAAACGCCCATCGTGATGCGCTTAAACAACTAGAATCTAGTGACAGCTTGGATATCAACTTCCGACCATTGCTTGAAGGTATCATCGGGCAGCTAAAAGGTACTCAGCTTGAATTTCTTCAAGCCCAAATACAACTTCCGAAAGATGCCGGCATGATAACAATAAAAGACCAGCAGTTCGCACGATTAGCGCAAAGCTACACCGTGGCTAAACAACTTTTCTGGATACTTGTCGCTACGGCAGCGATTGCCACAATACTCGCCATGCTGCTGGCCGTAAAAAAACTAGCCGTTCTTCGCAAGCTGGCAATATCACTACTAATCGCTTCAACCTTAATAATCTTGAGCGCCACATACATACCAAAAATCTTAGTCAGCGCGCTTAGCGGTGGCAATGCCGAGACATTGGAATCAGCATCAACAATCAGTCGACAATTCAGTCGTGATTTGGTTTTCATATGTATAATATCAGCCGCTACCGCAGCTCTGGTGATTATTATCACAATCCTGATCAGCCTTAGGCAACGACACCTAAAACAAGAGCAATCCAAGCGAAGTATGTTGACCCCATAATGACGAACGAGTGGTGGGAAATATATGGACTTTAGCGTGGAAGGTAACGTTATCTATCTAATTAGCGCTGCAGCTGGACTGATAATTTTCGCTGTCATCGGTGGGTTAATATGGCTTGTTCGGAGCGGTAAACTAAAGCGCGTTCAACTAAAAGACCAGACGTACGCCCTGAGTGCCAACTTAAAAGACGAAAAACTAAAATCCGGTTTTATTATCAACGCTATCGAAGACGGCGTGGTAACCATTAATAATGATCAGGCGATAACCTCATTTAACCCTGCCGCCGAAACGATCACCGGCTGGCCGGCAGCAGAGGCAAGGGGTATACCATTCGGGACAGTGCTCAAGTTTGTTGACAGCCACGGGCAGCCGTTTCCTGATGAGGAAAACCCGATTGTGGCTGCCATGCAAACTGCTAAAACAGTTCGAGATAGTGATATTGCGCTTGTCGGCAAAAATGATAAAAGTGTTTCCATATCGATCGTTATTTCGCCCTTAAATGAACCCGGGAGAACGCGAAATTCCGGTGTGGTGGCAGTGTTCCGTGACATCACTCGCGAGAAGGCCGAAGAACGGCAACGTGACGAATTTATAAGTACTGCAAGCCATGAGATGCGCACCCCAATTGCTGCTATTGAGGGGTACCTAGCTTTAGCGTTAAACGAAAAAGTAACCACAATCGACGCGAACGCCCGTAACTACTTAGAAAAGGCCCACAGTGCCACTAAGCACCTTGGGTTGCTGTTCCAAGACCTTCTTACCAGCAGTAAGGCCGAAGATGGTCGCCTACAAAGTTACCCGACCGTACTGGAAATGGGTGAAATGCTCCAGCAGGTAACTGACGATGGCCGCTTTAACGCCGAAAAAAAGGGCTTGGGTCTAGACTATATTTTCGGCAGTGCCGAAGATGTTAAAACTATACGGCCACTGTACTACGTATTTGCTGATCAAAACCGGATACGTGAAGTTCTGCAAAATCTTATCGATAACGCCATAAAGTACACCATGGAAGGCAAGATTACCGTTCGACTCACCGGTGATGAAAACACTATTCAAGTACAAGTAAATGACACCGGACAGGGAATTTCGGCCGATGATATTCCGCACCTGTTCCAGAAATTCTACCGAGTCGATAATTCTATGACTCGTAGTATCGGCGGTACCGGACTTGGGTTGTTTATTTGCCGCAAAATCGTCGAACTCTACAATGGCCGTATTTGGGTCAGTAGTGATATGGGTAAGGGGAGTACTTTTTTCATTAACCTTCCGAGAGTGAGCCGTGAAAAAGCTATCAAATTACAACAAGAACAAGCCGCACACATGAGCGTGCTCGACGTCCGCTAAAAAATATATGAATAAGCCGGCGGTGAGTGATACAATAAGCGTAATCAGTATTAAAAGGTAGGGACTATGGCCAAAATCTTACTTGTAGAAGACGACAACAATCTGCGTGAAATCTTCGAAATGCGTTTAAAAGCTGAGGGGTACACGATTGTCACCGCCCATGACGGCGAGCAGGCGCTGGTTGTTGCCATGCAGGAAAAGCCGGATCTTGTTATCAGTGACGTTATGATGCCCAAGTTAAGTGGTTTTGAAATGGTAGAAACACTCAAAGCCGCCTCCGAAATGAAAAACATCAAGGTTATTATGATGACCGCACTTGGCCAAGCCGAAGATCGCAGCCAGGGTGACCGCCTTGGTGTAAATCGTTATTTAGTTAAATCGCAAGTGACTCTCGAAGATTTTGTGCGAGTTACCAAAGAAGTATTGGATGGTGAGCCAGAACAAGACGCCACCGCGGCAGCTGTAACCCCAGCGGGGGACACCCCAACGGAGCTACCACCAGCAACCCCTCCAGCTGTCGACCCACCAGCAGCGGAACCCACAGACGACAGTAATCCAATTGCCAGCCCTGCACCAGCAACTCCTGTTGCGAACGATTCACCTGCTGACAATCAAGCAGCTGCAGTACCAGAACCACCCACCGACACCCCTCCAGCTGTCGACCCACCAGCAGCGGAACCCACAGACGACAGTAATCCAATTGCCAGCCCTGCCGATGCCCAGCCTGCGTCAGCCACACTGGCCAATCTTGAAGAGCCAACGCCGCTACATAATCCTGAACCAGCTGTTGCTCCAGCAATAGCTGAAGCAACACCAGCCCAGCCGACCAGCGCGGATGAACTTAAAGAAGTAGAAGACCAGATAAAGAACTTTGAGGCTAATGTTCCCGAAACCGATGCGCCGAGTGCGCCGCTCACAACGGCCGAACCGGCCAGCCAACCCCCAGCTGAAACGGGAGCTTCTAGCACGCCAGAACCAGCTGAGGCCAATGTTCCACCTAAAGTAGCCGGTAAGCGGGTCATCCAGCCATTGCAAAGCGAAGAAAAGCCTGACCTTAACGAGCTGCTAGCAAAGGAGGCCGGGTCAACTCCAGCTTCACCGGCATCAAATGATCAGCTCACCGATGCCGGTGGCAATGTGATCCCAATTGCTGAAGCCCCTGGATCAGCACCAGCTGTTTCGGCCGACAAAAAACCAGACATCGATCCAAACAGCGTTGCGCTGTAGTCTTTTGATCTCCACTACCATACAGCTACAATTATTGGCATGCGTCTGAACGTTTTTATTGCTCAAGCAACTGGCATGTCACGTCGCCAAGCGGACGAAGCCATTAAAGCTGGTGTAATAAGCGTTAACGGAGCAATTGCTCAGCTGGGCGCTAAGCTCACCGACGCCGACCTAGTAACCCATAAAAATCAGTCTTTAAGACTCCGACCTAAACAGCTTCTACTGTTACATAAGCCAGTCGGCTACGTCTGTTCACGAGACGGTCAAGGCAGCAAAACTATTTATGATCTATTACCTGAAAAATACCATGTCCTAAAGCCAATCGGTAGGCTTGATAAAGATTCCTCCGGACTCCTTCTGCTCACCAACGATGGCCAGCTGGCTAACAAACTCACACACCCGAGTGCTAAAAAAATGAAGGTCTATGAAGTAACACTCACCACCCCATTGAAGACGAAAGATCAACGTACTCTTAGCGACACAGGCGTCCAGCTAGAAGACGGTATTAGTCGATTTGATGAACTACGCTGTTTGGATAGTAGCGAAGGGGTACGATGGGCAGTGGCCCTACATGAAGGCCGGAATCGTCAGATTCGCCGAACATTCGCGCGCCTCGGCTATACCGTAGCTAAACTGCACCGAACCCAATTTGGCCAGTACAAACTGGGTACGCTCACGTCATCTCAGACAAGAGAAATTAGTCCTACGAAGTAGTCCCCAGAGCGCTCCAATGAGGCACCAGCCGGTTATTAACAACCTGTATGTCTCTAAACATAACTGCAGCTGAACCTGCTAAATCCTGACCAACACCGAACATGGGAACGCAGTCGTCTTGTACATAAAAAGCATGACAAAAATGAGGATTCATGTTTGGAAACTGAACACCACTTGCTTCTGCTTCTTTTTCGGGCAGATAAGGTACCAGATTTCCCATATACGGATAGCGCCGCTTTAGGGGGCTTACCCCAGCATGTAAAGACACATACTGTTGCGCACGGTCGGCGGCGAGTAGTACTGTTTGCTCACGCGTGACTGCCGCTTGCACTTCTTTTTTACGCCTCATGCCACTAAAGCCAATTCTTTCAAAACCGGAAATAACAATTTGCGTGGTAGTCGGCAAAAATCTGCTGCCTTCAATTTGCTCGGCAGCTCGTAATAGGTCACCAACCCTATTTGACTGACTAGTAGCACCGGGGTGAGTTACCACCGGTATGAGTAGTAGTGCACCGGCGAATTTAGCCAATTCGCCCCTGGTTTGTTCAGCGTAAATGGCGCGTAAATTGTCAAGTGCAGCTCCTAGTGGGCTGCCAGATGCGAGCTCCAACCCATGTACATCTGCCATGCTTCTATTCTAGGGGGAGCCAAGACAATTGACCAGTGCCGTGTTTTACTCCACCAAATAGCAGCGCGCGCGAGGCGATACTGCTAATTCCGAGAGCAGGCAGATCAGTGCGCTCAACCATTACGATACCAAACGGACTGCGCTTATCGTCGACCCCACTGCTAATACCTGACAGTTTCGGAGCTAGTTCAACCAGACTCATTGGTGATACGCCTTTTGGCTCTTCATGCAAAATAACATCACGTGAAACAGCACAAAGCCCGAGCGACTCAGCAGCTAGTTTGCATCCTAACGCCCTACTATGTGCGGCCAGGCCTTCTTCAATAGCTTCACTGCCATCAGCGGTGTATACGCCCGCCATAATGATGAGTTGCCGCCCGGACAGCCGGTGGCGTATCACTCGAGCAGTAGCAGCCACTTCTGCTTCATGAGCAGCAGAATGAGGCACAAGTGCCAATTTGTAGGTCCACGAGCTTAAAGCCGGGCGTGCCATACCGACCCACTGCTCATCAGACTTCTGTTGAGTTGTACTTTGTTGACTCTCCATGCGACGCCTAGCTTCATCGTGCGGATGCAGCATTCTGTGTGCTAAATCGCCTAGGCCATGCGTCGTTCTCATAGAAAATCTATTTTAGAATAACTTAATCAATTCCACAATAGCTCTTCATCTGTTAGAATAAGAAGAATGAGTAGTAGACCCCAGCTTAAAAATCTTTTCGTGTACGAAAATCATACTGGTGAGTGGGGTTTGATGGTTCTTGTAAGAAACCATAGCCTTAGCTACGGTGACGAGCAAAACCGACAAACCACGCCAGCAGTGGGATTTGCAGTAGAAAGAGATTTTTAAAATGGGGTCGACAAAAGTGCCTATTGTGGCGATTGTCGGGCGTGCCAACGTGGGCAAGTCTAGTTTATTCAACGCTGTAATCGGCCGCCGAGAAGCAATAATTGCTGACGAACCTGGGACTACACGTGATAGCATTACTGCCAAAGCCAGTCACAATAATTCTGATTTTTGGCTGGTAGACACCGCTGGTATGAAGTCAGCAGAAGACGACTTTGAACTGACCATCCAAGACCAGATTGTCGAAGCTACAGCCGCAGCAGACATCATCCTGGTTGTTATCGAAGCCAACGTAGGCATCAACGAAGAAGACCGCCGAGTAGCCAAATTAGCTCTTAAAAGCCGCAAACCAGTCATGCTGATTGTCAATAAGGCAGACCGCGCCCGAAAAGCCGTGGCTTCTGACTTTCAGCGCCTCGGCATCAAGCCGATATTTTTAACTAGCGTTACCCAGAACAACGGAGTAGACGACCTACTGGACGAGCTTGCCGCGCTACTACCGAAAGCGAGCATCAAAGAAGCCGATGACCGCTTGCATGTAGCGCTGCTTGGTCGCCCAAACGTCGGTAAATCGGCACTGTTCAATACTTTATCTAAGAAACAACAAGCTATTGTTGCCGACCGCGCTGGTACTACTCGGGACATCAACCGCACCGTTGTACGCTACAAGCAGCGCGAAATTGAACTCATGGACACCGCTGGTATCCGCCGTTCCGGCAAAATCGAGCGAGGCGTGGAACACTTCAGCGTGTTACGTAGCCTGGCGGCCATCGAACAAGCCGACATCACACTTCTGCTAATCGATGCTAATGAACTCAATGTGCAGTTAGACCAGAAAATAGCAGGGCTCATCAAAGAAGCAGGCAAGGGACTCATTATTGTGGTCAGCAAATGGGATTCACTGGATAAAGATGCCTACACGCGTGATATGCTGGCACCGCAAATTGCCGCCCATTTTGAATTCGTTGCCTGGGCACCACTGATATTTACCAGCTCAGTGACCGGCCAGAATGTTGCCAAACTATTTGATTTAGTACTCGAAATTGCCGACCGCCGGGCTCAAAAATTTAAAACCACCGAATTAAACCAGTGGCTGAAAAAAATCATGCACAAGCACCCGCCAGCCGGACTCAAGAACCGTCAGCCAAAACTAAATTATATTGTTCATGAAGATGGTAATCCTATCCCTAGTTTTAAGGTGTTC
>JALHRM010000011.1 GCA_022841445.1 Candidatus Saccharimonadota bacterium
TTGGAGGCGATATTGGGGACGATGGAGTTGTCGTTTGTACACCCACGGGTAAATCAACAATGAGGGGAACATCGGTAGCTACTCCGTGGGTCACTCGTAAGGTTGCCTTCATGATTGAAGTTCTCGGCTTCAGCCGAGAAGTGACCAAAGCATTAATCGTGGACGCTGCAGCACAGTGGAGTGATGTTGGTAACGATCCAGATATGTCGACCCTCATGGGACATGGTAAAGTACCTCGACACATTAACGATATTGTCCAATCAAGCGATAACGAGATTAAATTTATACTTGATGAGATATCTACAGAATATGATACTCACGCATACAATCTTCCTGTGCCGGTAGATAATGGTAAACACCCGTTCATTGCAAAGGCGACGCTCTGCTATTTTCCAAAATGTTCAATTAATCAAGGTGTTGACTATACTAATACCGAACTAGATGTATACATTGGAAGAATGAACCCAGGCGGCAAACACCCTGGTCTAAAACCAATAGACAAAAATGTCCAAAGTCTTGATGATGGGAATAAATACACAGTTGATGAAGAGACGGCTCGAAAACTATTTAGGAAGTGGGATAACACAAAGCATATCCGCGAAGTTATTGGGGATAAAATGCTACCAAGAAAAGCATATGACCAAGGGCTATGGGGGGTTAGTGTTAAGACAAAAAATAGATTTGATAGCGACGACGGGAAGAACTTAAGGTTTGGATTAGTAGTAACCCTCCGTGAAATGAATGATGTAAATCGGATTAAAGAATTCGTTAGACTCTGCGGAGTGCGTGGATGGCTTGTAGACCGAGTCGATGTTGACTCTAGAGTGGATATTTATAACAAGGCTCAAGAGACTATAGATCTTGATCTATAAAAGTTGCCAAAAAATCAAAAAATTTTCGGGTTGAACGTATTAGCGTGTGTCTGGACGAGTCGTACTACCTACCCCCCCTATGCCACTCCTAGACTGTGCCGGATTGCCTAAGCTAGGTAGCCCTCCATCTGTGGAGACTGCTGTAGTAGGTGTTTAACTTCGGAGATAATGGCCAGCCAAGAGTCTTGAACCAAATTTTTGCTGGTTCGAGACTCTTCGTCGATGATGTGATTCGAACCCGAGAGGGCGAGAACAGTCAGTGACTGTTTGAGTTTTCATAGCTTGGCCGAGTAAGAAACTTTAGTTTCGCGCGAGCACAGAGAAGGCGAATCCCTCATCCCCAGCCAAAAGTTGCATCAAACAAGACCGAAGAATTTATGAGATTTACGATATTTACGAAGATTGGCGACTTGCTAATTCCACATTATGAAATCAACAGAACTGAGATGGACCTATACATCAATTCTGTGAATTCAAAGCGCGAACACTTCTCATATCATAAATCAGGCGCATCTGGTCACAAATCTAATATAAGTAAAAAACATCCCGACATGAGGGTTGAAAAGAGTCGACCACCTTTGACCGATTTTCGTGGTTCAGAATCCATCATTACCTTAAATGTCATTTCGGGTAATTTGCCTAGTAGCAATACGGGAACACCAAAGCAGGGAGATATGGTGTTTGAAATTAAGCCTCCTATTGCCATGGAAATCATTATTTCGGAAAATGATATAAAATTACCCGTATTAGCTGACAGAATCACAGTTGATGTACAGAAAAATATGGATATGAAACCGATTATTATCGTTGAAGCTTACAATCTAATTAACAACACACTCTGCATTGAGAGATTTAGACGAATTCACCCATTGAAGTTTGGTAGATGAATCGCAGTGTTCTGAACCTGTATGCTCAGCCACGATTCTTTTCCTTAACTCGATATGGTGTGTTTGAATCTTATTGAAGGATACCAAACAGTAAAGGATGATTAAAAAATCGGCAATCATGAAGACCAGGTTAATAGTCTCCAGATTTGTTATAATTTTTTTGCTGATTTTTTTTGTTGGGTACTCCGGGGTACTAAATAGTATTCAGAACCAATGGTTAGAGTTCTTTATTTCCGTAGCCGTATATATATCATTACCCTTGTCGATTCTTTTTCATAAAAGTCTCACTAGATTTATAAAAAGACGCTAGCTCAATAGATGTCGGCTGGAGAAGTTAGAAATTAAATGATTGACGCTATAGACAATGAGGTTTGCTATCATTAGCCTATGAATGAAGTCATACTAGAAACTAGCAATTTCTATGTTGAAATACCGGAAACACCATTTGTTGATCGTGAGGAAGGTGGCCATTTGAAAATTGTATCTAAAATTAAGGTCACTGATCGAACTGAATTAAATATAGAGCAGTCTATTGAGTATGAACTTTTGTCAGAGGTTGTTGGTGGAGCACTCAAACTAGCAATGAATGCACGAGGTATAGAAATTGGTAATATCAACTGGCAAGAAATGGGCAACTGGAGCGTCCATAAATCGGAAGGCATAAGGATGCATATGCATATTTTTGGACGAGCCAAAGCTGCAATAACACAAAAGTACGGCGAAGCAGTAAAACTACCATTTCGAGAAACTGGTTTTTATGATGAATTTCAGAAATTGAATAAGGGGGATATTACTGTGATAAAGAAAATGATTGCCAGATTGCTTGAGAAAGAAAAGTACGAATCTCTTCGATGATCAAAGCAAAATCCATATGATGCACGACCGTAAAACGACTAATCTTTTTTACTACCCAAAAACGCGTTTGCTAGATATCCGGTAACCACACCAAATAATCCTACACCAATGGTCAGAGTGATCACACCAATGATTCTCCCCATGTCCGAGACTGGGAAATGGTCGCCGTACCCAACCGTAGTAATACTGACAAACACCCACCAAAGGGCGTCGCTAGCTGTTTTGATGTTAGCCGCAGGGTCACCACTTTCTACCATGAGTATGCCCATGGAGCCAAACTGTAACAGTAGCAAAATTAAAAGAAAAACCCCGTAAAGTGCGGTATCCGCTGGTTTATTCTTTATTAATTGAATCATTTTTTTGTAGCCAAGCACCCTAATGGCCCTGATAAATCTGATTACCCTAAATATCCTGAAGATGTTAAATGAAGTTATAGGTATTGAAGCTAGTAAATCAGTCCAGCCGTACTGCTTAAAAAAGTAATGCTTCTTGTCGCTGCTTGAAAATAACCGCCGTAAAAAATCTGCAAAAAACAGCAGAGCGGTAACTCTATCCACGACAAATATTACATCATTAACCTGTCCTTTAAATGGCAGGAAGAGCAGTATTAAATTTACAAATGACAGCAGTGAAACTACCAAAAAGAAAAGCTCGTAAGAAGTGCTTTTCGTAAAGCCTGCTTTGACTAGTTCCTCTTCCCTGATGTGCACACGCAACCTCAACTAAACAACTGGACTATATTATCCACATTATCGCGGCGTCTGTCACTTCCGAAGAAATTTATCCATAGATTTACCTTTGCTAGTTCTTCGATTAATTTGTCGAGGTAGCAAATTTCCTGCATTAACAGCTCTTTTATTTCTTCTAACCGAATTCCACAAATAAGGCCCGCTAGCAGTATGTTGCAGTAAGCTGTAGTATTAGGCCATACAACTTAAACGCACTCAATGATAGTAAGACTAAAGCCACTGTATACGAATAAGCGCCTATTACGCTATGTATTGTTTATGGGTGTCATACTATGCGTGCTTGTTTCTATATCGGCGTTCTGGGTATATAGCGTTTTCTTTAATACTGAGAAGTTCAGCACAATCACAACAGCCGCAGTTACGAAGGAGTCGAGTCGCAGTGCTATATCTAAAAAAGTTGTGGAGTATGCATTGGAAGATCGCCCTATGGTGCAGGCCACAATTGGCCCTAGAATTGAATCACTTGTCACGAACGCGCTAGGATCTGACCTCGCTAATGGTATTTTTCGTAAATTAGTAGAAAGCCTGCAAATTTACGTTACCACACCGCGGAGCGATCCAATTATTATTGATCTGCGCCAAGTGAAACCACTTATTAGTAGCGCACATGATTTATTGGAAAGGAATACTGATGGGAGAGACATTGATATTCAGAAGATTCCTGACAGTATCGTATTGTTAGATACCAATAGGTTACCAAATTTTTACAAACAGAGTGTTGCAGTATTGTGGCTAGGACTGCTTACTCTTGTACTTGCAATTATTGCATCAGGGATTTGGGTAAGACGTGGAGGTAAAAAGAACCTTACCTTACGACTTATGATTATCTCTTTTCTAGTAGTAATCGCATGCGTGATTGCTCAAGTTTCAGGACCGCTAGTAAAGCCGTCGTTTTTGTCCATAGCGAGAGATGCGCCTTCCCAAACCCTCTTAGCAAATTTGTACGACGGATTTATGGGACCATTCATGAACAGCACAAGGCTGGTTGGAGCGCTTGCGTTAATGGCGATAGGCATACTGTACGGTATACGGCGTCTTTCGATGCGTTATCGGCTGGTGATAAAAGTTGAACAAAACAGAAAGTAGCAATTAGGGTACTTTTGCACGGAAAGTGAATCTACTCGAAGTGGGGTTTTAAATATTGCAACGAATAACGACTTTCCCGTTTATGGATCCTGATTGAAAGTATTTGAATGCATCTTGGATTTGGTCGAGGAGGAACTCCTTGTCAATTTGGGGGCTGACGATATTTGCTTCTACTAGTTCGGCAAGCTTTGCAAGCATTTCGGTATTTGTGTGTGTGCCTTGCGCGATGGTTGTTACTCCGTATTTATCGGCAAGCGATTTGTCAGCGTCTCCTGTCATAGAAACGGCTATAGCTCCGTGCTTAAGTACGGCTAATGTTCTGCCGAATTCATCACCACCGACTGTGTTGAATACAGCATCGTAGTCTTTAAGTAATTCGGTAAAATCTTGTGTTTTGTAATCAATTACTTCATCGGTGCCAAGTTTTTTTACAAGTTCGAGGCCACTGCCACTTGCTGTTGCCGCTACATGCGCACCGATATGTTTGGCGACTTGGATAGCAATAGTGCCGATACCTCCAGACCCCCCGTGTATAAATATTTTTTGCCCAGACTGGAGATTGATATGTGTTATAAGTGCTTGGAGAGCACTGACACCGACCAGTGGTAGTGCGGCAGCTTGTGCAAAATCTATGTTATTGGGCATCTTGGCTATCTGACTTGTCTTAGTAACGGCAGATTCAGCAAAGGCTCCACTGTTTCCTGCAACCGCGTTGGCGTGACCGTATACTTTATCGCCTATCGTAAAATCTGTAACTTCGTCTCCAATTGCAGTTACGACGCCGGCAATATCACCCCCGATGGTTGCCGGTAAATTCAGGGGCATCACTTCTTTTACGTGACCACCAAGTACAAGTAAATCAAACGGATTAATACTGCTGGCATGAACCTCTATGAGCACTTGATTAAGGGCGGGGGAGGGCACCTCTATCTCATTAATATTTATTTGAGCCACGTCTCCGTATTCCGTGATTTGAGCTGCCTTCATGTGTACCCCCTGGATTAATAGTGATTATATCTGCCAAAAATTGTAAGTGACTATACAAAATATAGCAAGTAGGGAATTTCATAATGTGTTGGCTGCCGAGGCTGATGATTATCGACCATAGTCCTACTTTTATATTTGCTAAGCGGTGTATTAAAATACGTCTATGTCGGCACAAAAATTTGAACAGCGACTTAGTGGAGGGCACCATAATTCGCTAGGCGATACGTTAGAAGTAGTTAATGAAGTTCTGGCTGATATGAGTAAATTAGCAGAGTTGTATGACTGCTATAAAAGTGATGACGAGCTTGTCCGGCTTCGCGTTTCGAATGCTATGAAGCGAGTTTGTAGGGAGCAACCTCGCTGGTTAGTACCATACATAGACGGAATGCTGGATGATATATCAAAAATAGATCAAGCATCGACAAAATGGACTCTTGCTCAGTTGTTTGTCATGCTGAACGAATATATGGATGATAAACAGCGCGAGAGTGCAATAATCATATTGAAACATAACTTGGAAATGGACAAAGATTGGATAGTGCAGAATACGACTATGGAGTCACTGGCATTCTATGCAAAACAAGACGCTAATCTAGTGAGTTGGCTCACTGACAGACTAAAGGAGAGATTATCTGATACACACAAGTCGGTTGCGCGCAGGGCAGACAAATTACTCACTGATTTAAACGCTAAGTAATAATTGTCTAATTCGGATAGGTAGTCTGCAAGCAGGAGTTGCTTAATTATATATAAAGTTATATAATATTACTATGAGTATGGAATTTATAAAAAGACGTTCAGTTAAAGGTGTTGCTGTTATAGCTGCAGGTGTAATGGCGGCTGGAATAGCCTTTAAGTCTGGTGGTGACGCATCAAATGTACCCGTCGACTGCACCCCAGTGCACCCCTTGGAGTGGGTACCGACTGATCCTTATTTTAATTCACGACGTGCCGCAGGGGCATTAGGTGTAAGCGAAGCTTTAATTCAAAATGGAAGTATGGGTGAGGCGCATTGTCCGGATGGGGTTGAGCCTGCACTAATCGAGGATGCTCGTGCGCTTGTGAGGATGCAAGATACAGGAGTACTTTGCCTAGCATTTGGTATTCAAAGCTTCGATTTGCCAGATTTTAGTCTGAGACAGAAGGATGTAGTAGTTGTTTGCCCAGGTGGCAACCCGGACAATGTAACCACTTAGAACTGTGTACTAGATAATCAATTTTCTTCGAATATATGATGACATGTAGTAACTGACTATAGTTACAAATGTTACTAACAACGCTGGTGCGAATATGCTAGCTAAGCCCGTATTTGGTAGCGTAGCAGGGGTTTTGGCTGAGGGGGTAGTCGTAGTAGTTGGTGTCGGCGCAGCAGCAGTGTTTACGGTTTGGGTTACATTTACAGATTGTACGACCGGCTGGCTGACCTGCTGAACTTGCGTGACAAACGGAGAAGGCGCCTGGGTTGGAGTTGTCACAGGAGTAACCGGGGCTGGTGCAGGAGGAGTGGGGGGAGCTGGTTGTGGCGGAGTAATCTGGGCAACTGCACTAGCGTTAACAGGATTACCGCAGCTAGCTATAACTGCAAAATCAAAGCGTCCATCTTTCATCATCACAAAGGCTGCCAAACGCTCTGCATTAAACGAAACACTTGGTGATCTTGTAAAAAAGACGTTGCCGTGCGGTGTCACCTTGGTGCTGCTCGGCATGTTTTGCTTGCCGGCAGTAACGGCACTCCTGGCGACTACTTTGCCGCCAACGACGACATCTCCGGACTTAGTCACATATCCAGTCTGACCGTTAGAATGGAGCGCATTAAGGTCGTCACTTGTGATGCCAAAAAAACTATAAATCGCTCGCGTGCTACTGTTAGCATTGTACTTTTCGCGTAGTTCACCGGTAGACAGTGCCCCGCATTTTATAACAGCATTAGTGTCGCAATCTCGGTGACTTGATAGTGATAGGGCGCTTGCTCGTGCAAATGCAGTAGCTAGTAAGCTCGCACACATAAAAACAATAAAACTTAAACGGATTAATCGGCGTTGAGATAGTACGGATGCGAAAATAGGCTTACCCTCCAATCAAATACTTACTTCATTATAATAAGCATTTTATAGCAATTATGCACGTCAACCATTAAGTCCGTTTGTTGTAAAAAATAGGTATCAGATATTTGTAGGTGAGGGTCGACTGTAATTTTTATCTTCCGCTGCGAATAACTGAGTAAATACGCAAAGAGTAAAGCTAGTATCTTGACTTATAATCCCGGAATTATGCCATAACTTGAAGGCTAGTAAAATTCTTTGTTTGCGTGTATAAAAATAAATAGGTAACAATAAGGAGAAGGCGTATGGTCCTGGCAGCGTTCGTTCTATTAGCAACGGGCATAGCGGTAGCTTTGCTTGGATATAAGTTTCTAAGAATATTACTTCCTTTATTCGGTTTGGTGAGTGGGACTGCGGTAGGATTTATCGGTTTTCAAGGAGTATTCGGAACAGGAGCGGTAAGCACGACTATAGCCGTTTTTGTGGCAATAACGGTCGGGTTAATGCTCGCAGTTCTGTCGTATTTGTTTTTTGAGTTAGCGGTGACTATATACATAGCACTACTTGGTGCTGCGGCATTGTCATATCTGGGAGTGGCTTTGGGGCTTGGTGACAACGGTTTTGTTATGTTGCTTTTGACTATTGCAGGTTTTGTAATTGGTTTAACAATTGCGTCTGCGGCGACATTTACCACAAGTCTAGTGATCGCTTTAACTTCGTTTGCTGGAGTGGCGCTGGTGCTGGCAAGCATATTCCTGGTAGCTGGTAATGTCAGTCTTGATCAACTGCATCAGAATGGTATTATTCGCTCCGTTATGGAAGTGATAGACCAGTCGTTCTTATGGCTGTTTGTGTGGCTTGGTGGTTCGTTTGTGGCAATGAACGTACAACGTTCTACGATGCGCATTGATATGCTAGACAACGCCTATCAGTTCAAAGAATCAAAGTAAGTACTAGTAAGACTATTTAAGGAGTTTATAAATGGCAAAGAAATCTACGATCAAGGTAAGTGGAGTACGGGCTGGATCGATAGCAATGTTTGAAGGAACATTTGCAGCAATTATTGGTTTGGCGGTTGCAATTTTATTTAGCTTGAACAAGACGGTGGAAATGGCTGATGCTACAAACAGTGTTTTGGCTGGATTAGCATTTGGGATGGGTGCTGGAATTGTCAGTATTTTAGTGCTTCCACTTGTGTACTTTGGCATTGGCTGGATAATCGGCTACATCCATGGATGGGTATTCAATGTTGTTGCTGGTAACTCCGGTGGTATAGACCTGCACGTTGAAGAGTAGACCGCTACTAGAGTTTACTGCGTAAATGATTGAGCACCTCGCGAGGGTGCTCAACGTTTTTCATGCTAATCACTTCAGTTGTGGCTTTGTCTTGGAGTCGGATTGTGATTGTTCCGAAATCATACTTTCGACCAAGGTAAGATTGCTGTAGGTCGACAGACACGATATCTTTGGTGGCGTAAACTTTTTTGACATGTGTTCCGCCCGGGTAGCTGCGGTCTATCATTAGCGTGTTTGCATCAAGAAAATAACGATGCTTTTTGTCGGCGTACCAAGTAACCAGTACTGCCAGTGCTACAAGTATCAGGGCAAAAATTCGAAACCCCCATAAAAAACCGCTCATATCGTATGAAATTGCAGCATCAACGGCACGTAGTATTTGACCAGACAAAAGGAGTAGTAAAAATCCAATAAATCCAATAACAAGCGTTTGAATACTAACCTGAATTTTGCTTTTTGAGATTAACACCTGCATATGCGGATTATTCTTTCGAGGTTTCGGGTTCGTTTTTACTTCGAGCACCATATTGTCTAGCCAGGATAATGCTGCCGATGGTTATCAGAAAAATACCGAGTATAGCATTAACTACATCACCGCTCAGCACAGAAAGTCTTACCAATAACGCGACAGCTCCAACAAGAATAAATAGTATACCACTATGGGTTAAGCTTTTTTTAGCAGTTCCTCGTAGCATTTGGACACCTCCAATTACAAGGAGTATCGGCAGGACGTAGCCATACACAGATGCACTGTCCATGTAATCCAAAAGGGTACATATAAGCACTGCTCCAAGTATTACAAATGCAAAACCGCTTAAAACACTTATTGCATCTTTTCTGTTCATGGTTAGCTCCTTCGCTGCCTAGTGGCTGCCATTATAATATAATTTCCTCGAGTTTTTGAGCTTTACTTGGTGACCAGTTTTCTGGCTGGGTTAGAAGTGCCCAGGACTCCACGAGTACATCTGCATAATTATGACCATGGCCAACAGGTACGTTGACTCCAAACATTTGATCTATTGTGATATGGAAAAAGCTGATGAATGGATACCAGTGAGTCTGTGGTGAAACATCGGGCCCGCGTGGTTCATCAAGCCAATCCGGTTTATCTAAAATTAGGCTAGGACTCCACCACACAATAGGGTCGGAGGCGTGTTGCAGATAAAGAACTTTTGACTCGGCAGGCCAACTTGAAAAACTAGCAATGTCATCGCTGCTACTAGCCCAACGAACATCGCGACCATCGTTGTAAGATGGCTGCCATTCTAAGCTCCCTTTGTCTCTTCGGTCTGTTAGTTGTCGCCATAAATCAGTATTATTTGGAGCCCCAATGAATAGAGCGCCATTAACGCTACGCGATACGTCATCGAGGCTCGTGAAGGCCGCTTGCCCGCCAAACGATCCAAGACTCAGACCATAGGTATACAACTTGGGTCTTGATTCAACTGGAAGCTCCAACCAGGTGGTGTAAACTGCGTCGAAAAGTGCTTGGCCTGATTCCTTAGCAACATTTTGGTCAACCACGAAAGACAACCAACTTGGCAGGTAGGAATACTGTTGAGCAACAAAAGCTGTATTTCCACCATGCATATATTCTATTGATTCAACCGCTTCAGATTCAATCCAGCCAGAACCCGTCGGTGTAGCCACTACCAGAACTTCGCGGGCGAACGCACCAGTACGCCTAAGCTCGGCCACAATTAGCTGTGCACGAGCAGCGGCAGTCTCTGCGCTATCAACGCCAGCGTATAAGCGTATAGGTTCAAGGGCATCGGTCTGTCCGGTAAACCTATTAATTTCATTGACTACAGGTCCTGCTGCGACAAAATTACGACCCTGCCTGCCTAATGAGTCCCACGTAATCAGCGATGCTTCACTGCCCGAGCGCAGCGGGCTTGAAGGCTGGATAACTCCTGCTTCTGTTCCGAGGTTCCGCCCTTTAAATGCTGTATTGGCGGATCGAATAAAGGCAGCGTACAAAAAATTATTAAAAATGAGTATGAGCAGCACTGTGATGACAATAATACCCAGGGCATTACCTATCCAGCGAGGAAGAAACACATTGATTCTGCTCTGTACTTTGATTGTTGCGAGCTTTAGTACTCGAATGATTACAATCAGCAGGTAACTAAGCAGTGACGCGGTAAGTAGCATTTGGATCACCCCGAATACCGTTGGAGGTATTTGGTTTACTAGAAGATGTGATTCGGTTTGCCACACTCGCCAAAGCGCCAACATGGCGATTGTGATAATAACGAGTATCACTACAGTAATACGCTTTGTATATATGGTGCGTATACGCTTCGGCTCGGGTATGCCAATCAATCTACTTAACTTCTGAAGCAGCGTCCCGCAGCCATAACCTATCATAATGGCCACAGCGGACATCAGGGCTTGCATCAACCAAGGTCGCGGCAACAGAGAAGGGACGAGTGATGCCCAAAAAAATATAATCGCTGCCACTGTTCCATAAAAATTATAGCTAAGTAGTAGTCGCTGTAATGTGTTAAACCAAGGTTTGGGACGAGCGTATTTAAGAATTTTGTCGGCGTATGGAATTGATTTTTTCATGCAACACTTTCAGCTTTTTTATTTGGCAGTACTTTTTCAGGGGTAACATTCGATCTTACCGACAAGTAGATTTGAATTGTCGTAACGATTAGAATCATCAGCACGGGACCGATAACAATTCCCAAAAATCCAAACAGTGCAATGCCTGCAAAAACGGACAATAACATTAGCGCCGGATCAAGCCGTGCCTGTTTGGGGACAAGTATTGGTCGCAGTATGTTGTCCACATTAGTGTTAATAACTAGATGTCCAAGCAAGACTATGATCCCGCCGACGATATTACCGAACAGAACCATCACTATACCAATAGGCATGATAAGAATGCCGGCACCGAGTGGGATAACAGATAGCGCTGTAAAGATGATGAATAGCACAAAAAACAACTGCATGTCGGTAAATATCGACACCGTAAGCGCGCCTAACAACCCTTGCACCAAAGCTATAACAAATTGCCCCATAACGGTGCCGCGCACCATAGCTGCAGCTTTTGACACATACAAATCAGAGATGCCTTGACCGAGTGGATTGAGATTCTTGGCCATCCGAACTAATTCTGGTCCGCGTTTTAACAGCGAGAATAAAACATAAATATAAATTATCGAAGTTGAAATAAGACCTATCGCGCTCCCTACGGTACTACTCAAAAAACTTAGCAGAAACGACCCGAATGCCTCAAGCGCCGAAGTGAGCCAACCGACGGCCGAATCTTTCGATATACTGTAGCTTTCACCAAAAGGCAGGCTGGCCATCAAATTGTTGTAGGTAGAAATAACTTCATCACTGATAGCGTCAAAGTCTATGTTGTTTAAACCACTCGCTATGTCGGTAGTGAATCCCTTTAGTTGAGAAATCGCCAAAAGCACAATAAGTACGACCGGTATCACTACTACGAGGATACTCACAAGTAATGTCGTGATTGCCGCACCATTTATGCCCAGTTTCGGCTGTAGGCGTCGGTTAAGAGGGTAGAATAGGTATGCCAATATAACGGCAATGACAAGCAGCGAAAAATATCGCCACAAAAAAAGCGCTGCAACAATAACTGCGCCAAGTGTCACGTAAGACAGTATTTTTTTCTGAGCGGGGCTAATCGTTCCAAATTTCATCACCCTGACTCCCTACTAGCTATTACTGTAGCGATAATTTTTATAATGACAAGGTCGGGGCTTAACAAAACAGTAATGCTTATATAAACTGGATAGTAAGGTGAAACAGAAAAAACAGGACGGGGTCACGATTATTGAGGTGATGATAAGTCTTTTCACTATAGCTATGGTGCTAATTATTGGCGGGAATATACTCGGATTCAGTAATCAAGTGAGTGCTCGAGCAAAAGCAACACTTGCTGCAAATGCGATTGCTTTTTCTAAAATGCAAGAATACGAAAATAAGACGTTCACTAATATACCAAACGGGGTCAGCACAAGCAGCTACGAAGTAGAAGACTTTAGTAGCTCGATTCCGACAGAATCTGACAATGTCATAAAATCAGGCACCGGTAAGGTGTACGTGACACCGGTCTCACCTTCTTTAAAAAAGATAAATATCAGAATTGACTATCGCGTACTGAGCGAAACTAAAAACTTGGAATACGCTACGTATGTTCAGCTCGGTGGAGTCGGTCGTTGAAATTACGTAAACGGAATGAAGGTGGCTTTACGTTGGTAGAAATATTGATAATTCTACCGATTGTGTCGATTACGATTCTAGTATTGGTTGACTTCATGGTCAGAACATATTTTCAGTTATACAAGGAAAACGCACAAGTAAATTTGCGGCTTGAAGCTGAAACCATGCTGCTTGATCTCGAAGATGAACTTTTATTTGCCACAGATTACGGGAACGACATGTCGTCAGATCTTTCTGATCCTCACCAGCCGAGTGGGGGCTGGACTTATAATACAAATCCAGACACGTTTATAGTCCATGAGACTACGCTGACTGCTCCTCGAAGAGACCCTAACCGAGACTTTGTTTATAAAAATACTTACGGATGTACCGGTAGTAATTCTGCGTATAATCCAATCGCACTGAATAATTTAATGTATTTTACCTCTGATAATCCAGAAAACGATTACTATACACTTTACCGACGTACTATTACTCCTGGGTACAGTACATGCGGTACTAATTACAAACGTAAGACTTGCCCGGAGGTCAGTGTTGGGACAAACGGATGCACTGCAGCAGATAGCAAGCTCACAACTAAGCTAAAGGATATTGATCTTGAATATTTTGACGAGAATAATGCCATCGTATCTCAGCCAATACAGGCTGAGAGGGTTAAGGTAACGGTTACATTAGCTGAGAAGCAATACGCTGAAGAAATACAGATAAAGGCTAGTATTTCCATGAAGAAGGTCAATTAATTATGAGTATAAAATCTTTTGTAAAAGTATTCTGTAATCCCAGTGAGCAGAGTGGGTTTATATTGGTAACTGCAATTGCGTTTCTGTTTATTTTAACGACAGTTGGTCTGGCGCTAAGCCAGGGTGCAGTACAGGGCTTTAATCTTAGTGTTAGACATTCCTACACACAAATTGCTCATATAGCTAGCAAAGCGGCAATAGACTTCGCGGAGGAGCAGTATGAACTTGACCCCAACTATGCCGGAACTGCCGAGCAAGATTTGATAGTCAACGAAAAGTACCGAGTCACAATTGAAGTTGAGATACTTTTCAACCAAGGGTCAACTGCCAAAAGGGTGCAAGCTTATGGCAGAGTTTATATACCGGAAACCTCTCCTAATGCAGACTACGTGCGTGATATAAAATCGACAATTATTCGTAATGGCGAAGTAATCGGGGAAGTTGATCCATCAGACTTTAACCCTATCCTTTGGCTTGATGCTAATGAACCTAGCGCACTATACAAAACTCCAGTTACAAACTCTCAATATATAGATGGACTGTGGGGAAATACCGATAAAGACATAGTCGAGCAAGGTGGAAGTGATGCAAGTTCGGGCAATCGCGGCAAACTGTATTTTGGCAACGATGACATTGAACTTACTTACGATGGAAATAGTCGCGGGCATCAGTGGATAGGACTGCGATATCGTGGCATAAGTACGCCGAAGAACGCTGTAGTGTCGCAGGCTTACATACAGTTTGTCACTGATGAAACAAAACAGGCTGGTGCAGTTCAGCTACGTGTACAAGCAGTAGCAGCCGACAATCCCGGAATCTGGAATGGAGACTACGCGGTTTCGGGTAGCACAAAAACATCTGCATCTGTAACTTGGACACCACCGAACTGGAACGTAGTTGGAGCATCTGGTGCAAATGAGCGAGTAGATGTGACACCGATTGTTCAGGAACTTGTTAATAGGAGTGGCTGGAACCCCGGGCAAGCAATGGCTTTTACTATTTCAGAGATTAATGGAAGTGGGATTCGGACTGCTGAAATGGGGAATGGAGTCGAAGAAGCTCCGAAGTTGTTTGTGCAATGGCAGCAAGCCAGCGCAGAATCGACAGTTGATGGAGATGAGATTGATAGATGGAACGACAGAAGTCTTAATAATAATGATGCAATATTCGCTTATGGCGTTCGACCTCAATTGAAGACAAGCCAGATTAATGGATTAAACGCGGTCAGGTTTTCTAGTGATGGAACGTTAAGATCTGCGCTTAGCAGTAATTTAACCGGCGGATCACTTACTGCATACATGGTGATGATGCCAAGAGTCTCAGCACAATCCAATGCCCGCTTTTTAAGTATGCTTAATACTTCATCTGCAACCGATGAAGGTACTTCAAATGCCGTAGTCCCGTTCTATCAGTCGGGAGCTACAACGAGCATTAGGCAAAGGTATAACAGTACTACAGGATTACTTACTTCAGGTAGTGGTTCTTGGAATATATGTAGTGGTCGCATCTGTTCTTGATCATCTGT
>JALHRM010000012.1 GCA_022841445.1 Candidatus Saccharimonadota bacterium
AAATGTGAATGATAGCACACCAGCATTGTTTACAAACGCAAGGTATCTTGTAGACTGTAGGGCGTTGGAGATGAATGTGTCTGGAATTGTCACAGACAACCCATCAGACTCCACTACATCTGTACCAACCAAAACTGTCTCTTCCAATTCTAGCGAAGAGAATTGTGTAGCAGAGAAAGAACTAACAATCTCAGCAGTGTTCCCAACAGAATTGAAAATTCTATTACGAGAGAAGGCGCCTAGAACAGTGTTCAGGACAAGCTCATATGTGACAGAGGTAGAACTAAATCTGTCATCCCCAACTTTGTAAATCCATCTGATTGTCTTATTCAGAGAATCATACGTTCCAAAAACATCCCGCTTAGCTGTGTTGCTAATAGATTGGTAAAGAGTTTGAATCGTTGTCTCAGTGATGCTGGTAACTGTCAAACTACCAAACTGATCTTTAGCTACGACATAGATTCCGTCTTCAGCCCAGAAGAAAACTCTACTTCCATCCTGGACAATCGAATAGGGGGCAATGCCGCCAAACGAGGAAATCTTATCAGCCTTGTAATTCGTTGCACCAAACCCATAGTCCCCACCGCCCATAATTGCCCAGACACCATTGCTTGCAATAACTACAAGCGCAGCACCTAAAGAAATCATCCCGATGATGTTCTCAGCCCCAGCGAGTTTGATAAACCCACCGTCTGTATCAACAATGTCACTATTATCTCTAGCAGTAGGGTCACCCTCTTGGTAACACTTAATGAAGTCTTTCTTATTTCTTACAAGCTGTGTAAATAGAATGTAATTGGAGAGGTTAGGACTACGAACATCGCCGTCAGTCACTTCCCCTGAGAATCCGGCATAGAAGATACGACCAGCGAATTGCTCTACAATCTTTGCTCCACCAGAAGTTAAATCTGCATTTAACGAGAGAGCATACGGAGAGAGTGCAGGATACTTTGTGTTGTTCGCTGCGTAAGCTTCTTGTCTACTCTGTCCCCTACGAAGGGCATCAATTAAGAAATATCCCTTAGCTGCAACTGTTTCTGAGCCAAGCTTATCCGTATAGAGATTTGTGAACAAACGCTCATAAGGATCGTTACCAGACTCAACAGGTTGGAATTGCAAACCTGTCCAAACAACTTCTGAGTTGCTTGGGTATTTGCTTAAGTCTAAACGATATTGCTCCAGAGGGTCTGCAAGGATGTTGTCCTTGTTTCTCCTTGGAATTCCCCATGACTGATTGCGAAGATTGTATCTTTGCTTTACATCAAGGGTAACTGGCTGGTATGTCGGATCATACTCGGGGCTGTCTTCATTAATTATGATTGCCATTAAACCTCCACACCCCACAAATCTCTAACAATAAGTCTTTCGTATGACGCTGAAAACCCCGGATTGTCATATGAGACAATTGCAATTGTATCGACACCTCCAGCAACAGCAAGAAATCCATCAATACTAGAAAGGGAATAGCGCGCGTTACTGGGGAAACCAGTTAGCACAAGTGAGCCCACAAACCCATCCGTAGACATACTCTCCTCTGCCATATCAAAGAAGTAGAGAGTAGAGGACACCTGGATAACCATGAAGTTTCTTGTGACATCACCAGCAACCTCTGCCCACCTGTATGTCACAGGAGGAGTAGCAGAAATATCAGCTACAGTGAGGGTTGTGGGAATTAGAGAATAGGCATTCTCAAATGCAATACCTCTACGGCGCTGCCTACTTCCATCCCTATTAAGTTCAAAATTCTCTTCATCTAACGAAGAATTCGGAGGAAAGTTAAGAGGACTAGCCTCTGTAATAAGACCTTTTACGAATGTGTTAAATTCAACTTTGGTTGACGGCTTCGGCATTTTTACTCTTCTTAGTTAAGTATCTATCAATCTCACCCTTAGCAATACCGACAGAAGTAAACATCGAAGACAGCACATCAGGGATTTTACCACCCTTTCCGTCCGTAACAACAATCCAGCTTGTAGGATAGAGCTTGTGTGGTTTAATTTGATATCCCTGATAAATGTGAATCATCGCCTACTCTTCCTTCCGTAATCTTCATATCTGACACCACCGTGTGCTCTCCAAGACTTACGAGAGAGCCATCTATTCTGGCGTGTAGTTTTCTGTTCTGCTTTTTGGTTTACCATCTGTTTGATGGTGAAGAACGCTGTGCTCTTTACTTCTTCAATAAAGGCAGGGAACGCATCAATAGGAAGGTCAGGAACGAAAGAGTTACTCTGTGTCCATGTAGGAATGATGTAGGCAACAATCTGCGACTTAGCTTGCTTAAGCGTATCGTCTACAGCGCTGTCGTAAGCATCTGTCACCAAGTAGGTGTCGTCAAAAGATGTGTAATACTGTGGGGCTGTGTCGTTGAAGATGAGGAGCTTAGGCCCCTGGAAGTCTTCTACAACCTGCACATTGTCGTTGTCTGAATTGCGGCTACTGATGTATTCCAAGAATTCATCTGGATGCTTATACTTAACATCCGTCAGAACAATCTTTGTTTCATCAACCTTCTGTGTTTCATACTTAAAGAACACAAGCTCTTTAAGGTTTTCTGGGAGCTTCATGTAATTTGGTTTGTCCAAATCACCGGAAGCTTCTAGCTGTAAAATCTTTCTTGTATGGGGCCAATTACGATTACCAAGCATCTCGTAGTAGCAGCCCTGTGCAATCTGAGCAACTTGCTGAGATTCTACAGTGTCGTCAATGTCATTAACAGTGTCCGAGTCCATCTCATTGAGAGTGTCCTGAACAATCTGTAAAAGTGTTTTCTTCATTAGCGGAGCGAGGCTTCAAGAGAGAGCTTGTAAGTGTAAACGGTGACATCACCAGACACACCATCATTCTTTACATACACTTCAAAATAATCATTAGTGGCGCAAGTGACGCTGCACATAATCGAAATCTGATTCTTGTCTCCAGAGACAGCGGAAACAATTTCTTCGCTAAAGGGCACGATTACGCCATTCTTATAGATGGCAAGTCGAATGTCACGATTGGAGCCAATTGTTTGTGATAGCCCGACAGTTGCTTGGACAAGGGCTTGCCTATTGGGCGTCCCTGTATACGTCAAACGAGCTGTAGTTGCTTCAGTAACTTCTTTAGGATTGCCACCGACCGTTGTAGTAGGACTAACCTTTGTATAGACAGAGGGATATGTAATTACACTCGGGCTACCAATGTTGGAGAAATATGCGAAGCCGTGTGCTGTAGGCCATGCTAAGGAATGGCTCCCTGCACCGTCTACAACAAAACTTGATTGGCAGAACCATCACCGGAAACACCAGCCATTCCTTGCGTCGGCAACTTTCCCCAGGCCCCACTACCAGCGCCATCTGCGACATAAACTGTCTTTGAAGCTGCCGCATTAACACCCTTAGGCTCATGGATGAAGGGATCAGCAATATCTACGTGTTGAATAGTCATTTGTATTTCCAATAAAAAAAGGGGCAACCCGTTAGAATTGCCCCTTTAATCTGTTTAGAGAACTGTGCCGCGAACGTATTCGACGATCAACTGTCCCTTACCCGAAGTGGCACCAACCGTACCAGAAATCGACGTAGCGATCTTTTGGCTAGCGGTTGTACCAGTAGCCGAGGCTGTAGCCCACGTACCGGCTGCCACAGAACTCACGTCCTTTGTGCCGGCAGCTTCAAGCTGTGCTTCTGTAAGCACAACACCGTCTGTACCAGGAGTAGTGCCTCCGATGGAGACAGTCCCCGAAGTAGAGACAACAAACGCCTCATCAACCACCAAGGTTGCACGAACCACCTTAGCGCCCTTGGGCATATAAACCGGAGGGTCATAAGAGCTGTTAAGCATCTCGCCCGTAAAGTCATATGTCAGAGTTTGAAGGCTGTTCTTAGAATGCTGCGTACCAGCAGCTCCCCCGGTATTGCGGGGGCCGTATTGATTGCTGACACCAATGCCAGCGCTGTTTTCATATGCCATGAATTTTCCTTTTAGCTATTGACAGCCGAAGTACCAACGATACCAAGCGTGTCAACGCGTTGCGTACCAAAGCCCCAGCGAGCCGAAGTCACAAACTCGTCTCTACGAAGGTCCTTGTTACGCTCGCCTTCAACCTTAGGCATCCGACGCCACGCAGCCATAATCGGCTTAGTGTTGTCATCAGCGACGGACATGAAGACGTTAGCAACGCCAGTGGCGATTGTCGTAGTGCCATCACCAACCGAGCCAGCGTACAGGCGGTTAGATGTGATGATGTTCCAACCATACAGGTTCATCAGGAACTGGTGCTCACGAGCCCAACCATTCTGGAGGATTTGTTCACCGAAAGGTGTAACGTCACGACCAATGGAAATAAGCTTGTCAAGCGTAGCAGCAACCACAGGGTCAACGATAGCGAGGCGACCAGCCATCGGCACGTTAGCCTTGTCGAATGCCAGCTTCATGCTGATGAAGTGGTTCAGCGAGATGACGCCGTTAGCTTCAGCCGAGACGATACGATGGGCAAAGCCGTTAATCGTATTCGGGTTGGCGTTAGTTTGCGAGCTGTTGCACTTACGCAGGAAACGAGTTTCAAACGTTTCTTGAATAGCGCGGGTGCTCTCTTGCGAACGAGCCGACATCAGAGCTTCAACTTGAGCACCGTCTTCACGGAGTTCATCCGTAACGTACCAAGCATCACCAACGTAGTCAGTAATCGTCAGAGTAACTTCACCCGACTCAATCGGGCTGTAATCAAAAGGAACTTCTTCAGCACCGTCTTGGATGGTAACAGTACCAACCGTCTTGATGTGGAGAGTTGTACCCGAACCGAAGTCCGAGACGTTACGGAAGAGGGCTCCGGGGAGCATTCCGTCATGCAGGTTGCGAAGAATGAAAGCCGAGTATTGCTCAGCTTCAATAAACGCAGTGCTATTGGCGCGATTTTGTGCCATTATTCACCTTGTTACTTAAAGAGTTTATTGTAAATCTTAGGATCGGATAAGTCATGTACAGTAAGACCTTGTGCATGAAGCTCCTCTACCATACTATTGGCAGCAGCTCTTTCTTGCATTAAGTCCTCGGTTGTCCAACCTGTTGCACTTGATTTCTTATTTCTTCCGATACTAGAATCCGGTTTGGGCTGAAAGCCAGCCGTATTAACTGTGCTAGTGTTAGAGCGCATGGGGTCACCACCGCTACGTACACCAACCAGTTCAAGAACCGCTTTAGGCGTCTTGGCAGCCATTGCATTAAATTCCGCAACTGACAAGCCAAGCTCTTGAGCCTTTTTATAAAAAACTTCCTCTGCCTTATCACCAAAGCTTGCTTTAAGCGCTGTAACAACGCTAGTAGTGTTTGATCTCTGGATGGCTTCGGCTTGAGTTTTACTCAAAGTACGATTCACTAATTCGGCAACTTGCTCTTCAGTGAGTCCAGCCGCAGGGGTTTGCTGCGATGTGCTCATCTTCTGAGTGAGTTCTTGTACAACAGATTCCAGCGCCTCTACTCTCGCTGCCTTAGCACTCACCTCTTGAAGCCTTGCTTCGAGTTCGTCCTTAGTTTGCTTTAAGGTAGGAATATATTCTTGTGAATGCTTAAGGGCGTTTAGGGCGTCCTGAACTGTCTTGTACTTCGGCTCTCCACGCTCATTCTTAATCTCTCCAAGCAGGGTAGCAAGGGGGTCATTATTCTGAGTGTTCGGAGGGGTGCCTGTCCCTCCTGGTGCGCTGGGAGGGGTCTCTCCAGCATTAAAAATACTTGCGGCTTGGTCGGCCATATATGAAATCCTATTACGTAATAAAACTAATTGGTGCCACCTGTACGAATCGAACGCACGACCCTCACATTACAAAAGTGATGCTCTACCTGCTGAGCTAAGGGGGCAAGAAACTGGAGCAGACTAGGGGGATCAAACCCCTCTCACTGATTTGGAAGAACAGGGCACAGTCACTATACCAAGTCTGCTAAAATGTTTGAGAGTATTTGTGTAGGTTCGTAAACTCACTCTACACTATACTATATCTTATACTAGAGTATATATCCCGTTTTTAGTCGTTTATCGACATCAGTCTTCTAAAATTGATAGAATTTCTGTCAAAGCTCTTTCGTACCCTATGGCGTCAGCCTGGAAGTACGCCCAATTGGGGGACGCGTACCCGTCTTTAGCACGCGTCTCAGAGTGTTTAACTCGTAGCTTTTCTTCAAAGATTGCCGCTAGGCGCCTACGAAGTAGCTTCCCTTCCTTAAACTCCCGTTCAATTTCTTTCGTTTGTTCGGGAGAAAGGTTTTTAGTCCATGTAGATTTCATTGGGGAGGAACAGCCTGTTCAGCAGCAAGGTCTTCAGTAGCTTGGTTGCTAAGTCTAGCTGTTTCTTGTTGTTCAAACACAGCTACGTTAGGACTGAACAACGTGTATTTACCAAGACCCATGACATCCTCAACAAGCTCTGCAAGCTTCTTAGAGCTGATGTGAACACCAATTTGTTGCCAGATAGGTGTATTAGAAAGCGTTGTAAGGTTTTGTACAAGCTGGGCTTGAGCACCGAAATGCCTAGCACCAATAGGACGAAGCTTGCCAGAGGCAGTGATGTCATCCCTCGTTATTTGAATGAATTCAGTAACGCCTAAGTCGTCATCAATAACTCTCACGATGTCTGTTTGGTCCAGATTGCGCTTAGCAACTTCCAGCATAGCATTGAGAACACGCTCTAAGAGTTCAATCTCGAAGGTGTTAATTTTCTCTTGGAAAATTCTACCAGCAGCATTCTCAAGACGCTGCACTTCGTACATTGTCTTCTCACCAGGAGTACGAATACCCATAGCTTCTCTAGGAGCGCCAGCATACTGTTCCATACGCTGTTCAAGCATCTGAATAGCATTATCTGCCTGAATCACCCATTGGACGTTACGAGCAAGTTCTGTAACTTCCCCATTCTCGTCAATATGAATTTCAGCATTGGGTGCATACACAAACTCTTCTACTTCACCCTTGATAACTAAGGGAGGGAGAACAGCAAGGTCCATAGCATCGGCCTTCAGATTCTCTAGGTGGTCGATACGATATTGCATCCCAACCAGATTTTCTAATGGCCCCATAGCCCAGAGATTGTCAGGACGTGTACGCCAACCTACGTGGTAGATAGGAGCATGCCCTAGCCACGACTTAAAGCCTTCCTTGTGTACCATCCACATACGGTCAACAATAACAACCTTCTGCCCCTTCTCAAGGGTGTTGGTTTCTGTATTGAAGATGTCTCCGTAGAATTCAAGGAATTCCACATAATCGCTTTGGAGATACTCAGAGTAGTTTCCAAAACCATCTACCTGAAAACCTTCAGCCTTATCAGTATCTTCAATACCATATGCCGCAGCATGCTTGCAGAATTTATCTCTCTGCAGCAATGCCTTCTGAAGCCAAGCATTGTCTGGCTGCTCTTCTGCCATTCTATACAGCTCGCCCTTATTCTTAAGGGAACGAACAATCTTAAATGAATCTTTGAAGGTAGAAGCTAGGGGGTTGAAAACAATATCTAAAGGACTAATACGCTTTACAACAGGCCCAATATAGTCTGGTACTCTCTCGTTAGCAGTATTAGTAATGTAGTTGTTTTCATAATCAACTGTAGCAAAGGAATTGCCATAATCAATATAGTCATACACAAGCTTACTAATTTCAGTGCGGAAATGGCTTTCACGAGTTTTATTACTCATGTAAGCCTCAATCGCAGTGCTCTTAGTTTTAGTTGCGTCCTTCTGACTATATGCTTCCCACCTCAGCCAGTCATCATTTGGGAAAAGAGCGGAAATGTAGTTAGAATGCAGATTATCTCTAATCTGACATAGCTTAGGAAGCGTTGTACTGTTCTTCCAAGGAAGAGACTTGTTAGTAGTAGTCGTTGTATCAGTTGCAAATACATAATTTCTTACTTCTTTCCACAATTCAATTTTAGCCTGCCTTTGGCTATTATAGCGGAACCAAGTATGGGCAATGTATTTTGCAAGATTGTCTCTTCCAAAAACAGAGTCAATATCTAGGGGTTTCTTACTCATTCATTTCCTTAACGGTAAGCCACGCCGCCGAAGCGCGCATTAAACTGTACCACATTAGTTTTATAGTCTTCTGGGAGTCTAGAGCGCCTTGGCTTAACAGCAATCTCTACAGCAGAAGCGAGGGCATCTTTAATGTCATCGTGAGGAGGACGAGCGAGAATGAGTTCTTCTTCGAGCATCTCTGTATAGCCTCCTTTATAGTGCCATACAGACATATCCTCATATTTGTGCTCTAAGGCAGCAGCAATACGCTCTGCCTTAGTTCCTTCATTCCGTGTAGGACGATGTTCGTCGATTGAGAGGTTGAGCCCCTCCGCACGCATCTTATCCTTTAAGTCTCGAACAATTACTGTTTGGGCAACTGTGACTTCTGCTCGGAGTTTCTTGAATTCCCACTTTGAATGTAAGGATACAATCCTGTCAAAATACTCACCAATTCTATCGGTCTTAAAAACATCAATGTCCAGAACATAGAAAAATCCTTCCGCATCTACACCAATTACTACGATGGCTGTATTGTCGCTCTTCTTACTTAAGCTGAAAGCAAAGTCTACAGCAGCGTATACATTCAGTCTGTTCTTTTTAAAATACCAATAGCCGTTCTCTTGTCGTAGATACTTTTTATCGTAGTATTGGAACTTAGAACGATTGATACGGTTAGAGCCAGGATCATTAGGATCATTATAGTATTGCGCATAGAATTGTACCTTGTCTGAATATTCTGCCCTAATACGCGATAAAACTTGCATATCAAATCCGAAGTATTTACCATCACTCCGCATTGTCTTAGGCCAAAGGAATATATTGTCAATTTCTACAGCATATTCTTTAATTTCCCAAACAGGCTCTTTGTGTGTTAGATTGCCTTCGTCATCATAAACCTCATACTCTTGATTACGCCAAGTGTAATACACGTCCGATGGATGATAGCGCGTTCCGCAAGCCATTGTAAATCCACCAGCATTACGGATGGATGTAAACTGACTGCTCTTCTTTAGGACACTTTCTCTTCCGTCTTCTGTGTAGGCGTTCTCTGGAACAACCAAGTCATCAGGAATAATAATGTCAGCGTGCCACCCTGTAGTGTTAGTTGTAAGACCTGCTGTGGCGACGGTAGCATCTCTAATGCCTTCTGCACGTCTCTTGGGGTGGTCGATGGAGAACTTTCGCATGCTCCATTTTTCACGCTTACCTTCTTGGGGATTGATGTATTCAGGGAAATACCTCTGATAAGTCGAGCTTGCCAGGATATTTTGGATTGCGAAAAGCTGAGTTTCTGCTAATTCTGCGGTGGCGGAGACGTAAAGTATTGTCACCTCTGGGTGTCTCGTTATAATCCATGCGGCCCATGTTGCCACCATGTGGCTTTTTAAGTGAGCGCGCGGGAGCATAATAAGCTTGTTCGAGGTATTCTTCATCCCCGTCCCATAGAGATTGTACTCTTGCATCCATTTATAAATTTCCTTGTGTACCTCGCCGTATACATAGGCGGGGTTGACTAGCTGGGCAAAAAAGAAGAGGTCGTTCTTAGCTGTTTCACGAATTTCTTTTGCCTTCTCAGGCATCTTCTCAAGCTTCTTTGTTGCTTCCTCTAGCCAAACGTCCTCTTCTCTAGCCATTAGTATTTCTTGTCGTCTGTGGTCATACGTGCTTTTCCGTTAGAGGCTGACCTATTAAGCTCTCTACGGCGCTCATTATCCGCTTCAGTATTAGCTCCCTGCACACGCTTGATTGCGTTCTCACTTCCTTGAAGAATTTGTTTTTCAGTAGTTTTACTGTCAGGGGCATCTGCACGTTTATAAGTTTCATACGAAGTTTTCATACCTTCGTAATCTTTCTTAAAAGCTTCACCTGCTCCTCTAGCCCTATCCATCTTAGAGGATTTACCAATCACCACGCCGCCGGATTTACTTAATCCAACGTAACCATCATAATTTGATGCCATTACCCTTGTCCTTGAAACATGCGAATTACATCCGCCCCATACTCTTCCCCTACACGGGCGACAAGAGCCTTCTGGCCCTCTGTCTCACGCTTAGAAGGACGACCAGCACCTCTAACATCCCAGCCCCTATCCACAAGCCATTTAGAGGCTTGATAGTTTCCGCTTGCAGCGGAGAGCATCATGTTCTTCACACCCTTAGCCCTAAGCTTAAATTCAAGCTCTTCACGCCATTCTTCTACGTGTTTAATCAGAAGCTTGTTTCCTAGAATCTTCTGCCAATGTCTCCAGCCTAGGAGATAGGTGTTGGCAAATTCATATTCCGTAGGGTCTTCTAATTCTAAATAGAGGCGTTTGAGGGAGGGGTAGATGTGTCCTTCCCATTCATGGTCTTTATCTTTAAGAGTGTATGTTGCGTTAGGTGTGTAATTAACTTCTAAGAAAAGGGACTGTGAGAGGAAGCGTCCTCCCACATCCATCATCTTACTCTTGTCTACTTCCTGTGTCAACTGGAGCCTCTTCGATAGATTTCTTGAGTTGATAAGCAATGTCCAAAACTTGTCCAGGAAATTGCACTTGTTTAAACATTTCGAGAAGAAATTGTCTTTGTTGTTCAGTATCTAGTGTCATAATGTTTTAAGAAATAACAGCAAGTTTGCGAAGTGTTCCGCCTGCATCCTTGATTGTGATGTATCCTGTAAGAGTTTCTGCTCCTAAAGCAGAGCGTGTCCCAAAGACCACTACACCGGTCCCTTTTGTTGCAAAGATTAAATCAATATTGGTATCTGTTCCTGTTGCAGTAATTCGTGGTGCTAGCCCAGTTGCGCGGTTTTCAATATTAAAATAATTTACCGCATTGGTGTTGTGAGAAAGCTGACAGAGAACCGCTTGCGCACTTCCACGAAAGCGAATAAAATTATTACCAACAAGCATACTGCTATTAGCACCAGCAGTTGACACCTGAGCATTGATCTCAAACGCAGCGTAATTTCCTGGCGCCCTCCACGCAATCTTTTGTCCGTAACCCATCTCAATAGCAGTGGCTGTACCCGTCGTACCGTCGCTTCCAGTTAATGAGTCAGACATGAAGACCAACCCCTTATTCCAGGTAGTCCCGTTTTTCTTGACTAGGAACGCCGTATTCGATGGATTGGTTGCAGCACCGCCATAGGTGGCGTCACCGCCGCCGGCTGCCATCGTGCCATACACGCCACCCTGCGTCAGGTAAGGGGTGTCCGTAAGGTTGCTGCCCTTGTTCTTGGCGGCAATCTCAATACCATAACTAGCAACACCAGCTTCGTGCTGAATATCAAAATATCCGCACCATGTAGTACGTGTTGCCTGGTTGTTAATTGTAAACCCAGAGATGGCGATAGACTCGGTGGGTTGCCCACCAGCAAGGTTCATATTATCATTGCTAACGAAAGCAGTGATGCCCATCAATCCAATATCTTGTGCAACCAATAGGCTAGAATCTCTAGGACCCCAATTAGCTCCTTCTGTGGAGGTTGGAACAAATCCTCCCTGTGTCCCACTTAGATTACCAGTAAAAGCTGCCCCTTCATTAATAAAGAGCCTGTCTCTTAGCCGTAAAATCTTAGCATCTGAATTATTAGGAAAGAAGCCATTAGTGCCAGGATCAACTTCCCCACTAACGTTGTTTAAAACCTCTACGTTCTGTAATGCTTTACTTGTCATATCTTACCACCCAGCCAGCATTGCCGGCAAATAGAGAACTGTTCCATCGCCTTGTTGAATACGAATAGTTCTGTTTGCAACAAAGTTGGCAGGAGTTGCTGCTGCTGTAGAAACGATGCCAAATTGAGGAATCCCTGTGTCATTAATTCTGAAGATGAATGCTCCAGCGGTCCCTACAAACTTAAGACCAATTCCATCATAGAACACTTGTCTAGAGGCAGCGGCATCAAAGGCTACAGACTGCCCTGCAGCCATCTTAAAAGCAGCCTGGGTAATTGTAGTTTCCGAAGTATCAAAACCTACAACACAGGTTGTGTTGAAAGTGGAAAATCCTCTAACGAAAGTATTAACCCCAGCACCTTCAGCAGACTGGAGGCGGAAGCCATACCCTGCTGTAGCGGCACTGCCTCCTGAATTGTTCTTACCTAGAACGAGGTCAACACCAACTCTAGCGTTATTAGCATCTGTGCCATTAGCACGAATATCCACTTCAAGGCCAACTGTTCCAGTTGTAGGATCGGCTGTATTAAGCATCTCCTTAACTTCAACTACAGCTCCCCAAGTGGGGCCAAGAGCATATTTTAGTCCTTGGAAATATCCGCCTACGTTTTCACCAGCGTCGCTGTAATTATACATAACGCCGACAATGCCCCATTCAAAGGCAGCGGCACCGCTATTCTCAACAAATGTGTCAGCTCTAATACACGCATTGACAAACCCAGGGGCTCCGCCCGTATGGTTTGCTTGTCTACGAAAGTAAAAGGAGGCGGCATCAGTTCCAGAGGTATTTCTATGAACAGACTGTTCAACGCCAGAGGTTCCTGTATAGAAGCCTAGGTTGGCTGCGTTTGCCCCTGTTAAATTAGCTCCAGGCTTTGCTTTCAAAACTGTAGAGCCCGTATATGTAGGCTGAACGGCTACAACCCAATTGCCATCAGGAATAACAACTTCTGACTGTTCTGCGTTTACACGCTCAATCGCAAGCTCAATATCCCCACCCTCAACCGCACCCTTGTCTCTAATGTCAATTACGTCATCAAGCTTGTCTGCGACAGTACGCGTTGTACTAGAAGCTCCTCCTGGCGTATATTGTACATCGTCTGCTGTAGGGGCTGTTCCGATTTCACGAGTGAAGACACGAATAACAACTTCGTCCCCAGCCTCTCTAGCAGGAAGCGTTACAACGCTTGCCACAATAGAGATGTAAGAGGGCGACACATCAAACCCATTAACTGAGACAGTTAACGAAGAAACGAGAGGGAGAAGCGGCGACACAGAGAATTGTGTCTGCCCTGCTGTAGCTGTATATTCAAATGTCTGCAACGTTGCCGCAGCTATAGGAACAGCATCTCCAATTTCAATATCCACTCCTCCTAAACGGAGAGAGCTTGCACTGAGACGACTAACATTAATAATCTCGTTGTCGTTCATGTCCAGAAGCTGCTGCATAGCATTGGGCTCTCCTTCTGGAGTGTCCCTATACAAAACCTTCGTATTCAGTTCTGTAGCTACGCTCTGTAACGCCGTATTGATAACAGACAGATTGTATCCACTGTTAGTTGACGGAAGTGTAATTTTTGCCATTATGTGCCTTTAATCATCCGCGCTCTGTGCATGTTCTTTTTCTGCCGACCTTCCTTGCTTCATCCAGGAATAAGCCTGCCTACATCTGCTAATAAAAACAGGAAGCTTTTCAATAATAAAAAGAAGAGAAACAATAGCCGACAGAACGAAAGTCCATTGTTCAACGCTCACTCCTAAAAATGTTAAGACAGGAGCAGACACTGCCGTAGCTACTTTCAACCCATCTGGGATTTGTTCAATTGTATGTTGATAGAAGTTCATACGCCTTATAATGTATAAACGTACACTTGTCGGACTACGTCCTCCCTCGTGTACATATGTATGTATGCGAAGCATACGTTTATAGAAATTTTCCTGAGCCCTATGCCCAGGAGAATGTTGTGTGTGTCTTCCCTTTTGTGGGAATTTCTTGGAGAAATTTAGGAGGGGGAATGCAACTATATGAAGGTGGGGGTGCCCCCGGGATACCCCCTGAGCAAATGCTGAGCATATGGTCCAGGATTTAGGCTGAGTATGTCAAGATATACTATAGGGTGTAATACACCCCAACTCCCTGATTCATTATCACTGAGCATACCCTGAGCATGTATGCTGAGCCATATGCTTGTCATACACTGGACGCCTTCGGCATACTTAACGAGTGAAAGACAAATACAATCAACGAGTTAGCTTATAGTATGCGCGAAGCGCGTATGTCGAAGACATCCTATATGTATAGGTAGATAGCCTGCGGCTTAGTGTTTATATAGATTTATCCCGTATACCGTAGTGTATACCCCGAAAATAGCCCATTATCGACATACGTTATCAAATATAGTATCCAGGCCGATATATGCCGTAAGCTTGGTGTAAGCTTGATGTGCTACTCGCGCGTGCGTCTAGCTATGTATGTGTCAGCAGCTTGCGATGACACAGCTTTACAATGCTGTAAGGCTCATGTAAGTTTCAAGGCGCACAGTCTGTCCTGTCGGTGGTTCGCTACTGACAACGCTCTTTAAAAACTTGCAGACTAGGTGCGCCGATTCGGACGCGATCTACAGTCTTTCAGCCTACGCTTGCTTAGCGCATCGGGTCGGACGGTAGGAGCTAAGATACCCGCACACAGTCTGCATTCTAGTCTGTAGGTGTTTCTAGGCTGCGCATCCCGCGTATGTCTAGGAGCTACTGTGTATCAAGTAACCTTTATCAATGCTGGCAAGCTTCACATTGTGAATACGCCGAGCATGGGCACGGCTTACATTCTGGCGCTCAATCATCCCTCAGCACGGCTTTGGGATGTGAGCATCAAGGGATGCCCTGCCCTGATGATGTGACGTGATAGATCGGAAGAGCA
>JALHRM010000013.1 GCA_022841445.1 Candidatus Saccharimonadota bacterium
GACTTTTTAGGTAAAAATTCCAGGTTGTTTTTTGTTGCTGTAATGTACACGCTTGCCCTTCCCTTATGTATTTTCAAAAAGTTAAATGCGATGAATGGCTGTTAAAATTAGTGTTAAAAAACCAATCTGCAGGGTAATGATTACTTTCGTTTGGGGAATTTATTTTCTGGTGGATTCCTGCCATGTTCTTCATAATAGGCATCAATATATTTCTGGCGTTACCATGCATGGTTTTCATTATTCATGCCAAAACTTCGGGATAGTCTTGCCAGCCTTAAAATCGTAGATATGTCGCAATGGCACCTGGCTCAAGGCAGCTACAACAGGTTCGATGACGGCGTTGTCATTGCCAGTCTGTTTCCAATCCAGCAAATCAATCAACCCCAGAATGCCGCTTCGCTCAACCCTCCGCTACGGGCGTATCGTGCAATTCGATCTGGACAGAAGCATTCGGGTATTTCTCTTGCAGATCAGAGATTTTCTCTGGGCTGATATTGCGCAGTGGATAGCGAATGATATTGGTCATGCTTCGAATAGTTTATCTGTTACAGAGATACTTGATTTTTCAGGGTTATTGGAAAGATGATAACAAATAAATACGCCGTTCCGTTTTTCATAGCTTTATCTACCTTTACCATGAAAAGACACAGTAAATACGGAGACATTGCAACCCATAAAAAATAGTATCCGCTGGTTCTGTGTCAGTTACCTGGCTGTGGTGGTATTTGTATGCTGTACGGGCCGCATACTTGCCCAGTCCCAAACAGGAAACCGGTTTTTGCAGGAGGCAGAACAAGACCTTGCCCACGGGGAAGCCCTGCTGAGATCGTTCAAAAACGACAGCGCTGGTGTGCTTGCAGCAAGGATCATTACGGAATTGCAGGCGCGGAACCTGCTAAACTCCCCACTTGGCATCAAGGCACAGTTGTTGGAAGCCAGCGCCTTAGAGCGCGACGAACAAAACGAATTGGCGCTAGAAAAGCTGCTGCAAGTTTTGGAACTCAGTCGCGAAAAAGAACAATGGGACCTGCTCGCCAAAGCGGGCCTTTCCATTGCACTCCTTTACGAAAAACTAAAACGGAGCAATCAATCCCGGGAGCACTTGAACCAAACCAGGGTTGCCATAGACGATTATGCGCTGGACTCCGTTTACCCGTCCTGGGCTGTCCGGATTTCATCCTGGCACCGCATTTTTGGGGACAGGGATTCTTCCATGTTTTATGCCACAGAGGCATTGCGCACGGCGCCCGGATTTAACAAGCTGCTGGAAGAGGCGGACGGGCACTTGATTTTGAGTAATTTATTGCGGGATTCTTTACCCGATGAAATGTTGAAACATTGCATTGCCGGACTTCGGTTATACCAAAAACTGGAGGACTATACCAGTTGTGGGTATATGTACATCGGGATTGCCAGTTATTATTACCACAATAAAAAAGATTACGGATCGGCATTGGTCTACAACGATTCGTTGATCGCCGCAGCCAATATGGCTATCCAAAAGGGACATGAAAATCACCCCTCAATCGCGGGGGCTTACCGGTTTCGGGGGGCTATTTTGAAAGAACTGGGGCAGATTGACTCCGCGTGGGTTTATCAGAGAAAGGGGTACGAGATGGAGATCCAGCAGCTCCATGAAAGCACTGCTGCACAAGTTATCGAAATAGATGCCCGCTATAACGACGAAAAGAAAACACAACAAATAGATGCGCAAACACTGGCGTTGCGCCTGAAAAACAATCAACTCCGCTATTCCGCAATCATCACCTTCCTCATTCTTATCCTCGCTGCAGGCTTGTACTTCGCTTTTTATAAGCAAAGGCAGGCCAAAAGTAGCCTGGCCGAGCAAAATGTCCTCATCCGCCAGCAGTCCGAACAATTGAAAACCCTCGACGCGGCCAAATCCCGCTTCTTCGCCAACGTCTCGCACGAACTCCGAACCCCACTCACCCTGATACTCGGCCCCATCAAAACCCTGCTACGGGAAAACCAACTGACCGAAAAACAAGCCCGGCTACTGAATATGACCAACCAGAGCGGCAAACAACTCGAACAATTGGTCAACGAAATACTCGACCTGCAAAAGCTGGAAGCAGGCAAAATGGAATTACAGCTACAGCCAACCGAGCTATCGGCTTTTTTTGGCAGTTATGCTGCGCAGTTTGGGTCGCTGGCTCAGCGCAAAGCGATTGATTTTTCTTTTGGAATGGTGGCCGACCATGAGGCGGTGGCGAATATTGACCGGGAGAAGTGTCGCCAAATCCTGTACAACCTGCTTTCCAATGCCTTCAAATTTACCCCGGAAGGCGGGCGTATCAAAAGTACCCTTTCGCTGAACAACAATACCCTTGAACTCGTGGTCGCCGACACTGGCCCCGGCATCCACCCCGATGACCTGACCCACCTGTTTGACCGCTTTTTTCAAACCAACCTGCCCGATCAACCTGCCGACGGCGGCACGGGCATTGGCCTCGCCCTTTGTCAAGAATATGCGGTATTGTTCGGCGGTAAGATTGAGGTGGAAAGCGCTCCTGGCAAAGGTTCGGTTTTTCGGGTGGCTTTTCCGGTTGAAGTGGTGGATCATTTGACTGCGCCGGCTTTCCGCTCGGCGCCGGATGATTCCGCCATAGCAGCCGCCGCAAAGCCTGTAAAAAAGAAGGCGGCGGTATCCGATGAAGCTAAACCGACCCTCCTCGTCGTAGAAGATAACCCCGAACTCCAGGATTACATGCGGCTGATTCTGGAGGAAAAATACAACGTCGTCACCGCCGAACATGGCCAGGCCGCTTTGGACTGCCTACTACACACTGCCAACTGCCAACTGATCCTGAGCGACCTCATGATGCCCGTCATGGACGGCTACCAACTCCTCGAAAAACTAAAATCTGACGATGCCACCCGCCACATCCCCGTCATCATGCTCACTGCGCGGGCCGAAGTCAAAGACAAGCTCAAAGCTTTGCGCATCGGGGTGGACGACTACCTTACCAAACCCTTCGACGAAGAGGAATTGCTGGTACGCATCGAAAATCTGCTGAAAAATCTGGCGGCTCGCCGGGAAGAAACCTCAAACGAAGCAGAAGCGTGGGAAGCTGCCCCGCCGATAGTGTCAGCGGCAGATCGTTGTTGGCTAGAAGCCTTTGAGGTTTGTGTTCGGAAAAATCTGTCTAACGACCTCTTTTCCATCCCGATGCTGGCACAGGAATTTATGATGAGCCAGTCCACCCTGTTGCGCCAGTTGAAACGGCTAACCGGGCTTACCCCCGTCCAATACCTGTTGGAAATGCGCTTGAACAAAGCCCGTCAATTGCTGGAAGACCGTACGTATGATTCCTTAGCCAAAGTGGCTGCCGAGTCCGGCTACAGTGATCTTCGCAGTTTTTCCCGAAGCTTCCGGCTGCGGTTTGGGAAGTTGCCCTCGGAGGTGTAGCTCGTGCGCAGCCGGTAGCTGAGCGAAGTCGAAGCTCCGCCTCGCGTGTACTATTTAAGGGGTTTTACCTCTGACAAACCATGCACGAATTCGCCTCCGCAAACACCCTGTTTGACGAAACATGCTACCAAGTTGACGAAAAATGTCACTTGAGACGCCTCAGATTTGTCCTATCGGATTCTGAAGAAAACTGTCCAACGGATTTCGCTTTGACCGAATTTTTACTAAACCTTCACAAACCTCAGTTATGAGCAAAACACCCCTTTTTGACCGAACCATCACCTGCTTGCATGATCAGAAAATCGTCGTAGAAGACCTCGTGGTCAACTAATTCGAAAATTGGAAGGGCGCTTTGTTTTCAGCAACATCACCTCCTCCTTTTTCTGCTTTAGCCAGTTTAAAGCCTGGCTGTTGTGTTCATTTTCAAGGAGCTTTTCCACCTTTTTGGGATCTGACCCCACATCCGTATAATCGCGAGCCAGGGCCCGGCATATTTGTACAAACCGGAGGAATGAATTTCTATTGAATTTCGACCAGAGTTTTTCCCGGCTCAGCCATTTTTCAAAGGTGTTGAAGAAAGAGAAGAGTGCATCGTGATAGGAACCGTCCTTGAGATACAGGTCGAAATACACCTGAGTATGCAGCACCCGGCTGATCAGTTGAAAGTCAGTTGCCCGAAAATGATACCCTTGCAAAATAGCCAGACTACTTTCTAAGTCTTTTTGCCAATAGGCCGTATGCGCTTTTGCCCAGTGGGTGCAATCGTCCCGTGTTTTTTCGGTGAGACAGCCAGCATAAGTATCCATAAAGTGGGCAGTAAAATCGAACGCGCCTTTGGTGTTACTTGCAGTCACGATCGTCATATAGGTGTTGTCCGTTAGCTTTCCTTCGTTTAAAATAGAGCCCGTCGTTAAACCCAATTGATAGAGCGGAAGGCTTGCAGTGATGTCGAGACTACCCGATTTGATCAGCAGCTTGGCGTCGTTCAGCAAAGACAGGAGGTGTATATTTTGTTCCCGCTCATTCAGCAGATCGAAGCGTTCCAGAAATGCGGCATAGCGCTGCTCATAATGAAAGGGCAGGGCTTCCCCGGTATCGGCAAAGCGCATCCGGTACAGGTCGAGGGCGGGGTGTTCAATGCCTTCGCTTGTGCTCAACCATTTCTGCAATTCCAGGGCCACATCGTGTTGCTCTCCTTTAAAGAGGCGGTTGCGGGAGATCATTTCGTTGATGACCGTCGCTTTTTCCAGCAGGTAAAGCAGGTCGAGCTGTTCCCCCATTTTGGTGATGATGTTGCCGCCCGGCGCCATGCGCGGCTCCTGGCTGGGGTGGTGATAAACACCCCGGTACAAGCGAAAAAGCTCCACCTGATCCTCCCAGGATTTTACTTCCTTCCCGGTTAAATGCCCGATTTCCCGGGCCGCATCTTTAAAAAACCAATCATCCAAAGCGCGGTGCTGGAATTCCTGTGACAACAAGCCCTTTTGGAGGTCTTGTGCCCGGGCTAACCGCTGGAAGACGAGGAATTGTTCGGCGGCTAAGTAGGCTTCTGACAGGAGGTTGTTCATGCGGCGCTCGCTGTATTTTCCATCGGGGAGCACCTGCCGGAATAATATTTCTTTGGTCAGTTTGGTATCTGAAAAGTTGGGGTGATGCGGCATTAGCCGGGTTAGCAGTCGGATCAGGTTCTTATTGCTGTTGCACCAGGGGGATTGGAGCCAGATGCCAAAAGCTTTCAGCTCGGCAGGGCTGAAAGCCTGAAGTATGCGGAAGAACTTCGTGTGGTGAAGGGAGGTTGCCATTTTGTGGTAATCTGATCTGCTGTAAAGCTAAGAAAAAAAGCATTTGAGGCTATTTTTCACCAGATATAGCCGTAATCTTTTGTGGTAATGGCCTGAAATTGTCTTTTGAGGGGCTTAGGTTTTGCCAGACATTTGGCAGCGTTCCGCAGTCACTACACCTTAAAAACAAACAACTATGTCAAGATTATTATTCAGCCTCCTCATTACGAGCGTACTTTTTAGTACTTCGACAGGGGCACAAAATGCGAAAAACCCAGAAGCCTGGTCTGTTCGTTATGTCACCAATAATTACCTATGGCCTCTTGAAAATGTAGGTCTTGACCTCAATGATTTCAGCGGCGGCTTGCAAGTTGAATATTTTCATTTCCTGAACAACAGCTTTGACCTGAGCTTCCCACTGCGGGTAATTTCGGCTAAGCACCCTTTGGATGCAACTGGTTCCAAAACCAGGCTATCCGGCAATTTAGGTCTTGATGTATTGTTAAACCTTCATCTTTACAAAGGAGAAGTCTTCCGCCCACGACTGTTTGCAGGGGTCGGCGGCTTGCTGCTGAACACAAAAGATTTGTCCATGGATGTACCCCTTGGTTTGGGGATGGACTTCTATCTGGGGCGAGATGTTTCGCTCACGACTACGTTTGCTTACCACTTCAACAGCACCGAGCTGCGCGATCATTTCCTGGCGGGTATTGGTTTGCACATTGCTTTGGAAGATGACGCCCCACCCACACCCGTCATCACAGACCGCGATGGGGATGGCATCATTGACGTCGAAGATCTTTGCCCTGACACCTACGGGATCGCAGCCCTCAATGGTTGCCCCGATCAGGATGGAGACGGTATCAAGGATAGCAGTGATAAGTGCCCGGATACCCCCGGCATTGCTAAATTTGAAGGTTGCCCTGATGCTGATGGTGACGGACTGAAGGACAGCGAAGACAAATGTCCTGGAGAGGCTGGTCCGGTAGATAATAGTGGCTGCCCGGTTTCTGACCGCGACGGCGACGGTGTAGCAGATGCCAAAGACAACTGCCCCGACGTAAAAGGAACCGTCGCAAACAATGGCTGCCCTACCTCACCATTGGTGGTAGCAGCCAAAGATAAAATCACCAACGAAGTATTGCCAAATACTGACGTTGCGCTCATCAGTAGCAGCGGACAGGTCGTAAAAACGGGGACGACCAACAGCCTCGGCGTAGTAGAATTTGCCAACGTTGAGCCCGGCAAATACACCATCAAGTCCAAGCTTTACGACTTACCCCTGGAAGATGGAACCATTGCGGCCAGCGATTTCAACACCGCTACTTCCGTACAAAAGACGGTTTACTACGATGATCCCAACTTCATCATTAAGGGCAAGGTCTTCTATTGCAACAGCCCGAAGCCGCTGCCGGGTGTCTCCCTCAATTTGAGTAGTAAAACGGTTAATTTTCTGAAAACTACAGTCTCGACGAGCGATGGAGAATTTGCATTCTACCTCGACAGCCGTTCCCCTTACGAACTGTACGCCAAAAAAGAAAGTTTCCTTTCTCAGGTAGTAGAGGTGAATGCAAAGAGCTATGATCGCTCAAAATCAGTATTTGTTCGCCTGGAAGTCTGTGCCGATGAAGTGAAATGTGGCGATGCCATTCGGCTGAATAATATCCTTTATGATTCAAACAGTGCTGCCATCCGTTCGGACGCCAAGCCTGATTTGAACAAGGTAGCACAGTTCATGAAGGACAACACAGACGCTAAAATTGAACTATCGTCTCACACCGACAGCAAAGGTAATGCCACTGCCAATATGGACCTCTCCCAGCGCAGGGCACAAGCGGCGGCCAACTACATCACGGCCCAGGGCATTGATGCTTCCCGGGTAATTGTAAAAGGCTACGGAGAATCCCAACTGCTCAACAGGTGTGCCGACGGCGTCAACTGCAGCGCTGCTGAACATCAAGTTAACCGGCGGACAGCGTTCAAAGTTATTTGTCCAAAATAGGGCCTGTTCGGCGCCCGGTATAAATAGACTTGTTCAATGGGTCATGGCTTCGCTTTTGCTCGTCCATGACCCGCTGAACAAGTCTATTTGAAACAACCAAGTTTAAAATCCAGCAAAGAGTACTCACCAAACAACATTGATTCTGTGAAAAAAACACTTTTTTATCTCGCCTTTTGTGCAACACTTTATTTAGCCGCGTGCACGCAGGGGACAAACAGCGATACCTCTTCGCCCAAGCAAACAGAAGAGGCTCTATCAACGGATACTTCCTCAGTTATACCTGAGAAACCTTCTGAATCCGCCACAACACTCAATTTTGAACATTTTGGCAGCTTCGACCTCTCCACCTGGAGCGTAAAGGCATCACAACCAGAAGATGAAGAGGGGGACCTCGAAACCGAAATTCTCACCTACGAAAAAGACGGCATGAAGCTGGAAATCAGGGATTCTCGTGGCGAATATGGGCTCCTTACCAGCTTCAAGCTCAGCGGCGCCGATGGCAGGGTGCAGAAGGTACGGTCATTGAATTTTAGCAACGATATTCGTGAAGCCGAAGAAACGGTCAACGACTATACCGTAAAACCTGCCCAAAAGTACACCCGCACACAGAAAATGGACACGAGTTACAACCAGATGAACCCAGTACCAACTGCGCTCAAGGGTGCTTGGGGGCAAGGCCCTGCCGATGAGCTTTAATCAAGTTAGTTGTACCATCACAAAGTTACCGCTCAAGTACAGGAGTGTTTGTTCCAATTCCAGTACAAATGTCGTGTTTTTTTTGTGGTACCCGGCTGAAAATGTCTTTGGAGGGTTAGGAGGGGATGGGGATATTTGTGTGCGTGTTGAAAAAAGATCTATTTAATTTTTTAACTAAAAACCAGTTATCATGGCATCGAATCAAGCATTTACAATTGTAGATCTCCAAAAAGATGGGGATTCCATTTCCTTTAAGCTAACAGGAGGTCTTTTAGTACCCGGCGGTGGAAATATCGTGATCAACAACAACACCATCTCTGGCCTAACCAATGGCGAAATATCTGTAATTGAAGTTCAGGAAATCTCCGGAGTATATAAATTCCAGGTATTGGTGAACGGTAAAACAACCGTATGGGACCATTGGTCTTGCGAATTCACAGATGTATCACCAGATACCTACAGCTTGGGTATTTCCAGTCCTATTGTTGAAAATCATTATGTTGGATACAATAGTGACGCGCCAAGTATTAATTCTATCTCCATGAGGCAGAGCTAAGGCAAACCTATACATAGGGGGAGCGATAAAAAGCTCCCCCCTTTGTTGTATGGTACGTCCAATTTGGATTTTCATCCATTCAAATTTATTTGTTATGAGCCAGAAAAAAACCGTTGTCATCAGTGACATTCACATGGGTACCAATGAGGTTAGTTTTACAAGTAACTCCCCCTACATTCAAAAAATCAGATGGGAGGATTAATCAAATGATGCGGTCCAGGCCACGGCCGAAATTTTCGCTACACAAGCCCGCTTTAGCGAGAATGGCAACCTGGAAATCCATGATGCAGACAACAAGAACTGGAGCACTCAAACGGCTGATCCCGGCGCCCGGCTGGCGGTGAGCAATCACGGAGTGTTGCTGGTCGTGAACGCTGCCAATGAGGTGATCTGGGAAGAAGAACATTTAGACATCAACAAGCGCTTATAACTGCCGCTCGCTCGCGCGATGGCTCGGTAGCTGAGCGAAGTCGAAGCTCCGCCTCGCGTGTACTATTTAAGGGGATTCACCCCTGCAAACCAATGCTCAAATTAACCTCCGCAATCATATTGTTTGACGAAAAATGCGACCAAATTGACGAATTTTGGTACACTGCATATCCCACCTTTGCATTGACTCACCCAAAATCTCAGCCTGACTAATTATTCAATCTTCAACAAAATTTCAATTTTACAATGACAACTAAACTTCAACTTTTCAAATCGTTCGGCCCCTTCAATCTGGTGCTGATGCTAGCAGTAGTCATACTGGCCGGATCCTGCAAAAAAGACGAACCGGACGTTCACCTGTGCGGCCCGTGGGAATACGAAGGCGAGTTCGGTCCCGAACACTGGGGCGAACTCGCAGATCCCTGCGAAGAATACGTCCACTGCAACGGCATGGCGCAGTCGCCCATCGCCATTGACGGAGCGACCGTAGATGACAACCTGACCGCGTTAGACCTGCACTACACCACCACCAACACCCACATTACGCACAAAGGACACACCATCGAATTTGAGGTAGAGGAAAACAACGTGCTGAAGCTGGGCGGCAAAGATTACGAACTGTCACAATTCCACTTCCACGCGCAAAGCGAGCATACCCTGCAGGGGGTGCCCTACCACATGGAGGTGCATTTTGTACACGTCAATGACCTCGGCGACCGGGCGGTGATTAGCGTCATGTTCAAAGACGGAGCGGCGAATGCTTTTCTGGCTCAGGTCATCGGCAACCTGCCAAACCCTGGAGGCGCGCCGTACACATCAACTACCCGCTTCGACCCCTCGGTGCTGTTTCCCACCACCCCTTCAGCAGATTATTTCACATATCCCGGTTCGCTCACCACGCCCAATTGCGAGGAGAACGTCACCTGGTTCATCTATCAGCACCCAGTGGAGGCTTCCACGGCGCAAATCCTGCGCTTCCGCGACCTCATGCCGAGGAACAACCGCCCGCATGCGCCCCTGAATGGGAGGACGGTTCGGGTTTCTGATTTGTAGTAGCAATAAAATTTGACGGAGTTTCATGGATAACCTAACCTCCCTGAAACTCCGTCATTCTTATCTTATTAAGATTTTACTCCGTCAAAATTTTCCTTCCAAATAATTTCAATAAATAACAATAACGCTGCTGGCGAAAAGGCTACCGGCATTGCGTCCCGATGGGACGACTGTTTTGGCGTCGCACGCGGCTTATGCTTTCTACTTTTTCCAACTCACCAGC
>JALHRM010000014.1 GCA_022841445.1 Candidatus Saccharimonadota bacterium
GTCCACACACATTCTCCGCACGTTGACTCACGTATTTTCTGAGCGCACACAGGATTAGGACGAATCAGTTTTGTAATTACACCGAACGCGTCGGGTGTTTCAATCACAATGGTTTTCAGTTCTCTGCAAACAGGACCGTCTGGCGGCCTGATGTCGCAGCCACTAAGCAGAATAACGAATAAGATTACGGAACGATTCAGATGCTTCATTCTCAAGTCTCTCCCATTCTTCATCAGAAATATTGTCGTCAAGGCCATGCAGCTTTGCGACTGCTGCTCTGTACTCTGCGGCCTGAGCCGAGGTTAAAAAAATCGAATTGACCTTGAACCCGAACAGGTCCACTTCATCTAACAAAGTCTGAACGATCATGCGAAGGATCGGAGTCGCGAGCCACGAGATCCAAGGCGTTGCAAGCCATGGAAGTTTGAGCAGTAAATACTTAACACCAAACTCCACGCCTTGTTTCTTGGCGTAGTTTACTAGGTCGTCAATGTCTAAGGCTTTACCCACAGATCCCCCAAAGAGTCAGGCGCCCGAAGGCGCCCACTCAGACTACAATTTTTCGATAGCATCCAAGATGGCTTTTTCGATCTGCTCATTTGTAGCAGCATACAAAATGTCATCATATGGATTTGAAGAATCTTGAACAACCTTTAATAGAGCTGGCTTGATAACTTCTGCCAACAATTCAGCCGCCATTTTTTTACCGTTTCGAGTGACGATCTCGAGTGCTTTTTCTTTGGTTGGCATATTACAGATCCACCGCTACGCCAGCAGACAGTTCTACAACAGCAGCGTCTCCAGCTACCAACTCAACTGACAACTCGCCAACGATTTCCTTAATGCCTTCGCCAAGATCAGCGTCAGCCAAGACCTGAACCTTGAACGCTCCAACAGCACCTGAAGGAGTCAGCTCAGCAGACATTCCATCCTCAGCAACAACCAATGAAGCCAAGGCCTCATCAGTCACAGCCCATTTAGGTGCGCCGTCAACCTTTGCAGCGTTACCTTTGATATCCTTAATCGCCAAAGTGATTGGCAATTTCTGAGATACTTTCAAAAACATATCAGACCTCCGTGTTTTTTTCCCGTCGATGGTCACATAAAACTCTATGTGCGAAGCCTCGCCAGGTTTAATCGCCTCGTTTTTTAAATCTAAAATTAAACTGTAAACGTGCACCAGAATAATCGAGTTTGCTAACAAAACAAAAATTTCAAACGTCATGCGTGTAGCCCTCGATTGCTGTTAATTTCCTGGACCTGTTTTTCAATTCTAGAAATTCGCTGCCCGTGATCTAAGTGGACCTCTTTGCCCTCTGAAAGCTCTTTGTGAACAGCAGCGAAGCCAGTTTTCATTTCTGTGGTCAGTTTTTTAACGTGTCTGTCCCCAACGAAAAAAGTAATCAGTCCAAAGCCTACCAAAAAGTAAGTTATCAAAAAGAACTTTTCCCAGAACTCCCCAGGGTGTTTCATTATTTCAGTAAAAACTGGGAGTAGGGCCGTGAGTTCCATTAGCGCGGCCCCTCACAGCGAAGCGTTGCTATATGATTTGTAGCCGCACCTGCTGCATTGAATGTCTGCATTGAGCAAACTGTGGCGCTAGTACAGGCGGCGCTACCAAAGCCATAGGCAATAACCCCAGGATAGCCAGTCCCAACATTGCACTTTGGAGGTCCTGAAAATATTCCCGAAGCTATTGTAATTTCGTAGGTTCCAGTGCTGTTAAAGGCAACTTGGCTTAACCAGTTTGATCCATCGTCTCTTAAAATCGTGCAATTTCCAGTTGAACAAACTGCTGAAGGTGTTGAGTTTCCCGCGATCATTGCAGACTCAATTCTCTTTAACCCACTAGAGTTCGAGGTCACTGAGCCGACGTAGAGGGGAGTTGAGTTGTAGTTCAACGCAGGACGAACTGACCATCTGCCAACGGCGGCCCCACGACCAAAACCCGATCCACTCATGACAACAGAGGATGCACCTGGAGTGCCTGTCACGTCTTGAACATATTTTAATCGGACACCTTTTGTACCTAAAGATGAAAAATTTAACACCGAGCAAGTATTGAAAGGAATTTGTGTGTTAGTTGTATTTGAAGGCGCTAAAAAGGTCGAACGAATGTCGCTGCCAGACTGTAAAGCAGTTTGCGCGTTTGTTGCAGTCTCTTCAATCCGAAACGCTGCTCCTGCGTTCGAGGTGCCGTCTGCAATAATTAGATGCTGGGCTGAAAAACAAACTTCGTAAAACCCAGTTTTAGGGATTACAAAATTTATGCCGACAGATTCGCTGCCAGCAGCACAAGTTGTAGCTGACGTGCTAGGGGCTGTCGCAGGATTTGTACTTGAGCACATTACACCCACAGCAGAAGAACTTGATGAGGGCGTTAAAGTTAAATCCGCATCTGTGATTTCTGTGTAACTTGTAACATCTGCAACACCAAGACTTGCTTCATCTCCAGCAAGCTGAGCATCCACATACCAGTTGTTAGTGTCAGCTCTCGCCACAATCTCGTTTTGTGTGGGATACCGTTTTACCTGCGCAGAAAAAATCTGATCAGAGTAATCGTTATTTAAAATGTAACAGTTCCCACCGCCAGCAACGCGGTTCATCCGTAGCGACCAAGTTATATCAGTCTGAACTGTTGTGTATTCAAACTCTGCTGTTATTATATTTCCACTCAATGATGTCGACGTAGACGTGGCTGGTCCGATTAAAACTGAACCCTTATTGTTGGTTCCATCTGTAATTCTATACAAGCAGGAAGTTGATGTCGTGACATAGTCAGTTCGCAAGGTGGTAAAAAATGTAACCTGATATTTTCCTGGAGGTAAATTTTGCGTTCGAATGGCTGGCTGGTTTGGTGCAGCTGGTGCAATGGATCTTCCAGATTCTGTAGCTGCTCCGCAGGTAACGCTGCCAGTAGCGTTCCAGTTGTTCGCAGCCTTCAACCAGAAACAAGACGCGTCCTGAGCAAGTTCCCTTGATGCCCATATCTGAGCCTGACTGACCTCTGCCAGATTTCGAGCGCGGCCAGTGTAAGCCGCATCTATTCCGATTGTCCCAGACACCGCGACGTTGTTCTTTGTTCTGAGCGCATACCCGAATGAACCCGATGAAGGACCAGCCATGTTCGCGATCACGTTTGTCCACGCACCAGACGTTGGAACATCCGTACATTGAACTGCGCTGAACCCTTGCATCGAGCAGACTTCGAGTGATCCGACTGTGGTCTTAACAAACAGTGCTGATTCTAAATTCACACCACCAAACGATCCAGTCGGTTCAAGAATTTGTGAGGCGATAGTTCCTGCTGTTGATGAAGCCGAGAAAAACAGAGCCTGAGTTCCATCAATCAAATCAGTCAGAGATACAGCCATGGTTCCAGCAGGTAAGCTGTGGCCAATAGATCCAGAATCAAACGATGCGTTTGACAGCAGATTCGTGGCCTCGCCTCCTGATGATCCAAGAGAAATATCCAGACCAGTATCTGTCGTCAGATACGCCTTGTTGTCAGACTTTACATACAATGACAAAGTGCCTGATCCTGGTGTGAATGGCGCAGAGCCTTGACTTGTAAACTCAACATGAGTCGTTCTGATTTTGTTGAGCGACGCAGTCCCAGAACTGATGTTGATATTCGTGGCCAGTGCCGCATCGAGTGTCCCACCGGAAATCAATGGCGACAACAGAACCTTGTTCGACAGAGTTCCGAACCCAGTTAGAGTCGGAACATCAGCGTATGACAGCGCACCAGTTCCATTTGTAACCAGAGCCTGGCCAGTCGTTCCCACAGTAGATGGTAATGTGAAACTGTAGTTCGTAGAGAAACTCGCTGGCGCCTTTAACGATATCTCATTCGTGCCGCCGGTCTCTTTAACCTTTAACGTCGTGACAGTGACCTGTCTCTCTGTGGCCGCGAACGCAAGCCCTAGAATCAAAATCAAAATATTCATATCAACCCCTAGTTATTTCGTGATTCTTCACACCAGACAGAGCCATCCCAAAACAAAGTTAAACTCTGTCCAACAGCTTCAAGAGTACACGAACCATTCAACAGCAAACCGGAACCATCATCAAATTTTAATTGTGCTGTATCGCTTCGCTGAATCAATAACATCTCTTGCCCGACGATAGTCCCAGCTTCAATCTGCGGACTGATTGAAATGTCAGTAATCCCTGGACCATCTCCTTGAACAAAGATGACTTGACGATTCGCTGTCGTGCTCATGTGACTTGCCGCTGCTGTGATCCCAGTCGCTGCAACAATAGTTCGTGGTGCTCCTGCAGTTCCAAACACAGTGCGAATCGCTTGAGCCGCAGACGTTGCTGCAGCCGATGCCGATGCAGCTGCTGCTACCGCTGATGCCTGAGCGCCAGAGATCGCAGTCGCCGTCGGTCCCAAAATAAATCCGTCGGCACCAGGGTTCACGATTATCGTACAGCCTGCAGTCTCAATGTCGGTCGGCAGAGTAGGATCAAACGCAGACGCTGGAATCGTATTCGGTAATTTAACCGCACGATCAACGCGTTCCTTTTCCATCTGCTGGACCATGGTCGTAAGATCAAATTGATTCTCATGAGACTCAGGGTAAAAATCTCCAAGGTTTCTAAACTCAGTCTCCTGAAGAATTGATATGTTTCTTTGAATCGTCAGCAGCGCACCGTTTGCAAGATTCCCTGCGACCAACGTGATACTGCCACCAGCTGCCGCACCTGCACCAGATACCGTGTAGTCGGTGGTCAGTGCCAGCACAGTCTCAACCCCTGCCACGCTGCGAGTGACTCTTAGCTGTGAGGTCGTAAATATTTTGAACGTATAGGAGTAGACTGAAGTCGCACCGTTGCCGACGTAGTCGTTCCGATTATTGGCCGATGATAACGACATCGCTTTTTCTCCTCGCTAAATTGAAAAACATTCTTGCTTATCTGTCACCAGTTTTTCCTGTCACAAGACCCCGAGTGAAATCAACAGGACCAGTCGGGTCTGCAGTTCCTTCGGCCACCGCGCCCAGATATGTTATAGGCCTGCTGAGTGGTGCCAGCGGTAAACCTGTAATTAAACCCAGAGCAGTCAGTGTGTCCTTGATCGCCTTGTCCTTTGATCCATTTTCAGCAATCGCTTCATATACAGAGTTCGGCGCCTTGGCCGCTGATTCAATCATGCTGATAGCAGGCGACGTGCTGATTCTATCGTCATACCATTTATCGTTAAAATTATTCACAATGACATTAGTAGTCTGTCCGACCACAGGAACCAAAGCCGTACCAGACCTGATCTGGGATCCAAAAAACACACGAAGAAAATCATCCATATATTCGTCATCATCATCTGCATCGAATCCCTTACCAGCCATTGTTTGTACTATTAACTCAGACAGAACTGCAGGAAGCATAAATCCCATCGTGTAAACAAACGCCAATCGACCGGCGCCCTTACGCAGACCAAGGTCGCGCATGGTCTTGATATATTCCGTTCCAAGTAAATTCGCCTGCATATTAAAATACGAATAGAACTGCGTGAACAATCTCAAGAACGGTGACCCTGTTTCAAATCTTGAAATATCCTCAGGGTTCAAAGTTCCCTGCGTAGTTCTGACAGCAGAGTCAGCTTCCTTTGCAGCGTCTGACTCAAGCGCACCATTCTCAATCGCCTGCTCATACGCGCCAGCCCATACGATTGTGTCGATCATGTTCTGTGCACCGGACTGCAGGAAATATCCATTTTTCTTGGCGAAATCCACAGCCTTCTCAAACTTTGTGGGGTTCGTGATCAGGTCCTCAATGTGAGCCTGTAACTCGCCAGCACTGACAGACAGTTTCGACTTCATGTACTGAGATCGTTCCATCACAGACTCAGCTGTCACACGCGGCGATCTGG
>JALHRM010000015.1 GCA_022841445.1 Candidatus Saccharimonadota bacterium
CCACGTATTGAACACCGTCACGAACCAGAATCCTGCCAATGCAGTCAATGTGGTCAGAATCTGGTTAAGATCGGTGAAGATGTTAGCGAACAGTTGGATGTGGAGCCAGCAAAGTTCTTTGCTCACCGTCACATCCGCCCACAATATGCCTGCAAGACCTGTGAAATCGTTACTGCCGCGCCTATTCCGTCAGCCATTATTGATGGCGGTATGGCCGCACCCGGCCTGCTGAGTTGGGTGCTGACCAGTAAATACCTGAATCACCTGCCACTCTATCGCTTAGAACAGATTGCCGCACAGGAACAAGTCACGCTTTCCCGCTCAACAATGGCGGAATGGGTCGGTCGTAGCGGCGTTGCACTGCAACCTTTGGTGGATCGACTGACATGGCATCTGTTGCAAGGCAACACGCTGCATGCCGATAGAAACGCCAGTCGCGCAACTTGATCCTGGCAAAGGCAAGACACGCAAGGCCTACTTGTGGGCCTATCGCAGCAACGACTTGGAACCTGGGCCGCGTATTATCATCTTCGACTATCAAACCGGTCGTAGTGACCGGCACGCGCAAAGCTTTCTGGAAAACTGGCAAGGTCATTTGCTGGTCGACGACTATGGCGGCTACAAAGCCCTGTTCGCCGAAAAACAGACGGAGCCCTGCACTGAACTGGCTTGTTGGGCGCACGCACGCCGTAAATTCTTCGATTTGCACCTGGCCAATAATAGTCCGATGGCGTTGGAAGCGTTGCAGCGTATCGGCAATTTATATACTATTGAAGCAGAAGGTAAAGATCTGACCATCGCAGAACGCCAACAACTACGGGAAGAAAAAAGCCTGCCCGAGTTGGAGGCATTACACGACTGGTTGATGAAAACCCGCGCTCAGACAGCAAATGGGGGTGGCTCCGCCAAAGCCTTGGATTACACACTGAAACGTTGGGCCAACCTGACTCGCTATGCACAAACCGGCCACCTGCCAATTGACAACAATCCCGTAGAAAACGTCATTCGACCTATCGCGATTGGAAAAAAGAATTGGTTATTTACCGGTTCAGAGCGTGCGGGCAAACGTGCAGCAGCTATTCAAACTCTATTTGGCACTGTTCAACTCAACGGTCTGAACTCATCTGATTGGCTCAAAGATACGCTCATAAAACTACCCACGTGGCCTAACAGTCGAATTGACGAGTTGCTACCGTTACCACCTGATTACATTGAGTTGTTAAAGAAAAATAATTGATAGAGATAGATGGCGGCGTTGGACGCTTACTTTAGTAAGACGTATTCCTCCTGTGAATAACCAAAAGAGTTAATATACTGATTTTGCTGTGGTATGAGTTCATATTAACCAGCATTATCTGGTAAAGGAATAAATTCTTTGTCATCACCTTTCACTTTTTCGAATCGTCCTTCGCGCCAATCTTGCTTGGCTTGTTCGATCCGTTCTCTTCGGCTTGAAACAAAATTCCAATAAATATGTCGCTCACCCAGGGGAGCGCCACCTATCAAAACAATACGCGACTCTTTTGTAGCAGCAATAGCCAGGTCACCTGAATTTTCAACTATCATCATTTGGTATTGCCGCAGGGTTTCGCCATTAATAGAGGCATGGCCGTCTACTAAATATATAGCTGCTTCAGTAGCCTGAGGCAGTTTGAGTTTCTGCTCGGATTGTGGCTGTGCTTCGATATACAGAGTTTCACAGAAACTAATTGCAGGCGAAGAAACACCATACGCACTACCGATTAAAACACGAACTGAAATACCCTCAATGGTGACAAGAGGAAGGTCTGTATATGAATAGTGATAAAACGCCGGGGCAATTTCTTCATATTTTTTTGGAAGCGCAAGCCAGAGCTGCAATCCATGTTGTTTGTGTGATGTGTTGCGTATCTCATCACGCTCACGTTCAGAATGCGTAATCTCCTTGCCTGCAACCATCAAATTGATATCTCCAGGACGGATAAGCTGATGATTGCCCAGAGAATCACGATGTAATATTTCTCCTTCGAAGAGATAGGTGACTGTTGCGAGATTTATGTGAGGATGAGGCCTGACATTGATTCCTTCTCCGGCATTAAATTCTGCCGGTCCCATATGATCGAAAAATATCCACGGCCCTACCATGCGTTGTTTGGCATGGGGCAAAATTCGGCGAACAGAAAATCCCCCCAGATCCTTCTTTCGTCCTTCAATAATATGTTTAATCGTCATGGCCCCCAATAAACCTATAATTCAATGTCAACAGTCTACACGAATGTATCGATGATCCCGCTTAATGCGACAGAGCCGCCTGGTTTCCTATATCGGTTCAACAGGTTATAAGCAAACTTATTTTACCAATTCAAGCTGAATCAGGCCGCCTTAATTAGATGTTAAAGGGACAGTAGTGGTTTAGAATACACTGCCCTGTGCGCTCTATCTTTGATTTCATTTCAACCATCGGTATATGGGAAAGACTCATTGGCTGGGTAAAGGATCGTTGCAGTTTTGTCGCAAACAATCTATTTATCTTGTGCATCTGTGGGATTATGCTTATTAATACCTGCATGATCCATAACTTATCAGATCCATTGTAAATGATGAATTTTCAGTTACTTGATATACGCTTTATACTCACAAATTTCTCAATAATTTTTTTGATGAACGTTGGAGCATACAATATCGTGTTTGCCACAGATTTAATTATTGATGATAGAACCAGCGGCAATTTAAGCTCTGGATTGGGCACGCAATGGCGACTCGTCACTGATCAGGTCATGGGTGGCGTTTCCAGCGGCGATCTGACATTGGACAATTATAAGGGCAAGGATTGTCTACACATGCGCGGCACGGTTTCTACCGAAAACAACGGTGGTTTTGTGCAAATGGCATTGGACTTGACACAAGATAAACCGTTTGATGTATCTGCCTATGATGGTGTTGAGCTTATCATTGCCGGTAATAACGAACGCTACAACGTTCATTTCCGCACGACTGAACTCTGGTTCCCATGGCAATCGTATCGCTTCAGCTTTGAAGCTACAGTTGACTGGCAAACAATTCGCTTCCCTTTTGCGAATATAAAAGCCTACAAGACCACAACCGAATTCCAAAAAAATAAGCTTAAACGTATAGGGTTGGTTGGTATCGGTAAAGATTTCCAAGCTGATCTATGTGTGGCTTCGATAAAATTTTATGCCGTGGATTAAATGGTTCTGTCGCATTAAGCGGGATCATCAATACCTTCGATGCTGGTTGTAAAAGGAATGCGATTTCCGATTGAGGTGATTCTGGTCTGCATCCGCTGGTACGCGGCGTATCCGTTAAGTTGCCGGCATCTGGAAGAGATGATGGAGGAGCGTGGTGTTACAGTTGACCATTCTACAGTGAGCCGTTGGGCGATCCGGTTTCTACCATTGCTGGAAAATATTTTCAGAAAGTATAAGCGCCCAGTTGGTAGAAGCTGGCGGATGGACGAGACTTATATCAAGGTTAAAGGCGTTTGGAAATACCTCTATCGCGCAGTGGACAGGGATGGTAAAACGATCGACTTTCTATTAACGGCCAAGCGCGATAAGGCTGGTGCTAAACGCTTCTTCGACAAAGCCATGCAAGCCAATGGCTTTCCTGAAAAGGTCACGATGGATAAAAGTGGCGCCAATAAAGCCGTGATTGATGAGATCAATGCCAACAGAGAGAAACCCATAATGGTTCGTCAGGTCAAATATCTCAATAATATTGTGGAACAAGATCATCGAGCCGTGAAGCGAGTGACGAAACCAATGCTCGGATTCAAGTCTTTTCAACAGCTAAAAACATCTTGGCTGGCATCGAACTAATGCACATGATTCGCAAAGGTCAGTCGATGATAGAAGGAGCAGAAAAGATGTCTTTTGCTGAACAATTTTATGCGTTGGCAGAATAAATCCGCCTAGTTTAAAGGGATGGCATGTCAGCTCATTAGAAATATGCGTTTTTGCGTTTAATGCG
>JALHRM010000016.1 GCA_022841445.1 Candidatus Saccharimonadota bacterium
GTCTTTGAAGTCGTTATTGTCTAGCTTTTCATTGATTCTTTGTATGACTTTCTCGCGTGCTTGGCTGAGTTTATCTACAAAGGAATCGAGCTTTGCTTTAGTCTCTGGCTTGAGGTCATCTTCGGTGATTCTGTTCACTGTAAACCGTGCCACATTGAACTGATCTGCAATCATAGACTGTGACATCAACTGTAATTTTTTCTCTTGAACGATGCCGAGCTTAACATCTTCGGATAGATTGCCTTTGCCTTTTGGTCGTCCAGTGTGTTTGCTCTCTAGAACTGCCGTTTCCATTTGCTTAATGTATTGCTTTTGTTGAGTGTTTGTCTAGTCTTTTATGTTATTTCGTTGACTGATTCGTTAACTTGTCTCTCGCGTTTGTGGTCTTGGTCGTCTGTTGTGTCTATTTGGTGACATTGTAACTTGTTGATGCCGTGAGACTTGCAGACTTTATGCGAACTATTTTCACTATTACTTACTATTCACTTGACAAATGTTTTCTTTTCGCTTAATATCATAACTGTCAACCGATAACTGTGACGCGATAAATACAAGTTATCAAACATTGAGACGGTGGCTAGCTATAAGCACCAACATATGCACGGCAATAAGCCATCGTCTCAGCTTTAGATTATATCACATTGGAGCGTACAAAATGAAAGAATATCGCATCATCTGCGGCAAACGTAATCAACCTTCGTATTCGTCGCATTTCTTTGTTTTAGCCAACAACGAACGGGACGCGCGGTCGCAGGCTTATGCGCATCTCAATCGCGGTCAAATCATCGTGGCAGTCGCACTGTCGAATTAGGAGCTTTTATGTACATACGCAAAACAGTCGATGTATTTGAAATTTGGTGGTCGGGCGAATGTGTTGACGAGTGCGATACGCAATCTGAAGCCCGTGCAATGGTCAAGGAATACAACCTAGCGTTTGGTGGTGGTTGCTACGTTGTTGCGAAACGACGCCCAATTTAATGTATATTCTGTATGTCATAACGAACACGCAAACAGGCGAAATATTTGAAACTGACGATTTTGACCGCTTTGCTGAATATGTCAACGTCAAGGACGAAAACGGCGAACGCCTGTATAGTATCGAATATCGAACGATTTACGACGCTCTCTAAAAGCGAATAGCACCGCGATAAGTGCCGATTTAGATTAATTTTGTGGTCTCATTCGTTGGCTTGTCCGTGCCGTTTGTGGCATCGGTCGTCTGCCGAGAGTTCGAGTTAACACATAGACGTTTGTGCGGTATCTCATAACCGCAATGGAGAAATGTTAGAAGGTTTTACTTTGTGGAATGATGACGGCGAGTATCGTGATTACGAGCGAATTGTGCCAACGAATTTGGAGTGTGTGTCGTTTTTAGATCGCGTAACTGAGATTGTGGATACGGGCGAATGGTACGGCGTTCGGTTGCTGTCTGACCTGTCTAAGTCTGAGGACGAGTCTTTTGGTGAATGCGACACCGTTGCAAGTTCTGCTGAGTGTCTTACGGTTCTTGAATCGTTTCAGCTAACTTGACATTCTCGCCGCTTTATGCGACAATCTGACTATCCTAGAACGCCACCGCATCGGCTACGGTTTACCGAAATAGATGTTTTAAGACAATGCAGACGTTATCGAGTCATTCAAAGGTTTTTATTGGTGTTAATGCAGGCGAAAAGATTTACTTGTCGCCTCCGAGTTGGGATTGTGGCTGGTATTGGGGCTTTGGCTATCTTGGCAACAACAATTGTCACTATCACGTTGACGGCTTAACTACGCACGAATGGTATGACACCGAGAAAGGCTGCTTTCGCTCCGAACGTCTCAACCTGTTTGACGGCTTTCGCAAGCATTTCGGCGACAGCTTCCAAATTACGGACGCCGATCTATGGACGTTGTGCGAACTATTCGAGACGTTTTACACGCTCAAAGAAACCGCCGAAGTGTTGGGTCGTGGTGGTGCTCATTACACAACGAATCCGTGTGCAGACCTTATCAAGAATGAGACGGAAACCGCTCGCATTAACAACATCGTATTGCCTCAGATATTCGAGGAGATTTATCGAGTGCTGAACAATGCTCCTGCACGATTGAAAGATGCCGAGACCGCACGCATCAACACAGAAGCCGAACGCTTACAACGCGAAATCGACAAAGCCGAAGAACGTAAAGCGGCATTGATAGCTACACGCGAAGCATTGACCGCTTAACTTAGGACGTTTCGCCGTGTACGTATAAACGGCTGATTATTTACTATGTTGAAATTAAAAGTCACGACAATGGACAAGATTAGCGAGTCGATCACGAACGCTTTGCTTCAGCGAGGATTCACCGCTCCGCTCACCTTTACGCAGTCGGTCAACGGCAACAAGCAACCGTGCATCGAGGTTGAATCTACTCCGTTCCAAACCGTGCCTGTGATATTCAAGTCGATTAAGATTGATACATTTGGCACAAGCATTCAGCCGTTGACCGACGAGAATAAAGCGGTCGTGCCTGATACGTTGTTTGTTTGGGTTAGCGTCCACGTTAGTTACGTGCATTTCGGCAATGGCTCAAATGGATGCAGTTTGTTTGATTACACTTGCAAGGTCGATACGTCGAGAGAGTACACAGACGGCGTTTACGACGAGAGGATTAACTAGACAAGCTGTGCTATCAGCATTGGAGGGCTTATGTATAGAGGAATAGTTTTGAAAATAGAGGGCAACGAGTGGGTGGCTTATGATCGAGGGAATGAGGTTGCTAGAGGGTCGAAGTCGGATGTGTTTGAAGCGATTGACAGGCTATCTACTAGCACCAACCGCGAGGCTTGAATCTATCGTATGAGGTCTGCGGAAACACGCGCAGCTTCGAGTTGACAAGACCGCGAGACTTCAGACGCGGCAACTAAGAAAATGGGATTAGATCAATACTTAACACGCAAGATTTACATTGGTGGCAATTACAAGCATCGCAAAGTTACAGGCTCAGTGAAAATCAAAATCGACGGCAAGCCTGTGTCAGTCGATATAAAGAAACTTAGCTACATTGAGGAGCAAGTAGGCTATTGGCGCAAGGCAAACCAGATTCACAATTGGTTTGTTGAGAATGTGCAGGACGGCGAAGACGATTGCAAATCATACTATGTCAGCCGTGAGCAATTGCAAGAATTGCTTGCTACTGTTACCGACATTTTGGGCAAGGTTGAATTAATTGACGGCACACTACACACCGGAACGCGATGGGATAGCAACGGCAGAACTGAGACATACGAGGACGGTAAAGTAATCGCAAATCCTGAAGTGTGTGAGGCATTACCAACAACATCGGGATTCTTCTTTGGCAATACGGATTACAACGAATGGTACGTCAAAGACCTTGAGGACACAAAGAAGATTCTTGAGGACGCTTTAGCTAATGAAAGCGACGAATACGAATATCGGGCTTCGTGGTAAAGACAACGCTGTGCATTCAGCGACGAGGGGTTATGGATTATTCAGGAGTAGCGGCAGGGATTGCGTCGTGGGCAGATAGGCAAGCTGATGTGGCATATGTTCAAGGCTATACAGATGCGATGGAGGACGCTTTTAATCAATTGATTGAGGGCATTGACAGCGGTGATTCGCCCAACGAGATTGCTAACAGGTTTTGGGAAAAAGCTAAACGTATGCGCATCGAGGAGGCAATGAAATGAGACAACGACAACGACGATCAGCCGATAGACGGCGTGACCATCAATTTTGGGCGATGCTACTAATTACCGTTATCTGTACGTCCTTTGTGTTTTATTCCTTTGGGTACAGTACGGGAGTATCGGATAGTAAGACGTTTTTAGGCAGTCAGTGTGTTGAATCAACCGCACATTGACTTAGCGAGGTGGCGTCAGTTGCGATGCTACGGGCTTATCTTGAATCATTCGGAGGGAGAAATGAGAAAAACAGATCGACAAGGCGCAGCCAAAGCTATTAAGTGGTTGCGTAG
>JALHRM010000017.1 GCA_022841445.1 Candidatus Saccharimonadota bacterium
GGTTCCAGCAAAGACCATGAGCGGTAGAGCAAACAGCGCACCGAAGCTTATAACTGAAGAGATAATAGTTTTTACCATGATAACGTAAATAAACTGTAATGATTATGAATTGGCTGTCATCAAATTATACACTAGTTTTTCTCATGGCGTAGGGCCTATCGAGGCGCTGTGTATAACCACCTGAATCGACTACGGGATACCAAATAAAGTATTACGTACCAGCGTCACAAGCCCCCACGTGCTTAGCATAAGCACAAACACGATAACTGCTACGATCGCCAAAGTTCGTCCCTCTGCTTGTTTCTTTTCGTCGCCAGCATTAATCACCCACGCGTCTATCAGTTTCCAAATCACATAGACAAATACCACCGCAAACAGAAGTGGTACCAGATAGTTGATAAATCGCAGGAAGAGATCAACGAGTTGGGCGAAGGTAGTTGGGGTAGGAGTAGGGATCATAAAGAAAATTAACGGGCAGCCGCATCAACCAAATTCTGGATAATTGTTGCAATTGCAACAGAACCAAAGATTAGTACACTCCCAATAATAGCATTAGTAAGCGAACGAGAAGCCTCCGTCACCTTCTCGGTGTTACCACGAGCAGTCACATACTTAAAGCCGGCCAGCATAATGAAGAAGACAACGAAAGGGACGGCGATAATATTAAAGACCTGCAAAAGACCAACTAGTAACTCAGGAATTGAGTCAAACAGAAGTGGATTTTCAATGACCACAAATGGATTACTGAGCTGACTTAGCATGCACTTTTACAGTTACCGGAAAGCGTTCACTAGATTTTTAATAATTTGAGCGATAGCGGTAGCGCCGAGAATGAGTACTCCACCAATAATGGCATAGAGGAGTGCTTGTGACGCCTCTTGGATTTTTCCCGCATTACCCCGCGCCGTTACGTACTTAAAGCCTGCCAATATGATAAAGAGGATAATGATCGGAATAGCGATAATTATGAAGACTTGCAAAATAGCCGCAAGCAGATCGGGTATGCTATTGATACCCGAGAGCGGATTTTGCAACGTGACCCGCGAGGTCCCTCCTCCACTTGGCGCAGACGGTGCTGGTGGACCATACTGCTCAGGTGCTGGCTGCGACGGTGCTGGTGGACCATACTGCTCAGGTGCTGGCTGCGACGGTGCTTGTGCCAGAACCGGTGTTGGTGTTGGTGTTGAACGTGGTGAACCGTCTGGATTACACTGCACTGCATATTCCCAACTTGGATCATTACAGCTTACATAATTATCACAAGTACAGGATGCCTGGACAGATACTGGAAGCATCCAGCTTAAAAAAACAAGTCCCACCAATAATCCAGTGAAGCTACCTGGTTTAAGTACTTGAGTAATACAATGCATGAGAATTGTTTATAACTAGTATTCTAACTTCAGACGTCCAATACCAGCGCTGGCAGCACCTTCAATATCACTTCGATCAGTACCAGCGCGTGTTACTAGATCGGTAAACACACGGACAGTAGCGCTGTCCCCAGGAGCTAGCAACGACCGTGAAATTGGCGCGGCCCGGTACGCAATACTGGCGTAGACATCACTCGTACCCCGAGCCAATCCCGCCCTGGTAGTAGGTGCCATTGAAAACGCTTGGGCCAATGCTGCAGCATTGTCTGTTTCGCTTAGCACATTAATGGCAGCGTATGCGCCCTGAATATTTGGCGCATTCCGCACAACCGCCAGACCATAGGTGCGGCCGTAGGTCCGGCGTAACTCTACCTTTTCCCCTTTAGGAACTTCAGCAATATCAAAATTCAGGTTTGGGTTACGAAACGCGAGGTCGCGGCCCTCGCTCGCAAAACCAAAGTACAGCGCCAACGTCTCGCGAATAAAGGCGTCACGATCAAGTGGCTGTGCCCGATTCCAGCTATATACACTACTTCCTGGATCACTAAAACCCATATAGAAACGCAAGCTATCGGTAAATGGCAGACCAGTACCATTTGCAACATCCATCTCAACTCGATACTCACCACCAGCACTCGTCACGAGTTTACTACCCGATTGGATCGCTAACATAGACAACACCGGGTACACGTGGGCAATATTCTGTGCCTCCCCCATTGCTACAGCCGAACGCTCGATAGTACGGTCAAAGCTTCGAGCCGTGAGAGCTGGCACCATCACATTAGTAAGCTGTTCCCAGGTTGTCGGCGCACCAAGGAATCCAGCGTTACCAAGTAAGTTACGGTTCCAGTATAAAACAATAGGATCAACCGCAATGGGCACCGCATAAATACCGTCTTCAAGCGCAAATACCTCTGCCCCATCTATGTATCGGTCCTTAAATTCTCGGAGTGAGAAGCTCTCATAGGTATAGGGTAAAAGCCGTGCTCGCTGCGGAACAATCTCTTCATGCGGAATAAGTAACAAATCAGGATTAGTACGATCGGCAAGAGCTGTAACAAAGCGTTCATTGAATTCTTCAATTGGTACGTAGGTGTAGTCTACTTGCCGAAATGCCGGATTGGTTTGTGCCAGTTTGGTCAAAAAACTAACCACCGGCTCTTTTGGTAGCGTGCCCCATATAGACACCGACCCAGTCACGCTCACACTATCAGGATCAGGCGGTGGATTATATAGCGCAAGCATCGTAACGGCCAAAACGGCTAGTATGGCAAAGCCGGAGACCAAGAAAATTTCAAATGGACGAAGTTTCATATCAAAATACTATACTGCTCTAAGAGCGAGACCATAATGATGTTCTCCGGCTGGATATTCACGTTCAAAGATAAATCCCGCTGCCTCGAGCAAGTCAATTGCCTGGTCTTGCGTCACAACCATGGCCGAACTCGGTCCAAGTCCGCCAAAAGAGTCGGTCCAGTCGATTACATGAAAGAGGGCTCCGTTACGCAGCGTGCGACGCATCTCTCTTAGTGCAATAGCTTTGTCTTCTAGTTGAAACAGAGTATTTGAAAGAAGCGCACCATCAAGAACACCGTCTCGAAGCTTAATACCCCCTGGTTCTTCGAGATCACACCATAACGGCGTCACATTACCTAGGCCTTGCAAACGTGCAGTATCTCCGAGTTTTTCAACCAAATTCTTCTGCACCTCACACGCAAAGACCCGGCCAGTGGGTCCAACGGTATCGGTAAGTACCTTCAGAAAAAAACCACTACCTGCTCCGAAGTCTGCTACTACATCACCAGCTTTGAAGTGAAAATTAGTAGCAACCACTTCAGGTACCACGAAACGGCCAGGAAGCTGTGGATTCATACAGGTAAGTATACCAAGCCTCCACAGGGCTTTTATCCCGAGGTATGGACAACTTACCGACGCACAAGCATATCTCTACCAAGCGACGTTAGGTACGGCTCAAACACCACATGATCCTTGATATACTCAAAGTGACCTAAATCATCTGCATACCTTGCGCCGTGCGGGAAGCAGGCTTCAGTGACAATTGTTGTAGAGGTAGCGTTGAATGACCATCTCGTATTCTCAAGCGGATCATAGCCGTCATAGTAATAGATACAGTTCGGGTAATGATCTATTTGTATTTCCAGCCTTTCACGATCTTCGCTATTACTCGTAGTGGTAAGGATTTGTTTAGCATGAGCAACAAATGTTTCAATCGTGTCAGTTTTTTGCTGCACCATTTCCCGCCGAATTACCGCTAAACCAGCCGGGGTATAAAAATCAGCCAGAGTTAGTAACTGCCCTGTTTCAAGCGCAAACATGTACTGCACCACAAAGTTGCTACAGTAGGCACCACACGACTCTTCCGTGAACGATACGAGCAAGGCTCCGGGTACCGGGTAGGAAACCTGGTAACTCAGTGCGGCAGGATTTACAGTGGGTGTCTCTTTTTTTAACTCCCCCCACGTGACAGTCGTCTCTCCTTCTA
>JALHRM010000018.1 GCA_022841445.1 Candidatus Saccharimonadota bacterium
CAGCCCCTATTAATGCAAAATTTTTCATTGATAAGTAAGTGTGCAAAATTAATTAATAATAAATCTCCTGTAACTTATTGATTTACATTGCTTTTTGCCCTTTGCAATTTTACCCTTTGTTTAAGTGTCTTTATCCAACTAAATCTGTTTCAACTTTTGACTATAAGCTGAATAATTGAAATCTTTGGTTGCTTTCTGTTGAAAAAACTGATAACTACTTATAAATTTATTTTCAACGTTTTTTCCATATCTGCCACCACTTCTTCGGCGGGGTTGCATCATCGTAGTAGCCATATCCATAGCCATAGCCGTATTTTTGCCCGTAGCCATAACCATCGTTGGCTGTCACACCATTATAAATGATGGCTAAGTTGGGTAATTTATTTTCCTGGTATATTTCCTGGATATAACTCAGGCTACCTTTATAGGTGTGGCCCTGGCGCACCACATAAAGCGCTGAGTCGGCCAGTTTGCCCAGCAAGAGTGCATCCGCCACCATACCTACCGGCGGTGTATCCAGGAGGATGTAGTCGTACGTTTCTTTCAACTGTTCGATCAAATTTGTCAAGAGCTCTGTAAGAAGCAATTCAGCCGGATTGGGTGGAATAGGTCCGCTGCTGATATAACTGAGGTTGGGATGTACATCTGATTGACGTATCAATTGGTCGAAGGGTAATTTTCCGATCAGGTAATTGCTGATACCACTTTCGGGTGGTTTTTGGGTCAGGTAGCGGATGAGTTTGGGTTTTCGCAGGTCCAGTTCAAGGATAATGATTTTTTTATCCGCCAGGGCTAATGTAATGCCCAGGTTGAGGGTGATAAAACTTTTACCTTCTCCACTGACGGTGGACGTGACGAGTATGACCTGGTTGTTTTTGCCTGCGCCGAGGAATTGCAGGTTGGTACGCAACAACCTGAACATCTCGGCTACGGCCGAACGGCTGTTCTTTTTGACTACGATCGGGTCGCTGTTTTTTTGCTGACCGATGGAGGCCAGCAGGGGAGTGCTGGTAACTTGTGTAATATCCGATTCGGATTGGATGGTGTTGGTCAGCAGGTATTTCAGGTAGATAAACAGAGAGGGTATGAGCAGGCCGATGAACAGCGCTGTGATATAGATCGAACGGGTATTGGGGCTGATGGGTCCGCCGGTTTTGATGGGTGGGTTTACTACCCTGGAATTGGGGATAGCCACTGCGAGTGAAAGGGCGGTTTCTTCTCTTTTTTGCAGTAAATACAGGAAAAGCGCCTCTTTGATCCCTTGCTGGCGCTTGATTTCGATCAGTCCACGTTCTTTGGTGGGTACGGTGCGGATTTTGCTTTGGAACAGGTTGTTTTTACTGCGGGCTTTTGCAAGACTCAGATCAAATTCGCGGTTAATATTTTGAATGGTTTCCAGCATGCTGCTGCGCATCTGGTCGATCTGTACGGTCAGGTTTTGTACCACGGGATTGTCCGGGGTAGCATTTTTGAGCAAGCGGCTGCGTTCCTGCAACAGGTCGTTGTAGCGGCTGACCAACAATGCTAATTGTGTGTTGGAGGGCAACAGGTTGATAGGCGCGGGTTCGTATTTGGTCAGCTGGTTTTGCAGGTATTGCTGCAAACCGTCTAAAATGATTTTTTGTACTTCCAGTGCGCCAAGTTCTTTGTCGTATTCGTTGAGTTGAGCGATCAGGCTTTCCACGCTGGAGGAAATCTCCGTGGGGATGTCGTTGCTTTTTTTATATTGCTCCAGGTTGCCTTCTACATCCGACAGTTCAGTGGTCAGGTATTTGAGGCGGTCGTCGATAAACAGCACGGTATTTTTCCCCACCTTGTTTTTATCCTCGATAGTGACATGGTTATATTCTTCAACTACCATGTTCAGGATGTCAATACCTTTTTGAGGTACAGGATGCAGATAACTTAAGTTTAATACGTCGGAAAATGTATTAACAGAATTAATAGAAAGAGCGCCTACATAGCCTGGCGCTACTTTATGTGGTTCGCGAAAAATGACGGAATAATCATCCTGTGGTAAATCGTCTTTATTGATGAGGGTAAAAATGAATTTCCCTTCCGGTAGCTCGATCATTTGACCAAATTGCCGTTCTGTTTTTTGTTCGTGCAGCGTCAGGATAAAATGCTGGCTGTCCCGAACCGTAATGCCAAAGGACACGTCATACCCGATTGGACTGACATCGTGCAAAGTGGCTTTGATGACATGAGTGGGATATGCTTCAGAAGTGCGTACCCGACCCAGGGTATAATATTCCACATCCAGTCCGAGTTTACTGATTACCGCTTCCATTATCGGACGTGATCGCAGGAGCTCTATTTCGTTGTGTATATTTTTACCACCCTGCATCAGCCCCAGGTCCTGGAAAATGCTCTCTTCCGAGATACCGCCTCCCTTTGAGTTTTCGTCCTTGATCAATATCGTGCTGCTGACCTGGTAAACGGGTGTGGAATAACGGATTTTCAACCAGGCCCACGCAAGGGCACCTCCGATGAATAAGACATACAGGTACCAAAAGCGCAGTACGTAGGTAAAAATAAAGTCGCGGAGGTTAAAACCCTCGTCTTCTTTATCTGAAAATAGTTGTTGACGTGAATCTGTCACAAGAATGGTTGGCTTAGCGGGTTAAGGAAACGATTACACTGATGATTGAAATAATCGGAAAGGCCCATTGCACGTATTTGGTAGCACCATCAGCAGTCGCTCCTACTTTTGCGGGTAAAGGCTCTACATAAATGAGGTCGTTTTGCATTAAATAAAAATAAGGGGACTGAAAGAGGTTGCGCTGGTGCAGGTTCAGGCGTCCGAATTCTCTTTTTCCATTGCGTTCCCGGATGATTAAAACGTTTTCGCGGTTGCCGTAATTGGTGAGGTCGCCCGCCATGCCCAGGGCTTGCAGGATATTGATACGTTCGTTGGCAATGGAAAAAGAACCGGCACGGTTTACTTCTCCCAGAACGGAAAACCTGAAATTGGTCAATCGGACATTAATAATCGGGTTTTGCACGTATTTACTGATTTGTATACTCAGGGAATCCCGCAATTGAGCGGTACTTAAACCGGCGGCCCGGACTTGACCAATCAAAGGGAAATTAATGGTCCCGTTCGCGTCGATCAGGTAGTTCGGTTGAGCAGGCGTACTGGCGCCTGCCGGCGTCATTACCGCTGTCTCCGTTTTATTGGCATCAAGGGGTGCTATAAAATTAAAAGGAGCACTGGCACGCGGATCTACGGACTGTACGGTAATGGACAGTAAATCATCTGTTTGCAGCAGGACAGGGTTTTGGTTGGCTATGGTTTCTGCGGCAGCGCTGAATTCGGGGCCTTCATTAAAGTTGACCAATTCCCGGTGGTGGATACAGGAACTGAGCAGCAGGAGCGATCCGATGGTCAGGATGGTAAATAATTTGTGGTGGCGTGTCATAAGAAAAAGGGCAAAAATGCAAAGGGGAAAAAGCAATGTAAAGCGCCCGGTCGCGCCGATATAGCCCAACATTGAGTACTCATACCAAGCGATGTGTCATGCAGAGGCGTAGCCGAAGCATCTGAG
>JALHRM010000019.1 GCA_022841445.1 Candidatus Saccharimonadota bacterium
GGACAGTGGGCCATTCGCCACTGCCACGAGCTGTAAAAAGGCCACATTACCATTTTTATCTACTGCTCGGACGACGACATTATAAACACCAGGGGAATCATAGGTGTGTTCTATATTAAATGTACCGGGGAAAGCCTGAGAGATAATGTCAGCGGTCTTGCCATCGCCCCAGTCAACAGACAAAGCATACGGCCCCGTACCTCCAGTTAACGTAATCGGCCACGACAACTTCTGTGTTGGATTTGCACCTCTTTTTGCGAAACTGCTTGTCAGCGACACTCTTGTGCCTTGGTTAAATCCGGCGGTCGGAAACGTCACCGTTACGATGTTTGAATCTGGGCCGGCTTGATCCAGGTCATCGTAAACACGCGCAATAAGTTCATTTGCCCCACTAAAAAGATCAATCTGTATGGAAAAACTACCATTCGTACACTGTCCAGACCCTGCAAAAACATTGTTTTTAAATAATTTGACCAAAAGTCCTGTCGTACATATACCGGTCACCGTTACCGGCAAATCATTTATGACTGCCCCATCCCTCGGAAACGAGATGACGGCAGCTGTTGTCGGTGGTGGCGCGCTCACAGTACCCTCCAACCCAACTGAGCCACTTTCGGTCGCGCCCTCCGCATAAGGAGCCAGCAAAGCTACAAAACCAAAAGCCAAAACAAAGAGACAAGCCACCGCAAACCGCATGTTGTTCATGATTTTTGATTTTTTAGACATTATGGTTAATCTTTACTTCTTTATACTACCATATCTGGTTATGGTTTTTTAATAGCCGGTCAAAAAGAGGCGAAAGTAGTTTTCATACTTTCGCCTCGTAAATTATTCCGTATGCTTTTTTCTGAGAATTTAAGCCCGGTTCGATTTTGGTGCCAAGAATTTCTTGTAAGCCAAGAAGCCGCCCACGACGAGTAGGATAACGGCGAACGCTAAGACGCCCAAGAACCAGAGAGGTAAGTACCAGAAGCTCTTTTCAAAGCTTACGACTTCACCACCATTTCCATAGGCAACACCGGCTGAAATTTTATATTTACCCGGTGTTTTTACGTTCTTCATTTCGTCGGTGAATGTTCGTGAAGATTGAGGCAAGACAATGCCTTTAGGGTCGGTGTTGTTGACATCATATGAATGAACAGTAGTCGAGCCACGGTACACCGTCACCTTACCGAAAGGTCGGGAAAATCCGTTACCAAGGTTCTTGACGGTGACTGCAGCACTGGTAGGAGCTTGGTAAAATGGCACTTTCTTGCCATCTGCACCAACAGCCTCTACGTTTGAAAGCTCGATTTTTTGTACGACATCACCAGGAATTTCGACAAATACTAAGTGAGCAACACTAGCAGTAAGTGACACTTTGCGCTCGTCGCTAGCTGACTCTTGGCCAGCAGGCACAGCGGCATACCGAAGGGCGCCAAAGTAAGCGCCTGGTGCTGCGTTGGCTGGAATTGTCACTGTATGTTCAATCTGCTTGGTCTCGCCAGGCTTGATATTGATATCTTCGAGATCAGTAATCATCTGCTTGATAGAAAACGGTGTTTTATCCTTGTTTTCGTCGACAATGATCTTTGGCGTGCCGGATTGTCCATCTGATTCAAAATCATTCAAGAAGGCTTTGGCAGTCACATCGCCCTGAGTGACGTTTTTGAGGCTCATAGTAAACGTCTTTGACTCGCCTGGAGTAGCCGTTATTTCTGTCCTCGTTGGCGATAGCTGTAAGCCACTTCCACCGCCGGACTGTTGATCTCCGCCCTGGGCCATTACCACTGGTACTGCGACCAAACTTAAAGCTACAACCCCGCCAATAATAAACGCTGGTATTTTTCTAAACAAAGACACAGGTATCCCTCCAAACATAAGTTTTATTCTTATGAGTAACTATAAGCTAAATGCCGGCCGTTTGTAAATACCTCTAAACAGGTGTCTGGCAATGTAATTCATCTGGGCTGGTTTACTTCTCTTTAATAGTTCGTTAGAACGCTGCAGTAGCAACATAGGTAAGTGTGGTGTTATAAACACCGGGCGCCTGATTTTCCGATATGTTCACAAGATAACTAACCGTAAAGAGATTGAAATTAGTCGGTAAGGGAGAGCCGATAACTTGCTGATTCTTAAAGACATAGGCATTAGGCACGTTGTAATCGGGCGTAGCTGTGGCCGTCCCCAAACCCGAAGAATCAGAACCCACTCCCGGGTTGGTATTTGCCCGTAAATTCATACCGAACTGACTGGTTCCGACGATACTACCGGTCGGTGAGGCCAATGCATTAATTGTGTTTGATCCCGATGTCATGGTTAAGCCGTTCACAAACACGACGTAGCCGCCAGGATCGTTAGTTGCCCCGGCAAACTGTGACGTCGCAAAACTTGGCTGTTTGTCCGATAGTTCTCCAAAATTGAGCAGCTGCCCACTTTGCGACGAACAATCACCAGATACCGTAACGCCAACACAAAAGATCAAAAATGGTGGAACAAATCCGCTAACCTGCACCGGCGATACTGGAGCAAAAGCAACCGAGCCTTCGTCAGTATATGGTCCTGTGCCGTTATTTGTTGCGTATACACCCACGCGAACGTAGACAGTCTGCCCAGGCGTAGATGGATTGGTAATATTGGTGAAAGTGTAGCTGACAGGTATGGCTGAATTCGCCGCCGGAGCTCTACTGATCAATATTGAATTCGCGTTGGTCGCCGGATCTACTATGAAACCCGCCTCACCCGACTGTGCGCTCAAGACAGCACCAGACACATTAAGCCCAGCCGGGGCTGTACATGGCGTTCCGATCAGTGGCGAATTAGAACAATATTGGAAAAAGATTGATCCTATATTGCTCGTTGACATTAAGGTGAAACTATACTGATGTTGAGTAACAACTGACGTATTGGAGGAACCTATCCTGACCGAGCGTGCTGTTAATTGAGCAGCGCTTACTTCAGTCCACAAACCAAAGCAACAGACGTAAACAATTGCCAGCAATAGGATACCAAATCGCTTGGTATAAAACTTCATATGCTTATTTTACTACAACGGGTATGTTTATTTATACCGATAATAAACAAATACGCCCCGAGATAAAATCTGGGGGCGTATTGTAAGTACTTTTCTTCGAAAACTATGTTTCGTAATGAAGAGGTGAATGTAACTTCAGATTAGAATACTGGAGTTGCAATGTAGATGTTAGATACAGTGTATGAACCAGTAGGTGTGGTGGCCTGTGCTGTAGCACCGAATCGCATCTTGATCAGTTCGTCGTCAACAACTGTTGTGGAGTGGACGAGTGA
>JALHRM010000020.1 GCA_022841445.1 Candidatus Saccharimonadota bacterium
CTCAATAAATGAATTCTCATAGCGCTGACCCAAAAGCTGAAAGCGCTCTGTCTCGATGTCTTGCGACTCTCTGATTGCAACGCCGCTATTTAAACCAGCAGGCTTTTGACTAGATGCTGAGAGCTGAGAAACGCCCTCTTGTGCAAAAGCCTTTTCCCAAAGGTTTTCTAGGTAAGCATAAATCTGCCCCGGCATCGCAACGCCTTGCGACTCTTGCGGAATGGTGCCAGTAAACTTTACGATGGCACCAATGTCGTTATTTAAGTGCCCAAGGTTTACGTCCGAATTGTTAGCGACATAGATCCTTGGCGTTGCCATCAAACGATGGGCTTTTTCAATAGAACGAATTGTTTTGTTAATCTCGACTTGAATCGGCATCAAGCACTCGGCCGCACCCATTCCAAACCATCCTGTCAAGCGCGGCTTGTACACAAGTTTAGAAAACGGAAACCATTCATGCTTCCATACTTCGCTAAAAAGCGTGCAAGAATCGCAAGCCAAAACGTGTCGCCCGTTATTCTCACCATAGCCTGTCGGTAAGTGCCACGCCTCAACCACAATCACCATGTCGCTAGACCGTGTATTGGTCATGTCCTGCGCAGCACCCGCTGTAGCAGCATCAAGCTTATCGCTGAGCTCTGGGTACAGTGATTTTAAAATGTCTCGAGATACATACCTTGATTGATAAAGTGATCTTGGCTGACCATAGATCGCTTCCGCATCGTCAACGTCAATTTCGTCCACCAAAACACGCTCGGAGCAGACTTCTTTTTTCTTCGTGTCTTTGTAGTATTTGTTAAGGCCTGTACCAAATACGCCAGAATCGACAAAAGCCATTTGCTTTTTTTCATATTCATTCTGCGCTTGTCGCCAGCCTTCCATAAAGCGCTGAAGTTTCATCGCTCTTTGTTGCTGTTCCCACGCACCCTCTTCTGTGAGGTACACGGTCCGAGGCTTTGTCTTTGCAATCTTACTCGACAACGTATCGACCACGGCCGACACAACGTTAAGACTAATCTTTTGACCTGAGAGATTCTCGGCCGCCGAACGTCCTTGGCTAGATCCAAAAGAACCCAGCATATCCATGTTGTTGTAAAGACGCGCGTGCCGAATATTTGCAGTCTGTCGGTAGGTCTGCTTTTGGCGAATGTACTGAACCAAAGGCAAAAGATGCTGATAAAGCTCGTCGTCGTCTAACGACCACCAATCATGCCGGTATTCTTTTGCGTTCTTGGCCTGATTGTAAAATTCCTTTTTTATCTCTGCCATTCAATACCACCCACGCCGTACATTTTTTCGTTCTCTGTTAATTCTTGCGACTCGTCAGGAAGCGGGGCTTTCGCGTCCGCCATAAATTGAGCCTGCGGAGCCGTGAAGACTCGCTTAAATTTGATTCCTTGAAATTCGAAATCAATCACGTCATTTTTCTTGGCCCATTGGCCGATCCAATCAAGAAAAACCATCGTCGTCATATCCGACTGATTGACGGTCGCGCTCTGCCCTGTCTGCTTCGTTTTCCCAGAACTCATTTACTTTTTCCTCGCTATGAATGTTGATTTCTTTAGGTGCATTTTGCCAAGCATAATTGTAAGCCCAGCGCCAAGCGTAAAGTGCCGCGTCCGAGCAGTGATTCGGTAACATCGGATTCTCTTCGCGCTTCCGGCCAACGCCTGCGTCTGTCCACGTAAGCGTTTCCCATTCTTTCGATAGACTTTGCGCCTCTGGCAGGACCTTTATCGTACCGCTCGCGAATTCTGCATTCATGAGCGCAATGTAACCCTCTTTCCCGTGTTTCTCAGCCGCCTCTAAAGGTAATGAGTATCGCTGTTTCATCTCTTCAACCGCCTGTTTATTGGCAGCATCGACGATGAGCTTTGCATTCGGGTATTTCTTTTGAAGCGGTCTAATCCGTTCGGCCAAATCACCAAGCGTTAGTTCGGGCCATTTATGGGCCTCTTTGAAATATAGATTGCGGTCATATTTCCGGTAAGCTGCGACAACCACCGCTGAAGGATCGGGGCTGTAGCCAAGGTCAATGCCAATGACATAGAATTCTTGGTCTTTACGGTGCATTGGCGGCATCACATCAAGCGAATTAATCTCTTGCGCATACTGATACACAAGCGCGTCTCGCTCAATCGTCCATTCGCCCAAATAGTTCTGACGAAACCCAGGGTCATTTACAATGTTAGGATTTCTTTGAGTTAGGTCGTCAATCTCTTGGCCCCACTGCACAGCCATGTATGGGTTATCAAACGCAGACCAGTTATGGACCGCCCAACCAGGCTCAAGGCCATTCGTAATCTCAAAGAAAAGCCCAGCGCGTTGGTTCGACGGCGTGCCTAATAGAATTATCTGCCCACGGTAATCGGCAACGGCGGGCTTTAGCTTGTTGTACACAAGGTCATGCAGGTCTTGCTTCCAGCTTTGTGCTTCATCGATCACGACACGAGAATACTTCTGACCCAAAAGCTTTTCTAACTCGTCCGCATTGGCGTCAGCCCCCGACAAATAGATGACCGCACCATTCGAATGAGTCATCGATAGTTCGACCATGTTTGGTCTAAGGTTTAATTCGAAACGACGGTTCACAACGCTTAAGCAATCCTTCCATAGAATTCTTTTGGCCGTATCACGAGTTT
>JALHRM010000021.1 GCA_022841445.1 Candidatus Saccharimonadota bacterium
ATGAACGTATTACAGTAACTCAAGCAACTGCCGCTTCCCTAAACGCTAACGTCTCAGGAACAGTCACCGCTACTGTAGCCAACGCTACTTTAACTGCTGGTACAGTCACAGGAGCTACATTAGGTATTCCCCTACAAGTAGTAGACGTAGCCAGTGCCGCACTTACAACTACTACAACTACAGGTACAATCACCCCGAGTGCTGGAGCTGGTTATCAAGTGTTTATTCCAGTAACAGCCGTTTCAGGAACTACCCCATCACTTACTATTGCTATTGAGGAAAGTATGGACGCTGGAACAACCTGGTTCAACCGCGTCACCCTTACCCCTATTACCGCTACAGGTAGTTACTACTCACCATACCTTAAACTCAAAGGAAACCGCGTGCGTTATGTGCAGACAGTTTCAGGAACTACCCCGTCATTTACTCGGGCTATCAACCGTCTCCAAGGACAGTCAGACCTAAACGAGGGGACAGCATATAAACTTGTATCAGCCGCTAGTACCAACGCAACACTAGTAAAAGCTGGACCGACTACAATCAGTATGCTTACCGCTTCAAACGTAAACGCTTCACCACGGTACTTAAAACTATACGACTTAGGTGTCGCACCAACAGTAGGAACATCAGTACCAACCCATACTTTTATCATTCCTGGTAACGCAAGTGGAGCTGGTACAAACATTCCTATTCCAAAAGACTTATCATTTACTCGTGGGTTTGCATTAGCATTAACGACCGAAGCTACTGATGCAGGCTCAACTGGAGTAGCCGTCAGTGAAATAGTTATTAACGCTCAAATATCTTAATATGTATACCTTTAACCGAGTAGTTACAAACGTTAAAAACGAATCTGTACGCCGCCGAGAAATCACAATTGAAATCAAAAACGAGCTAGGCCACACCAAGCAACAAATGATGAGTTTTAGTCTTAACGAAACTGCCGAAGCTATTAAAAAAGCATTTAGAAGTTACCTTGACGAAATTAATGTTGTACCAGACGTAATTACAGACCTGACAGTTGCACCAGAAACACCGCCTGTCCAAACCCAAGCAGAGATTGACCGCGCAGAATGGTTTGTAAATAGAAACAAACTTAAAACTCTCATGGAATTAGTGCGAGATGGTGTGTTCACTGGAACAGAAAAACAAATTACTAATTTGCAAACAAAAGTAAAGAACGACTTTAAAGTAACCTACTTAACATAATATGGCAGCCGGGTTTAAACAGGCAACTGTAAATGCCGCGTCAGTTCCAAGTACGCAGACTAATTTTCCAGCCTACGTTGATTTATCGCGACTAGGTATCACTACCCTGGCCGAAGCTCAATCTGTACGGGTATACGCTGACAGTGGAAAAGTTACGGAGTGGGCGCGAGAGATTGTAAGTGCCACTGAGATGCACGTTAAAGTACCCAGCCTTACTTCTACTGTAACTATGTATGTAGACTGGGATGGTGTTAGTGCTGACTATGCAGTGACTGATACTTATGGGCGTAATGCAGTGTGGAGTTCTTACAGTACCGTAATTCATAATGGTGGTGCAACTGACAGTACAGGAAATTCAACTCTATCTGCCAACGGTGGTGTAACCCCTGGAGGTGTTTCTGGCAAGGTTGGAGATGCGACAGATTATGACGGCTCAAATGACTATATTACTGGAGCTAGTAATATGGACAATGATACCAGCCATACTATTCAAGCGTGGCTTAACCCAGACGTAATAAATACACGAATGGGTATTTTTGCAGTATCAGACGGTGTTAGCAACGCAACATCAGCTTGGGTAGTAGAAAACAGAGACTCAAATAACGGAAGTTTTGACTATAAGATATTCAGTGGTGGTACCTCTAATTCACTTTTAAGCCCAGCCAGTACATTAGTAGCAAGTGCATGGAATAAGTTCGACTTTGTAAGAAGTGGTGGTGCTTTAGCTATATATAAAAATGCTTCTTCCGTCGCGAGTTCAACAGGTGGTACAACGGGTGCAACAAATAATAGAACTAGTGATTTCGGACTTGGTAGGTTCGGAAGTGGTAACTTCTTGTACTATAACGGAAAGGTTGATGAGTTTAGGTATATATCTACAAATCTATCAGCGAACTGGCTCACCACCGAATACAACAACCAAAACGATGAAGCTACATTCTGGGGAACATGGACAACAGTTGGCGGCGGAGCAACCCCAACTCCCCTCCTCTCTCTCATGGGAGTAGGGTCATAGAGCGTGATATAATAGACATTATCCCTAATACATTGCATGAACGATAACTTCTCCCAAAAAGAAATCTTGCTCCAACTAATCAGCAAGATGGACAATCTAACCACAGCAGTTAACAAACAAGAACTGTTATTAAATACAATTCACGAAGCTAGTGCTAGTCGTGATGAAAAAATCAAAGACTTAAAAACTCAGGTAGTTATCTTAGAGGATGAAGTCAAAGCCCTAGTATCAAAAGTTGAAGCTCTAAAGTCATTTAATAAAGTACTCGTAGCTATCTGGAGTGGGTTTATCATCATCATTAGTGTGTTCGGGC
>JALHRM010000022.1 GCA_022841445.1 Candidatus Saccharimonadota bacterium
TTGATTGGCAATATTCATGCGAATTTCTTGCGCCAGGATTTGCTTGTCGATCTGTTTCAGCTCAAACCCAGCGGCATTCGCTTGAAATATCCGCTCTTGGAGGGCTCGGGTGAAACCACCTTTCTTGCCTGCGCTTGATGACTCATAGGTGAGAATGTTTGCACCGATTTGAAAACCTCTCGCAACAGCTTGAGTTGCACTACCGAGGTTTGAGCCTCCCCACTGCGCTTGCCCGCCCACTCCAAATGGTGTTGCGTATACTCCCAAATTGGGTATCGCATGGAATACACTCGCTAGCGTTTCCACGACGCCAATTCCTATTTGCCAATCTTTTGCTGCACTGGCTTTATCCATATCTTCTTTTTCAAATGAAATCAGCTTAAGCCCACTGTCACCATCAACAGTCACAATCTCATTGGGTAACCCATTAAACTCAGCAGTATTATTCGGCACCAAGCTTTCATCCAAGCCACTCAGCTTCAGGTAATACTTCATCCGCTCTTCAGGCGCCTTGCGGTTTTGCAGTAAACTGTCGATATTTTTCTGAGCTTCCTCCACCTGCTTTTTCTTAATTTCCATGACTAGATTCTGCATCACGCTTTCGTGTTTTGCCCGAAGAAGCGCAACGGTTTCGTTATCCTTTTTCTCAATCGCAGACAGCATCGCCCCGCCCAGAGACTTCAATTCGTTGCACAACTCCAGGGCTTTTTGGAGCAAGTAGTAGAAGCGGTAATTCGGCATGGGAGTATTCAGGTCGTTCAGTACCGAGGCAATGCTCAATCCTTGCGCAGCGGCCTTCACCAACAACGCCGGATCGATCGGCGGTTCGAATAAAGGTAACTTGCGGAACACGCCTTCAATATTCAGGCAATGGCGTATTTTATAAAGACGATCTGCGACCGTATCCCAATACCCCATGAGCTTGGGATTGTTAGGGATACAGAAATACAAAGACGAGGCGATGCCAAAGATATTGGCGAAAGCCAATTCATTATTAACTGTGCCGAACGGCAATGTGGTCTGATTGCTGAATGGCGCGGTCAACTCCAATTCCACCATGGCATTGCCAAACGCATCCCACTTATCGAGTAAGCCAAGATATGTTTGCGGTTTGCTCTTGCCCCGCTTCGGAATCATCATGGGGCGTGGGCCAAGGATATGCCCAGCCAAGACATAGAGTTGGGTGGCTTGATTGATGGTTTCAATCGTGTCCTGGCGGAAGAGGTCATCACCCCAGGCCATAAGATTATCAATATACTTCATGACCACCCATTTCATGTAGGCGACAGGTCGGCTTCTCGCCACCACATGAGGCATGAACGGTTTGTTTCGCCATTCCGTAATGGTCTTATTGGCAGTATTCGGTTGAAGACCATTGAAGATGCCATCTAAAACCCGTTGGCTGTTGATGTTCTTGAATGGAAGAAATTGCCAAAAGCGAGTATCGTCAGTTCCCTCCGCAATTGGATTGAAGACGAAGTGAAACCACTTCATGGCCTCTTCATAGTGCTGCGCTTTACTCAACGCATCGGCTAACAGTATCGGGGTGTGAAAAAACAGTTCCCAGTTATACAGGGAGTACGGACGTTTGAGCTCGTGATAGATATTCGGTGTACCGAGATCATCATCATGATCGAATGGACCAAAATCAACATCGGCCATGGATAGATTGTCTGTAAAAAACTGATCTAATTGACCGAGGTTGACCCGACCCAATAGCTTTGTTGTATGAGGATGATAAAATTCAGCTTGAGGATAACTCATCCCTTGAAGCATTTCCTTACCACCAGATTCAAATGCATATATTGATTCGTTTCTTGTGTTTACATCCGATGAAGAGAACTGCCATGAATAGAGATTACCGCCAGCTTGGTTAAAGTAGTTAATAGGGATGTTCGTCGTTCCAACGGCTGGGTTGGTTTTTAAGCCAGTGCCGTCAAACACAAACGCACCCTTGTAACCACCGTCAGTATCCAAGTTGTCATCGACATTAATTAATACTTTTTCAAGGTATACAATGGGCACGAACTTGAAATATTCAACCTGGGTTACATTATCGATCGGGTCAGAAAAGACCGCATCTCGACTAAGTTGTTTTTGCGTCCACTTACCATTCCGATACTCACTCCAGCCCATCTTTATTTCATAGACCTCAATGGGCTTAGTTTTATTGATGCCGATAGGATCATTTCCGAGAGTGTTATAGCTGCCAGAAGAAGAATCTGGGTTGGGCTTTGTTTTTTTCATAATTTGGGGGGAAAACACCAGTAGGCGACCGTTCCATACAACAGGTGTGAGGAAACAACCGTTATCTGTCACCTCCTGAGACCCTGCAGTTATGACGTCATAGTTCGGAATATCAACCTGCATCTTTTCCCAGGGGTACCAATTCATTTCATCCAGGGCGAGATAACGGTAGTAAAAAATGTACGGTGCATTACGGGTACGGGAAAACACATGGAGTTTGGCACCTTTGCTCCA
>JALHRM010000023.1 GCA_022841445.1 Candidatus Saccharimonadota bacterium
GCGAGGTCGATATTCCGAATATCAGTCGAATGCTCTACCTGCCTGATACACCCGCGCTTGTCCTTCGTAGCTTTAGCAAAGAAGGATGCGCAAAGCACTATAACAGAAAAACCCTACGACAAAAAGCCCCAGTGGGGTTTTTGTTTATTTGAGAAGCCCCGCGATCAAGCTCGGGGCAAAACACACCTTTCTCTTGTTCCGTAAGATGTCTATTTTCCAGCTCTGTACTCCAAAGCGTACTCTGTAGACACCCAAGTGCCCTGTCGGTCTCACACTAATTAAAATGTGGGGCGTTACCGGATACAGTTTAGAGTCAGTATCATTACTCCATGAATTGTCGTTATGACAATTCAGATCGCCAATTCAGTTTTATCCTCGTACGAGGGATAAAACGCATTTCATTTGAATTGTTCCACGACCAGCTTCCGCTAGCCGTGCCTTGTTACGACTTACTCCCTGTCACCGAACTTACCGTGACACCACAAGTGATGCTTCAGGTATTCCCGGCTCCCTTGAGTTGACGGGCGGTGAGTACAAGACTTGAGAACGTATTCACCGCGGTATAGCTGACCCGCGATTACTAGCGATTCCGGCTTCATGAGGGCGAGTTGCAGCCCTCAATCCGAACTGGGCACGAGTTTAACGATTAGCTCGGGATTACTCCGTCGCAACGCGTTGTCTCGTGCATTGTATCATGCGTGCAGCCCAGGATATCAGAGGGACATGCTGATCTGGCGTCATCCGCACCTTCCTCCCCCGTGAGGGGGCAGTCTCGCCTGACATATAAAACAGGCAACGCGGGTTGCGTTCGTTACCCCACTGAAGGGAACAACTCAAGCCACGAACTGACGACGACCATGCATCACCTGCGGAGCCGTCTTGCGAAAGGTAAAGTTTCCTAAACCGGTCGTCTCCGTTTCAAACCCTGGTGAGGTTCTTCGTTTGTCATCGAATTGAGCCGCATGATCCACCGCTTGTGCAAGTCCCCGTCTATTCCTTTGAGTTTTAGCCTTGCGGCCGTACTACCCAGGCGCATCACTTAACGCGTTAGCTTCGCCACAAAGAGGGTCGATACTCCTTATAGCCAGTGATGATCGTTTAGGGCGTGGACTACCGGGGTATCTAATCCCGTTCGATTCCCACGCTTTCGTGTTTCAGCGTCAGAAGTGCGCCAGTAGAGTGCCTTCGCATTTGGTGTTCCCCATGATATCAACGGATTTCACCCCTACACCATGAGTTCCCTCTACCTCTCGCACCCTCGGAGTCGTACCGTTTCTCCTGCGGTTCCTGGGTTAAGCCCAAGACCTTTCACAAAAGACTAATACGACCGCCTACACACCCTTTACGCCCAGTGATTCCGGGTAATGCTTGGGGCCTCTGTATTACCGCTCCTGCTGGCACAGAGTTAGGAGCCCCTTATTCTCGCGCTAATGTCAATAACTTCTTCACGCGTAAAAGCTGTTTACGTCCCGAAGGACTTCGTCCAGCACGCGGCGTCGCATGGTCAGGCTTTCGCCCATTGCCAAATATTCTCGACTGCAGCCATCCGTAGATGTATGGGCCGTGTCTCAGTCCCATCGGTGGGGGTCACCCTCTCAGGTCCCCTAGGCGTCGTAGCCTTGGTAAGCCATTACCTTACCAACTAGCTGATGCCCCACAGGCCGCTCAAAGAGCGGATTGCTCCTTTAGTGTCACCACGCCATCCGGTATTGCGCCGTCTTTCGACGGAATATCCCAGACTCTTCGGTGCGTACCTGTGTCTTACTACCTCGTCTGCCGTGGGTCTAAACCCACTCGACTTGCATGCCTTATCCACGCCGCTAGCATTCACCCTGAGCTAGGATCAAACTCTATGATTGAATCCTGACTTTTAATCGTCTAGATCTTAACTCGGTTGTTACGGAACAAGAGAAAGATGTACCTGCTTTTTACAGATGTTGTTTCTCCTGTGCCCTACGTAGCTCTTTTCAATAAGAGCGTAGTAGGGTCATTCACTTTTGCTTGCTTCACTATTTTCGCTGTGTACTAACAGACAAAAACAGTTCTGATCTCCCTTCTCGCTCCTAAGAGCGTGTTGGGATTGGTGTGATCAAGTTTCTTATTTCTTAATTTCAGCCCTCCTGGCTGAAAAAGATTTTTATTCACCGTTGTCAAAGTTCGGCCCTTGCGCCTTGTTTTTGTCATGAGCGACTAAGAGAGCTTGAGTACCCCTAGTCAAACAAAAACCGCCCCAAAGGCAGTAGGGACAGTATACTCGGCCCCTCTACTATGTCAAATAGAGAAGCCTTGGGGAAAACCTTTGCAAAATAAGGT
>JALHRM010000024.1 GCA_022841445.1 Candidatus Saccharimonadota bacterium
ATTAAGTGTGAAAAGGCGTTCAGGGGATTATACACTGCTGCCAAACAACGTTGGCCGGACAAATATCGCATGATTTCGCCGGGTAAAAATCGCAATTTGTACGACAATTTTTTAACAATTTTAAAACGCGGGGTCCGGGGTGGAAATATTGGCTATAAAAAAACGCCCGGCTACCACTTTCGGGCAGCCGGGCGTTATAAATGGGGTTAAAACCCCTGTATGGCATTTGTTGACCAACCACCGGCTGAAGCCGATGGTTATTGACAAAGCCGCTCGATATTTATCATTAAAAAAGCACTGTTTCAATAACTCCCGGCTTCAGCCGGGAGTAAGTAAAGATACCTGACTACGGGGTTTTAACCCCATTAATACCCTTTCCCTTATTCCTTCACGATCCGCATCGGCTCCGCCGTCGAAGTCGCGTTGGAAATGCGCACCAGGTACACCCCGGCTTGCAGGCCGTCGAGTTGTAGTATCGCTTCATTGATACCATTATCGGCAGCATATTCCTGAACCAATACCAGGCGACCGGATATATCCATAACCCGGATCGTCACATTTTCTTCCGTCAGCGACGTAAATTGTACCGTCACCTGATCCTTCGTCGGCGACGGAAATGCCGCCGCGATGCCGAAGTGCTCGCCTTTGCGGGTCAGCACAATGGTATTCGAGAAGTTTTCAGCGCCGTCATAATCCACCGAACGCAGGCGGTAGTAGGCTTTCGCCAGCGGCGCGCGGTCTTCCAGTTCGTATTTTACCGGAGACTGGGAATCCATTTGTCCTGCTGTTTTACCTACTTCCATCCACTTGATACCGTCCACGGAGCGCTCGACGATGTGCGACTGCACATTTTTCTCCGTGAGGGTTTCCCAGAGGAGCGTGTTGGAAGTTGATTCTGTTTTGCCGGTAAAGGATTTAAGTTCAAGTGGCAGGGCTTGACCGGTAGGACAAACGTAAATCGTGACAGTGCCGGCAGTGTAGGTTGCATCCGCGCCACCTATATCGTTTAACGTTTCGTACAGTTCCCAATATATCGAGCCTCCTGCTCCCGTTGCAAACTCCAGCCCCAGATCCACTAAATCAAAAAATCCTGAAAATGGCAGATCACTACAAGGGGAGCCATTCTGATCCGCTGAAAATGCTAAAGTCACCCCATTGCCGTTTCGGGCATCCAGAATTGCCATTTCCGCTTCTTCACACCAACTGGGAGAAAAAGTTGTAAGGTTAACTCCTGAGAAATTAACACCAACAATATCGCCTGAAAAAGCAGCGGTAAGCGTACCACGAATATTATTGTTGTGGTTGTATTCTCTTACCGAGTTTCTACCTGTTAAATTTAAAGTAACCGTAGACGGCGCGCCCCCACCCGAACACAATTGCCCAAACGAGTTGACTGAAATCAAAATAAGGAGTGGAAATAGGAAAGAAATTTGTGTAGATTTTTTCATTATCAAGGAGTTTTAGTTTAAAGAACATAGTACTACAAGCCCGTACATATTGCAGGTTGAAGCAGATTGAATTCAGAATAAATAAAAGGGTAATTGTGTAAAACTAATTTTACAGTCTAATCAGCGTGATGACAAGTACAAAAATAGATAGAAACGATTATTTAACAAGAATTTTAAACATGCAAAATATTTTCAAAATAAGAAGTTGTAAAATTAAAACAAAAAAATACAATGTTTTGAAATATAAAAAAAGTCAAAATTTTTCAGAATGTTTCTTGACCATGCCGGACTTGTGCTTCTGAGCATCACTGTCTGTTTCAAATAAAAAACGCCCGGCCACCAAAATCAGGCAGCCGGGCGTTCCGTATCTATCAGAAAAAATCTGCTTATTCCTTCACGATCCGCATCGGCTCCGCCGTAGAAGTCGCGTTGGAAATGCGCACTAAGTACACACCCGCTTGCAGGCCGTCGAGTTGCAGCACCGCTTCATTGATACCGTTATCGGCTGCATATTCCTGTACCAATACCAGGCGACCGGATATATCCATAACCTGGATCGTCACATTTTCTTCCGTCAGGGATGCAAACTGCACGGTCACCTGATCCTTCGTCGGCGACGGGAAAGCCGCCGTGATGCCGAAGTGTTCGCCTTTGCGGGTCAGAATGATCGTACTTGACAGGTTTTCAGCGCCGTCAAAATCCACCGAACGCAGGCGGTAGTACG
>JALHRM010000026.1 GCA_022841445.1 Candidatus Saccharimonadota bacterium
GGCACCTTATGTCAATCCGACTAAACCAGCAGAGCCGCCCCCGCCTCCGCCTCCACCTCCGCCCCTGCCTAAATTCAAGATCGGGGATAAGTTCCTGCTAGATGTTTCAAAAGTTGATGGCGGAGTCAACTTTAGACTCGAACCAAATACAGAATCTCCCCGCGTGGTATTAATGACCGGGATCGTAGGCAATGCGGAGGTTATAGATATACAAGGGGCATGGCTGAAAGTTGTTCTGACTCAGTCAGCCAGAGTCCTCATAGGCTGGTTTAACAGTCAGATCAACGGGATAGCCTACAACAATTACACGCCCGCCCCGCCCCCGCCCCCGCAAGAAAAGGTCGAGGGTGTATCAGTGACTATCGCTATTGACCATGAATTACCTAAAGGGGCGACTCCGGAACTATCAGAAGCCCTTGTCAACTTACTGAAAAGCGGAGTCGTTACTATCAGGGTCAAGGCGTGGCCTGATGATGATAAAGCCGGGGGCGGCTAACGGTAGGGCGGGGGTAGCTGGTATACTTTGGTTTCACTATTAGCCCAATAGGGCAAGGAGTACAACGTGGATATTTTTGAGTCATTGCTGATTTTGGCAGCAGCAATCAACCGGACGGTTGAACTGGCAGTGAAGCCGCTACTCGACCGGGCTGGCCTATCTGAAGATGTGCGGGTTTTTGCTGTGCGCCTTAGCGCGGTAATTCTCGGCGTCCTGATGGCTTTTCTGTACAACCTGAATGCACTGCCCGAATTTATTCCAGTGCCGACCACAGTCGGGGTTATCATCACGGGCGCGGCGCTGGCTTTTGGGGCTGAAGGCTTGAATGGCCTTCGTGACCTGCTATACTGGCGGGATAAGCCGACTACCCCTCAGGGCTAATAGACACTGGAACCGAGCAAGCCGCCGTAACTGGCGGCTTTTGATTCCTAAGTCGCTCGCAGGCCTATTCTTTTTATTTGTCACAGGCTCGCCACGAAGCTGAATGGGGGTAATTGGGGCAGGGGTAGCCAAAACAGGGGAATAACTCGCTATGGCTCGTATAGCGAGAATTGCGGGGCAAGGGGTAGTCTTGCCCCGCGAAGGGGTTAGTTATCCATCGGTGCCAAAAACCATAGCAGGGTATCGGCGCGGGGGATATAGACCATTTTCACGATCCAGACCGAAGCCCACGCATAGCGGTAAACCGCTGCAGTTTCGGCTTGCCATACGGCTTGCTCATCCTGCCATTTATAAGTGAAGCCCGGATGATCGGGGGCTAGATCGTCGCACTGGATGATTTTTGTGTTGTCGTTGAAGCCGGGGAAGTCCTGCCGCGTTACGGACTCGACGACCGGATCAAACAGATGAGACAGACTCGCCCGCTTCGGATGTTTGGCTAACTCGGCCTGTAGGATCGGAATTCGTTCCATGTCGGCCTTTTGCTGGCTCAGGGAAGCCTCCAACTCCCAACCTCCAACCATCATGGGAATCTGTTTTTCATAATAGGTCATGCGGCTATTGATCGTCCGCAATTCGACGATGATTTCAGCGGCGGTCATTTCGTTGGGGTTTTTCATTTGATCCTCCAGTTGTGCGGATAGAGATGGGCTAAACGCCATCAATGTATAAGGTGTCGATTTCGGGGCAATAGCAGACCCATAACTCCATATCGCTGGCGGTGCTGGTGTTGTACTTACGCCAGTGTTTTACCTGCGCTTTATGTTCTGTCACTCTGCCGGGGTTAACCTTGCTGATTACCATATACAGATAATACCGACGATCCCGCAGCGTTTCGACCACAACCGAGCTACTCCTAGAAAAGCCAGCGGGCAAGTATTCGCCCCTTACCGCGTCGTGAAACTCAAAATCGGCAAGGTCAATTAACCGCAAGTTCGTTTCAGGTTCATACCGTATGATCCTATGTAGCTTACGCACAACCTCCCCATAAGCGGCCTCCAAGTTTTGAAGGGTCGAAAAATCCGGGCGGCGACCCTCGGTTAACAATTGCTGGATTGAGTTTTGAAACTCCTCGATCTTGGCATTAAGCCGGATGGCTTCATCCTGATAGAACTGTATATAACCCACAGCTATCCTCCTGTGAGCAAATGAAGCGGCGCAACCGCCGCAGGTCAAATTATGGTACGGGTGGGAGTTAACCCCATAGAGTCCTTGAGGCCAATTTCATAGGTTGA
>JALHRM010000027.1 GCA_022841445.1 Candidatus Saccharimonadota bacterium
CGTTTCTTTTGCAACGTGTGCATCGATGCCGAAGGCGAGGCCACTGACCGTGACCATCTCAGCTGCAACGATGGGTGGAACAAATGTTTCGGTGACACGTTTGCCATACAAACTCATCTCACGCGTGCCGACGAGCCCGATGCATGGCGAAGAAAGAATGGAAAGATCTCCGCGCGCATATAAAAACACGGGTGGATCATCGATCGAACGTAACAGTGATGGATACTCATTGTCTTCGATGCTGAACACCTGAAGATTTCTTTTCTTCAATTCGTTCTCGTACCACGATGGATCGAATTCATCGAGACGCGTCAGAACTTTGATGACCGTTTCGGATCTGCAACCCAGGTTCTCCAAAAGAGATTCCTCCAACTGATCGATGGCGTTATCCAGATCGCCGTATTGCTTCAATAACGCGTCGTAGCGCTTCTTTGTCAGGATATTCGCCCAGGACCAGCGGAGGAGGGTGTCTCGCTTCATAAGAAGCGCAGTGTACATGAGTGGAGCTCCCTAGTGGAGGAAGTTAGAACAATTCTAACAGGTTCCAAATACTACGCCTCGCTGAGTTAGGCAATTTCGTCGTCACTACCGTCACATCGTCACTTCTTCCCTAACCTAAGCCAAAATATGAATGTCTTTACACCATCTCATGGCACAATATGACTATGGAAACGATCGTCACCACGAAGCAACTCACGGCCAATCAAAAAAACGCCAAGCTTGGCGGTGTGAAGACGGATGCCGGGAAATCTGTATCCAGTAAAAATGCGACAAAATACGGAATATTCTCAAAGGCAGTAGTTCTGGAAGAGATCGAAGATGAAGAGCTTTATGAAGATATGCGATCACAGTACTTTGAAGAGCTGCAACCCGTGGGGATTGTTGAAACGACTCTCGTAGACAGGATTGTTTCGCTTCAGTGGAGGCTTGCGCGTATCACCAGAGCGGAAAGTGCGATGGTCTTAAAAAGTCGCATGGATGCCAGAATGAAGCACTCACTTGAGGATGCGCAGCATCTACTCCTTCATGCAGAGCGGCCTACAATCGACTATGTTGAGCATTTTCGAACAAGCCTCGTGTGTAAGTCACTCGTTGATTCTGTTGATAATTTCGTCACTGCATTGGACTGGTTTGGACTCCCTCTAAGCCCACATTTTCGTGAGCAGCTAAAGGATAGGTTCGGCACAACGCATGATTTCTCGCAGATAAAACATATCCTGGATTTTGATTTTATTGCTCAGTCGAGGGTACATGGCATGAAGCTGGAGGCAGTTCTTTGGAAAGACAGAATCATAGATCCTGAGCTATCGGAAGACGATAAAAAGACCCTTATAGACATGACTAAAATTGCCCGCGAATTCGCAGGATACATGCTGAAGAACGCAAGGGTTCATTTGCGGATGTGGGAGGAAATGGAATCACAACGAGATAGTGCAGAAGAAGATTCTAGGCTCGTTCCACCAGAGAAAGAGATGCTGGCGATCCACCGAGGGGAGTCCAATCTTCACAGAATGTTTATGCATTCACTTCACGAGCTTCAAAGGCTCCAAAGCGCTAGACAGGGCAATCAGACTCCTTTAGCCGCTGCACTTGATGTGAATATGAACAATGAAAATGGGTTCGATTTGTAAAATTACTCTTCATCAAATGTCTATGCTCGCCCTCATCACAAAAGATAATCAGAAGAAGCCCGAAGAATCGGAGTTGGTGTATAGGGATCGCATTGATGATCTGGCTTTTTGTAGGCTCCTGGAAAAGCGGTCAAAAAAGAAGCTAACCAAGGAAGAATACGAAGAAGCAACAACGGTTGAAGCTAGGGTTCATGCCCGCATGTTGTTACATGCGGGACTTCTGCCATCAACGCTTGCTGATGAACATTTCAAAGGGGCAGCTGAACGACTTCACGAAGAGTTATTGGAAGAATATAAGGGCGATACTGCCTATAAACGGATTCTCATTGA
>JALHRM010000028.1 GCA_022841445.1 Candidatus Saccharimonadota bacterium
TAGATTTCCAGAAGTCGGACATGCTTGTGTTTCTACATCGTTGTTTTTTCCGACTCGAACATCAATATAGTCAACTTGCTTAACCGTTCTTCGGTCATATAAGTAAATTCCAGTAGTGGTAGATACCGCAATTAAATTTCCGTCTGGCGAAAGAGCAATGCCATTTACATTTCCTTGTCCCCATCGGTCTATTTGTTCAAGGCGGGAGATATTAGATGGCGAGACAACTTCCAATTCAGGATGTGTTACAACTGCTTCAACGACTAGGGTAGCAGTAGGCATGGGAGGAGTAGTTGGCGTTGGTTCTGGATTGGAAGTCGCTGTTTGACAGGCAACCAAATAATTACCTGCAATTAGCAGTGAAAATACAACAATGCTTAAAGTGCGGTGTCTCATCATAGAGTTTTTTATGCAAGGGGCGGGCTAACGAGACTGTCGAAAAACCCCTGGTTCGAAAAATGTTCAAAAAAATCTCCCACAACAGGCTAAGGTAGGACGTCAATAAAGAGTGGGGTTTGAAAATAACATAAGAAGGAGACACGCGGAGTGTCTCCTTCTTATGTTTAAGGGTTGAAAAAAGTTGAACTCAAGGGCAAACTTATAGGTGCTGAAACCAGAAAGGAAGCCGATGAGTTCAACACAACTATTTTGCCCGAATATTGAATGTCCTGCAAGAGGACAAGTTGGAAAGAAAAACATAGGTGTCCATGATCAGAAGAAGAAACGATATATCTGTCATGTATGTGAACGCACATTTAGTGCCAGCAAAGGGACGCTGTTCTATCGATTGAGAACAGAACCGAAGACAGTATTATTGGTGATCGCTCTGCTGGTGTATGGATGTCCGGTTCAAGCGATCGTGCAAGCCTTTGGGATCGATGAGAGGACAGTGCGGAATTGGTGGCAGCGGGCAGGAGTACATTGTCAGACCTTTCATGAGTGCCTGCTGGATCAAAATCAGCTGGAGTTGGGACAAGTCCAAGCCGATGAGATCAAAGCCAGGACGCAGAAGGGATCCATTTGGATGGCAATGGCGATGATGGTCTCCACTCGCTTGTGGCTGGGCGGGGCAGTCAGTACGAACCGGGATACGAGCCTGCTGCAAGAGATGGCTGGACAGGTGCGCAAAATTGCGCTCTGTCGACCGTTGTTGATCGCAGTCGATGGACTGAATACCTATCTGTCTGTTTTTCGGGACGCCTTTCGAACGGGTATTCCGCGCTCCAAAGGTCAGACGGGACGCATGACTCTGGTGGAATGGCCCAATATCGCCATTGTACAAGTGATCAAATCCAAACGGGCGGGTCTCTTGAATATCAAGCGGGTCATCGTTCAGGGTCAACAAACCATGATCGAACAAATCATTCGAGCTACCCAAGGCAAAGGCATGATCAACACTGCCTATATTGAACGGCTCAATGCCACCTTCCGCCAACGTCTGGCTTGTTTATTCCGAAGAACACGCCATCTCGCTCGTCATCAAATGACCCTGCAAGCCAGCATGTATGTTCTGGGCTGTGTTTATAACTTTTGCGATTTCCACAAAAGTTTGCGCTTGCGATTATCCGTCGGCTGGCATGGCTTTCGATGGGTCCAGCGCACCCCGGCTCTGGCTGCTCATCTCACCGATCACTGCTGGTCATTGGAAGAATTGTTCACAACAAAAACACCGCCGCCACCCTGGATCAAGAAACAGGGTCGCGGCAGGTTGCCTAATCGTTTACTTTTTCGGATGTCTCGCTATGCTTTTTGACCACTCTTTACTGCGGTCCTACCGCATGCGGAGGGCAGTCGTACTATTCAGTTGTAAGTTAGGCTTCGACC
>JALHRM010000029.1 GCA_022841445.1 Candidatus Saccharimonadota bacterium
GAATGTCGAATCAAAATGTAATTGAACTCGCAGAGCAATCAGGAAATGGAACAGAAGCCGTAACGGTTCGAGCCCCTGCCGCAATTGCCGCTAATTTTACTTTAACTTTACCAAATACTGCCGGTGCAAACGGACAAGTGATGCAATCAGATGGTTCCGGGAATCTTTCATGGTTAACTCCAAACGTTGGAACTGTAACAAGTGTGAGCGGAACTTTACCAATCAGTGTGGCAACAGGAACATCAACACCGGTTGTATCGATGACCCAATCGAACACGACAACAGATGGATATTTATCTTCGACCGACTGGAATACTTTTAATGATAAATTAGGAACGGCATTAAACAACACACAAATCTGGGTGGGTAATGCCGGAAACGTTGCAACAGCAGTGAACGTATCAGGGGACGCAACGATCGCAAATACCGGAGCAATTACGATTGCAAACAACGCAGTCACAACTGCAAAAATAAATAACTTAGCAGTCACAGATGCAAAAATAAATGATGTGGCTTGGGGTAAAATCACTTCAACTCCGACAACAATTGCTGGTTATGGCATTACGAATGCCGTAACAAATGCAGGTGTTGGTGCGGGTAATGTTGTAAACTCCATTCAATCGGGGAATACAGCGGGTCGTCCTGCTGCAGGAACTGATGGTCGAGTTTACTTAGACACGCAAGCTGGAATTACATACCGCGATAATGGAACGACTTGGGATCCAGTCGGCAATAACGGTACCGTGACATCGATCACAGCAGGTGCCGGTTTAACGGGCGGTGCCATCACGACATCTGGAACGATCGGACTTGATGTAGAACTAGCTGCCTTAAATGGACTAGCTACTACTGGAGTCGTAAAAAGAACTGGAGCTGGAGCCTACACAGCCTCGGCTGTGGGATTAGCAACAGCAGATGTGACGGGAACTTTACCAGTTGGTAACGGTGGTACTGGTGTTGCGACGATCACAGGCGGTTCGTTACTAGTCGGTAACGGCGCTGGAGCGATCAATGAACTAGCGGGTGGCTCAGTCGGAAATTTAGTTTACGCAACAGGTGCGTCAACTTGGGCATCAGGAACCCCTGACACAGCCGGAGTGGTCGATAAGACTTCAACACAAACAGTCGGTGGAGCAAAAACATTTTCTTCTGTCGTGACAGCAGGTCCAACCGGAGCAGGCGCAGGAGCAGGCGGACAAGTTCGGTTTGCAGAACTAGCAGCTGGTGGATCTGAATACGTGGCGTTCCGCGCACCAGATGCCATCGGAGCCAATGTCATTTGGACATTACCAGCAACTGATGGTGGAGCCGGCGAAGTGCTTTCAACAAATGGAGCGGGAGTTTTATCTTGGGCTTCTGCAGGTTCAGGAACCGTAACTCAGGTCACTTCAGCCAACGCAGATATTGGTGTAGCAACAACGACAACGACACCAGTGTTAACATTGAACTCAGGAACTGGCGCGAATCAGATTTTAAAATTAAATGGTTCATCAGAAATTCCAGCCGTCAGCGGTGCTAACTTAACAAATTTAAATGCCGGTAATATTACATCCGGAACATTAGGTGTCGCAAACGGCGGTACCGGGGTGACAACAATCGGTTCAGGCAACATCATGA
>JALHRM010000030.1 GCA_022841445.1 Candidatus Saccharimonadota bacterium
GTTTACCGGTACCGTGAAGATATCTTGTTTGTACATTGCCAAGGGATCCTCTTGTTCACCTAGTTTAAAGGCGGGGGTTGGCGCAGTTGGTGTCACAATAAAATCAACCTGAGAAAATATCTGATTAAGCTCTTGCCGCATGAGCGCCCGTACTTGCTGCGCTTTACCATAATACGCGTCGTAGTAGCCAGAAGAGAGGACATAGGTACCGAGGAGAATACGTCGCTTCACCTCTTTTCCAAAGCCTGCCGCTCGAGTCTTTTCGTACACCGCCAAAAGGTTATCTCCTGGAGCTGAAAGTCCATAGCGAATACCATCGTAACGAGCGAGATTTGAAGAAATCTCTGCCTGCACCACAATATAATAAGCAGCGAGTCCTTGTTCAAAAAGTGGCAGGTCAACGTCAACCACACTATGCCCCTGTTCTTTTAGACTTTCAATATGCGCTAAAAATGTTTCTCGCACATCAGCATCAAGTCCTTCAGTGAGAAAATTACGCGGCACTCCAAATGTATAGGTAGACTTGGCAGCGCGCTTTGAGTAGGTATCTGAAGCAATAGTAGTAGCGTCCATAGTATCTATCCCCGCAATCACATCATGAATCAACTCCGCATCAGCAACACTGTTGGTAAGTGGTCCCGCCTGATCAAGTGAAGACCCCATCGCAATGAGACCATACCGAGAAACGGCACCATAGGTGGGCTTAAATCCTACGAGTCCACAAAAACTCGCTGGTTGGCGAATTGACCCTCCTGTATCTGTACCAATTGCTGCTGGTACTACGCCAAGGGCTACCGCGGCCGCTGAACCACCTGAAGAACCTCCGGGCACCCTCGTTGTATCAAGCGGGTTTTTGGTTGGACCAAAGGCTGAATTTTCTGTTGACCCACCCATCGCAAACTCATCAAGATTAGTCGCTCCGACAAATATTGCACCAGCTGCTTTGAGTCGAGCAATGACAGTTGCATCATACGTCGCTGTATAATTTTCAAGCACTTTTGAAGCAGCAGTTGCCTTCTTTCCTTTAATGAGAATGTTATTTTTTATTGCGAGTGGCACCCCATAGAGTGGTAAATCTTTTTTGGTGGCAAAATCAAGTGTCGCTTGCTCTGCTTGAGCAAGTGCATCATCATAGACCTCAAGAAAGGCTTTGACGTCTCCATCTTTCGCTTTAATCGCCGCCAAGGCTTCAGTGATTACAGCGGTTGGTGTAGTTTCTTTGGCGAGATACTTTTTGCGAAGTTCAGAAATAGTATACATACAGTTTTATATTATTCGGTCTGCAAAATTTTCTTTACTACCAAATATCGACCGTCTGTTTGCGGCATTTCTTTTAGTACTGCATCAGTGTACTCGCCCGCACCATTTGTCACCTCATCAGCACGGAAGATATTATAGCGGTCGCCAAGCGACGGCGTAGCGGTGGAAGCTGATTCTGCCACGAGGTTTTTTACCGCACCAACGTACGCCAAGATAGCTGACATTTCTTTGGTGTATGTCGCGACTTCAGCTTCCGAAAGTTCAATTCGTGCTAATTTTGCTAGCTGCACTACATCTTCACTTGTCATAATGAGGCATCATAACATCTCTCCCCCTATTCTGCCACG
>JALHRM010000031.1 GCA_022841445.1 Candidatus Saccharimonadota bacterium
TTGGCCATCATAACCAGACGTTTTTGAATGAGTGAATGAAAGGTATTGACCAAACCGGGTTGGGCCCCGTTCCCGGCGGAATGCTGCCGCACCAGCAGGGCGGCATAAGCGTAGCGTTGCCGCGTCCGGCGCACTACGTAATCGTCAGCAATATATTCGTGTACCTCGCGCAAACTGCGGCGGTACGCGTAGAGCAGGGGGTTGAACCACTGCAGTGCAATCAAGAGTTCAATGAATATCAGATCGAGACTATGCCACTGCCGCACATGCACCAGCTCATGCTCGAATATCAGTTGGTGGTCTTCCTTGGCTAAGTTTCCGGGATTCCAGAAGACGAAACCGAAAAAGGAGGCAATTGGCGTTTCGGCAGGCCCGGTGGCTAAGACAAATCCATTCCGCGCCTCTTTTTTACATAGCCGGATAAAGCGCGCCAACCGATAAATCTGGACAAAAAGCCGCAACAAGAAGAATGTGCCTACCAGGATATAAATCCACCAAACCACTGTACCGAGTGAAAGCGTCCAAACCGGCTTTTCTAAAGTCTGTCCGATCAGGCGGGGCGCGATTTGAAGGCGTTCCACCACCACCGGCCATTCAACAATGGTGGCAGGAATCGCTGCTGCCGCTGCCTCAGGAACGGCAACGGGTACTGCTTGTTCGTGTTCCAGCCTGATGTTCAGGGCAGGCGCCGCAAAAGCCAGCAACGGCGCCAACAGGAGATACCCCCGGTTGAACTGGAAAAAGCTTTCCCGCCGCAATGCCAGATGATAGAAGCCGTACAGCAGCGCGAGGCAGATGGAAGATTCGATGAGGTACTGCATGTTGGTTACTGGTTATTGGTGTACGGGTTATTGGTTTGCTGATTGTTCGTTGTTCGTTGTTCGTTGTTCGTTGTTCGTTCGGAACATGATCGAACCGAGAGCTAACGATCAACGCTCTACAAGCAACGATCAACCTTTTTTCCTGATTTCCTCCAGCAAACGATTCAACTCTTCGCTATCCATTTTTTCTTTTTTTACAAAATAAGAAAGAAGTTCAGCCGGCGAGCTGTCGAAAAAATTGTCTACGAAATGCTCCAGCACATCCGCGCGGTAATCCTCCTTTTTCAGGATAGGGTAGTAGCGGTGCGTTTTGCCAAAAGCTTCGTAACCAATCAGGCCCTCCGCTTCTAATTTGCGCACAATGGACGACACCGTATTATAAGGCGGCTTCGGTTCTTCCATCGCGTTCAGGATGTCGTTCACAAAAGCGTGTTCCAAGCGCCAGAGGATGGACATGACTTCTTCTTCTTTGTGTGTCAGCTTTTTCATAGGCAGATAATGATGGATGGGTTGATTGGTTACAAAGATACAACTAAAATTTAGTTAATCAACTAAAATTTAGTTAAAGTAGAAAAAAATCTTTGCTTGCAAGTAGGAGAGGAGGTCTGGAAAAGTCTGCAATCAGCAACTGATCATACAACTCTTTACTTCCAAATTGTCAAAAAGTGCAGATGTGACAAATTTTTAAAATTTGTCACATCTATAACACTCAAATTCAACATATGAAAAGCAAGATCGGAAGAGCA
>JALHRM010000032.1 GCA_022841445.1 Candidatus Saccharimonadota bacterium
AGGTGAAGGCACAAGCCTTCTACATGAAGGATTTTGTGCTGTTCCCCCTCTTACACCCAGCAGCCGCGCTCCATCAGGGCAACTTGCTCCCAACACTGAAAGAAGACTTCAAGAAGCTGAAAGAATTTCTCGATCGCCACTCCACACCGGTTGAGCCAACGAATGCAGCTTCTACCCCAGCCGCACCAGTTTTGAATATTGAATCCCCCCAGCCGGCACAGATGGACCTCTTCGGCTGAAGTCTTTGTTCGCACCTTGCCATTCGGCTTACAACCAAACTCCAAATTGTTCTCTACATAAAATTTGATGCGCACCTTCTAAAGCACACGCGCTTCCCATGGCCCAGAATAAGCCTTGGATCTACAAGTAATTCACCTTCAAATTGAATGCCGATCCCACCATGCTACACTTCATAAATGGATCGCCTGCTAATTTACGAGTGGCAGTCCTTCTACCTTTCAATCTTGACTGTTTATAAACCAATGTTTCATTGCAATTCCAGAACCGATGTCTAGCCTTTCGCTCAGAGGACCATGCCTGAACAAACAGGGCGTTTTTTAATAACAGGAAGATATAAACCATGAAACCCGTATTGATCATTCTACTTCTATCCCTCTTTTCGAACGTCCATGCCGAAACGGATGGCTGGGTAACCAGAGACGGGAAGCCCGTGCCAAACTCGGATGCCATAAAAAGCATGAATGGGTTTGGGGGATGGTTAGTTGTCACACCAGATTCAGATTGGGAAGCCAAATGGAAAACTTCGCCAGAAACCACCCCTTACATTACTGAGGCGAAGAATGTTTCGTACGGTGAGCAATTGACGGTTCTGCCTTTCTACATCAACCCAAAAGTGAATGCCCTTGGTGAGATTGATGTATCTTGTGATATTAGAATCACAAGGCCAGACGGAAGCTTATCCACGAATACCAAAGATTTTCAATGCGCATCCGGTAAGCTTCAAGGTGACCCACGCAACATCCGTCTAACCTCAGCAATCATCAAGTACGTTGGAGAAGAAGGTGATCTAGCTGGAAAATGGACGATAGAGATAACCCTTACCGACAAGACTCGCGGCACTATTATTCCTCTAAGAACATATTTCGTCCTACTAAAAACAAAAAACTAGTAATTATATCCAATCAGACAGAGCCAGAAGCACCACTCCAGCCATGTAAACATGAACCACATGCAACAAGATCACGAGGCAACTCCACATTTGATCATTCACGATACTCTTGCTTCTGAGCATGACATCAAGCTCACCGAACGCTAGCAAGCGCGAGAACTGAAAGAGCAGAGGTCTGAACTGCTCGCTAAGATTTTGTCGTGATCGAAGCTGAGGGGTCTGAGCTAGCGGCGACTTCGCCGCCTTCTTCGTTCTCGGCAGGCTTTTCTTCTTCCGGCACATCGAACCACTGGACCAACATCTCTTCCCACCAAGCTTCGGTCACGTCAGCGCCTGGATCCGTCCCCAGAAAGGCCACATCATCCTGCTTGAGAGACGCCCCAACAAGCTGTGGTTGGAATTTCGCGCGATTGATGACTTCCCTTGTGGC
>JALHRM010000033.1 GCA_022841445.1 Candidatus Saccharimonadota bacterium
CTGGCACCAAGAGGGAGTGCGTTAAGTGCGGGTGGCGTAGAGGAAGAGTTCTTTGCCTTGGCGGCCTTGGGTGGATTGGTGCCAGCGGCCCCAGAAGATGAATTGGTAGTCTTTTTTGAGGCGCTCGCGGATTTCCCATTCGGTGGCGCCGTAAGGAGTTGCGTTTCTTCTTTCGAATGTGAAGAAGATGCCCATCAGGTGGCCGCCTTTGACGAGGAATTTCTTCCAGAGTTTCAGAAGATCACTTCGTTTTGTAGGGTTGATGGCGCAGTAACAGGTGTGTTCGAAAATGATGTCGAAAGAACTTTCGAAATTTGTGGGCAGTTTGAAAAGATCTGATTCGATCCAAGTGATATTGTCATAACGGCTATACAAGTTTTTTGCTCTGGCGATGGCTTCTGCGGAAAAATCCACGGCTGTGACAATGTGGCCATCGTTTGCAAAATAGGCAGCGTCGTGTCCTTCGCCGCAGCCTAAAACTAAAATGCGTGAGCGCGGAAGTTTGAGGCGCGGAAGCATATCAACCAGTGCTGGTGCGGCTTCACCTAGATTCCAGCCAGGATTTTTTTCGTCGTTATAAACTTTGTTCCAGTGATCTGGTTTTTCGATTTTTTTATTTTCGCTCCAGTACGCGGGGACTGCGTACTCTTTCCCTTGAAATGTGATGGAGTCATCGTCAAAGCCTTCCAGGGCTTCAAAAAAAAGGGCTTGGGCTTTGCGGCTCATGACGAAAGGAATTCCGTTTTCGGCGTAGCCGTGAAAGCGGTCCCACTCGTCTACGGAAAGACTTTCTAACTTAAAAGTTAGTTCAGTCTGATAGGGCAGTAAAATGGTCCACATGGAGTGTTCAAAATAAACTTGCTGGGCCACGTAGGGTTCATCAAAAGCTTCAACGAGTACTTCTGTTTCTCCAAAATAAGAAACAAGGCTTCCGCTGGGATGAATTTTCAGTGAAGACAATAGAAGACCGCCAAGTTCGGCGTCTTGAATGCGCAGCTCTCCGCTGAGAGGATATCCCTCTTCATCAATAGAAATAAATTCGGTTGGGATCGGCATTAAACATCCCTTTTAAAGAAAATTAATTTTGTGCAGGAGCGGGTGGATTGTCAGTAGCAGATGTCCCGGAAGGTGAAGTTCCAGTTGATGGTGCCGCATTTTCAATTCCTGGTGCTGCTGTGCCATCGACAGGAACAGCTTCAGTTGCACTGCCTTCAACAGCAGAGCCTTCTTCTTCCAAAGGCATATTTGGTGAAACTAGAGAACCTTCGGCAAAAACTAAAGTGTCGTTGGTTGTTTTGACGCTTTGTAAAATCCAAAGGTCTTCGTTTTCCACATCGCT
>JALHRM010000034.1 GCA_022841445.1 Candidatus Saccharimonadota bacterium
CGTCATTCATCCGAACTATCAACTTTCTGTATCATAACGTCACAAGGTGGGGTACTATGCTTCCGGTTATCGTTCGTAAGTTTCAAGGCGAAATCGTCGTACTGTTCCCGACTATGCCTGCCAACTCTACAGGGTATCTTGTAACCTCCTATGGCTGGGATGGTCATGGCGCTACTGATCTTCCTATGGTGATAGCAAGTACAACGCCAGCTACGCCAGAAGAATGCGAGGTAGCCCTAAAATGGCTGAATGCGTTGGGCTATACAAACGTTCGTTTGTATAAGCGGTACACTCAAAAGATGTTCGCATCTTTCAAGGAAAATCAGTCTCTCATCAAGGGCTAATGTTCCTCTCATGTGCGGCTAATGTATCCATCGTATGATGGATACAAGTAACCAAACAGGAGTAACCGACATGTTCGACCGACTACTTAATGCCAAAATCGTCGCCCTGCAAAGCTTCCTCTCCGGTCTATATGGTTGGGACTCAAAGATCGTCGTTGATGAAGTACGACGATTGACCACCGAAGCTAAGGCTACGCGCAAGCTCGATATGATCGATCAGTACATGAAGGAAGCAAAAGCATGAAGTGCGAAATATGGCATACTGACAGATTGTCGCCAGCACGCTATCATAAAACTGTAGTTCGTATTGCAGGCGAAAGTGATGATAGCTATGAACGACAAGCGCACATTGAGGCTTATACACTGGCTATGCTACACGCCCAAAAGCCTTGTGTGATCGTTCATACCGTTTTCGACTATGGCGAAGGTGATTTTATGGTGAAGGTAATCCGATGAACTACGAAATCTGGCACATGTTCGACGGAGATATTCCAGAGTACAATCGAACGGTCTATGGGGGCCTTTCCGAAGCTCAAAGGATAGCCTTTGATCTAGCAGTAGAGGCCAGCCAGGATGGTAACATCACTGTAATGCTGGGCATGGTCTACTACTATGGAGGTGGACGATACATAATCAAGGCTGGGTGAAAGAGCAGAAAGACTAAGAGTAGTGGCCTACCTATGGACGGTAGGCTATTTTGTTTTCGTTCGTCTGAGTGTAATTTTTGTAGTCTGTATAGTTATCCCACAATATCCCACAATATCCCACATATCGAACATTACTACGCATCCCACCACCTTATTACCACCATCCTTACTGTGTCCTACTTGCTATACTACTCATGTGTTAGCATCTGTTCTTACTTTTATTCAGTGTTCAATTAATCAGTTGCTTACTATCAT
>JALHRM010000035.1 GCA_022841445.1 Candidatus Saccharimonadota bacterium
GATAGCACATTTATTAAAAACGAACTATTCTGTTATAGTAAACAAAATCGAGTTAGAATGACTAATCGATGATTTTTAGGTGCAAACCAAGGAGCTATCTTGAATAACTTAATTAAAAACATGGCCATTTGGCTGGTAATTGCACTAGTGTTGATGACTGTATTTAATCAATTCAGCGTTCGTCAACCGACGCAAGTACCCATGGAATACTCGCAATTCATATCCGAATTGAATCAAGGCAGAATCGCAAAAGTTGTTATCGAAGGACGTACACTCAAAGGTACAAAGTCTGATGGTCGGCGCTTTACAACATACGCACCATCCGATCCTTGGATGGTGAGCGATTTATTGAAAGCTGGCGTTATTGTTGAAGCTAAACCGGAAGAAGAACCATCCATGATGATGAGTATTTTCATTTCATGGTTCCCAATGCTTCTGCTGATTGCCGTATGGATTTTTTTCATGCGCCAAATGCAAGGTGGCGGACGTAATGGTGGTGCCTTCTCATTCGGCAAAAGTAAAGCACGTATGCTAGACAAATCAACCAATACAGTAACTTTTAATGATGTAGCCGGTTGCGAGGAAGCTAAAGAAGAAGTTGCCGAACTGGTTGAATTTCTGCGCGATCCCACAAAGTTCCAGAAACTGGGTGGACGTATTCCTCGCGGCGTATTGATGGTAGGTAGTCCGGGAACAGGAAAAACATTACTGGCTCGGGCTATTGCTGGAGAAGCCCAGGTACCGTTCTTTAGCATTTCTGGCTCAGATTTCGTCGAAATGTTTGTCGGCGTGGGTGCATCCAGAGTTCGCGATATGTTTGAACAGGCCAAGAAGCATGCACCCTGCATCATTTTTATCGATGAAATTGACGCAGTAGGTCGCCAACGTGGCGCTGGTTTGGGTGGCGGGAACGATGAGCGCGAGCAAACACTTAATCAGCTGCTGGTAGAAATGGATGGTTTTGAAGGAGCTATGGGTGTAATTGTAATTGCTGCAACCAACCGTCCCGATGTATTGGATCCAGCTTTGTTGCGTCCCGGTCGTTTTGATCGCCAGGTAACGGTGCCATTGCCTGATATACGCGGACGCGAGCAAATTCTACATGTTCATATGCGCAAAGTGCCACTGTCCCCAGATGTAAAAGCAGATATTCTTGCACGTGGCAC
>JALHRM010000036.1 GCA_022841445.1 Candidatus Saccharimonadota bacterium
GAAGTTCCTTGTCGGGTAAATAACGGAATTTGCCCGAAAATATAGTGATATATTTAAAGTAAACTGGCTTATATCGGTGAAGGCTAAATCTATTTAATAGTTTTAGATATGCTAATACCGAGGGAAGTCGTTCCATTTTGGAATTGACCCCGTAACGACTGATCCGAAAGGAGAGATACCAAGTGGTATAACACGCCAGCCCTTATTTTTAAAAACATGGCAATGAAAACCTTTACAATTTATATGCATTCATCAAATTTTTTGATGACTCCATGCGGGAAGCAATATAAATGCAATTCAATTTCCTAAAGTACATGAATAAGGTGAATATATAGTCTGATCATTTATGAAAATAAATGCATAACTGAAGTTCCGACCCGCACGAATGGCGTCACGAGCTAATAACTGTCTTAACGATTCACTCGGCGAAATTGCGGTGGCTGTGAAGACGCGGCCTAATTCCACCAGGACAAAAAGACCCCGTGAAGCTTTACTGTAGGCTGGCATTGATGGGGATGTTTTAACTGTTTAGTGTAGGAGGGAGCCTTCGGGCGACAATGAAACACCTCCCTTTGAAATATCACTCATCTTACCCAAGGGCCCTAGACGGGTCCGGGGAAAGTGTCAGTTTGGCAGTTTTACTGGGGCGGTACCCTGCCAAAGTGTAACGCAGGGACACAAAGGTACTCTTACCACGGATGGAAATCGTGGTGTAAGCGTAAAGGTATAAGAGTGCTTGACTGCAAGAGCGACGGCTCAAGCAGGTACGAAAGTAGGTCTTAGTGATCCTCCATGCCGATATGGAATCGGCAGGAGCTTAATGGATAAAAGCTACTCCGGGGATAACAGAGTAGTCGCACCCGAGCGTCCATAGCGACGGTGCGGTTCGCTACCTCGATGTCGGCTCAGCACATCCTGGGGCTGGAGAAGGTCCCAAGGGTCGGTCTGTTCGCCCGTTAAAGTGCTACGTGAGCTGGGTTCAGAACGTCGTGAGACAGTTGACTGTGATGACATATCACGGTGACAACCAAGCTGTCTCTCTCTATAGACTCTGAACGTAAGTCGAATGCGAATATATTATCTTTTTGTCCAAACAACCAAAATAGAGATTTAAATCTGGCTATATGCTGGAAACACT
>JALHRM010000037.1 GCA_022841445.1 Candidatus Saccharimonadota bacterium
ATGTTGTTTTGGTGATAGAGGATGTTGGTGCAATCACCAGCGGCCCAGATACCAGGCGTTTCGGTTTTTTGGGTCCAGGGATCAATTTTGATTCGCCCGTACTCGTCGTGCGGTACGAGTTCACCGAGGTAACTGGTGTTGGGAATCATACCAATTTCAATAAAGATTCCGGTTACGGGTAGGTCTACCTCTGTCCCGGTGGTTTTGTCTTTGTACTTGAGTCCAGATACAAATTTATCGCCAACAATTTCTGATACTTCAGCATTGAGGATACCTTTCATATTGGGATGAGAGAGGACCTTTTCAACTGTGACCGGATCAGCTTTAAAGGTTTCGCCACGTTGGAGGAGGGTAACGTCTTTCGTATACGCGAGGAGCTGGGCAGCGGTCTCAAAGGCAGCGTTCCCGCCACCAATAACCGCCACTGATTGCCCAGAGAAGATGGGGCCGTCACAGCTCGCGCAGTAGGTGAGGCCTTTATGCTCAAACTGATCAGCATGCAGGGCAGGGAGTTGACGACGCTTTGAACCAGAAGCTACAAGGACGGTCTTGGCGGTGTAGGCTTCGCCGTTACTTAGAGTGATAGTGAAAAAACCCTCGCTGTCTTTTGTTACTGCAGTTACGGTGACGTTATCTTTAATAGTGACAAACTCGCCGGCGTAGGTTTCGAGGTGGCGCTTCAGGTCAGCGGCTAGAGCGCTGCCACTAATGGCTGGTGTACCGATCCAGTTTTGGATTTCAGTTGAGACGGTGCTCTGGCCACCCCAATCTTTGGTGATAAAGAGGGTAGTGAGCTGCTTTCGCGAAGCGTAGACCCCAGCGGCGATACCGGCTGGTCCGCCACCAATAATTGCGAGTTCGTACATAAATGTGTGATCCAAAATTAATTCAATAAGCTAATGTGGCAACAGCATAGCATATCTCCACTTGCATAGTATACCCCCAGGGGGTATACTATGCACTATGAAAAAAATTAGTGATCGCTTGAAGCGACTGATCGGACAATTAGAAAAGGTTGAGACAG